>NZ_FUFN01000010.1:2259198-2627878 GCF_900162615.1 Virgibacillus proomii | reverse complement strand
AGAATGGTTGGAAATCATTCGCAGAGTGTAAAGGCAGAAGGGAGCTTGACTGCGAGACCTACAAGTCGAGCAGGGACGAAAGTCGGGCTTAGTGATCCGGTGGTCCCGCATGGAAGGGCCATCGCTCAACGGATAAAAGCTACCCCGGGGATAACAGGCTTATCTCCCCCAAGAGTTCACATCGACGGGGAGGTTTGGCACCTCGATGTCGGCTCATCGCATCCTGGGGCTGTAGTCGGTCCCAAGGGTTGGGCTGTTCGCCCATTAAAGCGGTACGCGAGCTGGGTTCAGAACGTCGTGAGACAGTTCGGTCCCTATCCGTCGTGGGCGTTGGAGGTTTGAGAGGAGCTGTCCTTAGTACGAGAGGACCGGGATGGACACACCGCTGGTGTACCAGTTGTTCCGCCAGGAGCACAGCTGGGTAGCTACGTGTGGCAGGGATAAGTGCTGAAAGCATCTAAGCATGAAGCCCCCCTCAAGATGAGACCTCCCATCACGTCAAGTGAGTAAGATCCCTCAAAGATGATGAGGTAGATAGGTTCGAGGTAGAAGCGTGGTGACACGTGAAGCTGACGAATACTAATCGATCGAGGACTTAACTAAATCTAATGGAAAGATAGTCGTTGAATGATCTCTTATTTAGTTTTTAAGGTATGATCCATATTTTTTGATGAAAAGTACTTGCTTTTTTTACGAAAACAATTATAATAAGGCTTGTGCCTATTTTTTAGAAGCTCACAAAGACAGTAAAATCATAAGTATGTCTGGTAGCAATAGCGGAGAGGTCACACCTGTTTCCATACCGAACACAGAAGTTAAGCTCTCCAGCGCTGATGGTAGTTGGGGCTTTGCCCCTGCAAGAGTAAGACGCCGCCAGGCATACTAAGAAAAACTGACCTTTTTTAAATGGTCAGTTTTTTTGTGTGACTGATACTGAATGTGGTGGTGTCTTTTATCTCGACAAGGTTTTATAAGCAAACAAAAAAATATCTGCCTTCCCCCTCTTTTGATAATTTTGAGTTACCAGACAATAGGTAACATCATTTTATAGAAGTCTGTACAGAATTTCCTCCCCCTTTAACCAGCAATCCACCATTTTTAATCGCTCATAATTCTATATGTCCATATGTTTTGGTTTTAATCCCTAATAACAGTCCTGTGATACTGGAAGTGTGAAAATCGTCTTGATGAATTTACCCAAATCCTTTAAACATACTGTTGGGAAAGCCCACTGATCATAACCGATCGATTTCACTATATGAAACAGGTTTATGGAGCATTAGATGAAGAGCGTTGTGAAGAAACGGTAAAGCGAAGTAAAAAATTAATATGGAAATCGCTTTATAAGTTAAATGAAGACGAGAAAGAAAAGGCGGTCAAGCTGCTTCTTATAGATCCTTGCTTAGAAGAAGCCTACCAGTTAAAAATAAGCTAGATATATGGTTAAAGAAAGTAACAAAAACGCAAAATCAAGCTTGGAATCCTGTATGGAAGCTATGAAAAGCTCCAATTTGGAAGCATTTCAGCGTGTAAGGAACATTCTAATGCTGGAAAAAAGAAATTGTACATTCGTTTATGTACCCATTTAACAATGGCTATATGGCAGAAGTAAATAATACCATAAAACTGTTAAAACGTAATTCATTTGGGATTAAAAGCTTTGAGTGAATGAAACATATTGTATTGTAGCAACAAGAGATTAAAAAAATCATGTGAAATCAAAACAGTTGGTGGAAGTTGCCACCACATTTGACAAGGCCCGTCTTTTATCTCGACAGGTATCTGTTTTATACCGATACCACCATTCAGGTTGAATAAATAAAGGTACCGACCTTAAAACCACTTATTAGCAGTCTCTTGGGTCAGTCCCTTCATTCATTACAAAATACTTGCTTCTTCTTTTGCGGTTCTTTTCCTTAACGTATCAGTAATTGAAGTAATAGCACCGTCTCCAGTTACATTACAAGCTGTACCAAGACTATCTTGTGCCAGATATAATGCAATCATAAGCGATACCATGGTAGCATCAAAGCCAAGCATGCTTTTCAATAGACCCACCGCAGCCATCACTGCACCTCCTGGTACACCAGGTGCGGCAACCATAGTGAATCCTAACATAATAATAAAGGGGAATATGGTACTAAATGATGCAGCATCCCCTTGTAAGAAGATTACAGCTAGTGCACAACTAACAATTGTGATAGTACTTCCAGAAAGATGGATATTCGCCAATAATGGTATTGTAAAGTCAGCAATGCTGCTTCGTACTTTTAGTTTTTTTGCATGTTTCAAGGTGACAGGGATAGTTGCAGCTGAAGACTGTGTCCCAAGCGCTGTGAAATATGCTGGTGCCATTGTTTGAATCATTTTGATAGGGTTTTGTTTACTTATCATACCAGCAAAGCTATATTGTAAAAATAAGTAGAGTAAATGCAGAACAATGATCATGACAAACACTTTAGCAAAAACCGATAAAATCGTGCTAACTTGACCAGCAGCAGTCATATTAGCAAAAATCCCGAAAATATGAAAAGGTAGTAATGGGATGATCACTTTTTCAATAACTAAATGAATGATATCACGAAAATCAAGTGATAATTTATAAAGTACATCTCCTTTAATCGCTGCGATTCCCAAACCAATTACAAACGAGAGTAATAATGCAGTCATCACTTCCATAGGGGGTGGCATTTCTATTTCAATAAACCCACTGCTTAATGCTTTGGAAGGATCGGAAAATGATTGTAGAGATTGTTGGGTTAACAAGCTTGGGTAAAGCAATTTCGCTGATATAAATGCTATGATACCAGCAATAATAGTCGATGTATAAGCGATTACAGCAGTTAAGCCCAATAATTTACCTGCACCTTTACCTAATGATCCAATACCCGGAACAATAAAACCAATAATAATTAAAGGAATAATAAATCCTAAAAAACTACCAAAAATGTCATTAAAAGTAGCAAAAAAGCGAATAAACCAATTATTAACGAAAGAACCAATAGCAATACCTAGTATAATTGCTAAAAATATTCGAAATAATAAACCAAAGCTTTTCATATGGTATCCTCCCTTCAGGTATAATAACATCTATTTTACACAAATTTAATAAATTCGTCTAACATAATTAAAGAATTTTTTAACAAACAGATGACAAAAAAATTACAAATTTAAAAAGCGCACCATTATCCGGTGCGCTTTATCTATTTAGCTCATACCATAAGGGCCTAATTGCTGAGCCCCACCAGCATTAGCAGTATTAGAATTTGCCATTTGCGATACAAATGGAATCATCTTTTGCATGGTTTGTCCAAATTTTTGATTGTTCTTTGTCATCGTGTAAAACGTTGCTGCACCAACACCTACAGAAGCAATAAGCGGTAACCAAATTCCGTTTCTTTGCACAATAACCAACCCTTTCTCTGCCCTTATAGTGATAAATAGACATTATTTAGGTTGAACATCTTTTCAAAAAACATTCAAGGTATCAACTACCAGTAGAGGATTCAATAGCTGCATTTAAGCCTGCTATTCTCCCAGTAACGAATGCAGATGTAATGTTATAGCCACCGGTATATCCATGAATATCCAGAATTTCTCCACAGAAATATAAACGATCCATTAGCTTTGATTTCATTGTGTTTGGGACAATTTCTTTAATGGATACTCCACCACCAGTAACGAATGCCTTATCTAGTGGCAAAGAATCATGTACATGAAATATAAAATGTTTACAATGGTGTGAAAATTGATGGATAATCTGTTTTGAAATAGTGCCTGCTTTTTGTTCTTCATGAATATGGTGTCGCTGACATAAAAAAGTGATAAATCTCTCTGGGGCCCACCCCTTCAACAAATTTTTAAAGGTTTTTCTCGGATTTACATGTATTAAGTCAAGAAACTCCCTGATTAGTTCTTGTTCTGAAATATGAGGAAATAAATCAATGACCATTGGTACTGCTGTTTGTCCTTTCCGTAATTCCTTAACCACAAATTGAGAACAACGCAAAACAGCAGGACCGGAAACACCAAAATGGGTGAATATCATATCCATTTGATGAGTAATTATTTTCCGCCCATTTTTACTAAGTACAGATAATTTTATATCTCGTAACGATACTCCTTGAAGTGTTTTATTATTAATAAATGGTTCTTTAGAAATTAATGCAACTTCTGTAGGATAAAGGTCTGTCACGGTATGCCCGGCTTTTTTTGCCCAAGCATAGCCATCACCGGTTGAACCTGTATGGGGAACGGCCTTACCACCAACTGCAACAATAACAGATTTCGCTTGAATTTCATCACCATTTTGGAGGATAATTGAATGGTTAGGCTTTGCGAAATGAATTGTTTTAACGGGAGCATTTAAACGAATACTTATATGAAGTTCTTCCATACGGTTTAATAGGGCTTGAATTACTGTTTTAGACTGATTTGATACAGGGAACATTCTACCATGATCTTCCTCCTTAAGAGGGACATTTAGCTTTGTAAAGAACTCGATAATATCATAATTATTAAATATAGAAAAAGCACTGTATAAGAACTTGCCATTTCCAGGGATGTGTTTAATCACCTCATCTTGAGGTAGTCGATTCGTTACATTACATCTACCTCCTCCTGAAATAGCCAGTTTTTTCCCTAGTTTATTCCCTTTTTCGATTAATAATGTATTAGCTCCGGATTCAGCCGCAGCGATCGCAGCCATTATGCCAGAGGGACCGCCGCCGATAATAACAACATCATAAAACAATTTCCTTCATTCCTTTCCGTATGGTATCGTATCATGATCTTGATGGCGTGACAATGCACTGGAATTTAACTCTATATATTTGAGTATGAAATTGTACAGAAACTTTAAGGCCCTTCTTGCATGAAAAAACATAGCAGGAGAATTCTCTTTTACGTTTTTTGTAAAAGATGTCGCCATAAATTGATTAGCATGAACGAAAAGTGTGATAAAATAGGTCATAAGCTAGATTGAATGTCTACTAAATACTATATAGAAGCTTTTTAACTAAATGTTGGTAAATGCAGGTGAAATAATGTCAAATATTGTACGTGGAACTATGTTATTAACTGGAGCATCTTTTCTCTCCAAATTTCTCGGAATGATTTATGTCATTCCATTTAATTCGTTAGTTGGTGCAACTGGTGGTACCTTGTTTGCATATGCTTATACACCCTATAATATTTTTATTAGCTTGTCTACTGTAGGTGTACCGCTAGCTGTATCTAAATTTGTGGCAAAGTATAATGCTGTCGGAGATTATGAAACAGGGATGCGAATGTTCCGTACGGGCATGGCGCTAATGATCGGAACAGGAGTATTAGCGTTCTTTGCAATGTTTTTTAGTGCGGATTGGTTGGCAGCGCAAATGATTACAAGTCAAGATGCGAAAAGCATTACTTCTGCTGATGTGGCATTTGTAATTAAAATGGTCAGTTTTGCCCTTATTTTAATACCGGCGATGAGCATTGTAAGGGGATTTTTTCAAGGTCATCATTCCATGGGCCCTACAGCAATATCCCAAATTATGGAACAAATTGTCCGTATTGCATTTATATTAGGTGGATCATTTGTTATTGTTTCAGTATTAAATGGTTCTGTAATAGCTGCAGTTGGTTTTTCTACCTTTTCTGCGTTTTTAGGGGCGGTCGCTTCTTGTTTTGTTTTATGGGTATACTGGCGTAAACGTCAGCCGTACATACAAAGACAATTGCAACAGCAAATTTATACACATGATCTTCGCACACGCGACATGCTTGCTGAGTTGTTTCGTTATGCCGGTCCATTTATTTTAGTTGGTCTAGCTACACCTGTCTATCAATTGATTGATCAATTTACTTTTGAAAGAGCAATGGTAGCGAGTAATCAAGAAGATATTTGGGCATTTGCTTATTCAGCTATGAATTTTTATGGTCATAAGCTTGTAATTATTCCTGTTACACTGGCTACAGGTTTGTCGCTTGCGATTTTACCGGAGATGACAAAATCATTTACGCAGAAAAACAGCGTATTTTTAGAAAAACAGATTAACCAAGCGCTTCAAATAATTATGTTTCTTATCTTACCTGCTGCTGTAGGACTTTCTATTTTGTCGAAAGAAGCATATGGTACATTATTTGGGATAGATAATATCCAGATATCTGGTCAGTTACTTGCGTGGTATGCACCGGTAGCGCTTGTCTTTGGCTTGTTTACGGTATCGTCATCTATTTTGCAAAGCATTAATCAACAGCGCTTTGCTGTTATTAGTTTGTCTGCTGGAGTCTTAGTAAAATTACTGTTCAATATTCAACTTATTTATGTGTTCGGTGCTAAAGGAGCGATTTTTGGCACAGCTTTAGCAGCTGGAATAGCTGTGATATTAAATCTTTGGCGAATAAGCACAGCAATCCAATTTTCGTATAAGCAATTAATGAAACGAACGATCTTAATCGGTATATTTATTGCGATTATGTGCTTGATTATCATTTTACTTCGATTTTTGTTGTATTTGGTCGTACCAGAAGGCAGATTTGGCATGAGTATAGTTTTAACCGTGTGTGTCGTTGCGGGTGGAATGGTTTATTTAGGCTTAGCCTATTATTCCACATTAATGGAAAGAGTATTAGGAAGGCGAATTGGCTTTTTAGATAAATTATTCCGACGATAGGAGCGAAATAAATGCGGCTTGATAAATTATTAGCCAATGCTGGAGTAGGTAGTCGCAAAAATGTAAAGACATTACTCAAGAAAGGCTATGTCACGGTGAATGGTGCTATAATAAAGAATGGAACAATGCATGTTGATGAGAATTCAGATGTTATAAAAGTAAATGAAACAGCTATTCACTATCAAAAATATGTATATATGATGATGCATAAACCTCCCGGAGTTATTTCAGCAACAGAGGATAAGCGGGAAAAAACAGTTATTGATCTGCTACCCTCTGATATAAAGAGATTTCGTCCATTTCCGGTTGGACGGCTCGATAAAGATACAGAAGGACTATTACTTATAACAAATAATGGCGAGTTAGCTCATCAATTATTATCGCCAAAAAAGCATGTGGATAAGACTTATTATGCAAAGGTAAAGGGAGTAGTAACAGAAGAAGATTGTAATTACTTTGCAAGAGGAGTCCGTTTGAATGACGGTTATATTACAAAACCTGCTTTATTAAGAATTATACAGCAAGGAGATGTATCCGAAGTTGAGATTGTTATTTCAGAAGGGAAGTTTCATCAAGTAAAACGAATGTTTCTAGCAATAGATAAAAAGGTAATTTATTTGAAACGTACAAAAATGGGAAAATTAAGCCTTGATAGCCAGCTGAATCTTGGAGAATACCGCGAACTTTCGGAGGATGAACTTGAATTATTAACCAAGTCGTAGTGAGAACGAAGACGGGAGGTTAAACGATGTCAAATTTTCCACATTATTTTATTGCTATCCCTTTACCAAAACGATTGCAACAATTTTTAGCGGACTGGCAATCTGAGTTAAAAACTATTTTACCTTATAAACAGTGGACGAACATTCAAGATTTGCATATAACTTTAAAGTATTTAGGTCCAGTACCCGATATTAAATTGAAGGATCTAATAAAAAGGTTGCATGCTATTTCCTTTACCCCATTTCACATCCAAGTGGGCAGTATTGGCATGTTTGGCACTTCAGCAAAGCCTAGAGTCCTTTATGCTGCCGTTGAATTATCAGAAGCGTTAGCTGATTTGCAGCAACAAGTTGAATCCGTGGTAAGTCACGAAGGATTTGTGCCTGAACGACGTTCATATACTCCTCACATTACATTGGCAAAAAAATGGAACGGATCGAATTCGATGCCTGATGAAATAGAACATATTAAAAGGAACTTTACTGAACAAAAGCGTTTAGATGTAGATCAATTTTTAATTTATCGGATTTTTCCAAAGGAGTCTCCAACATATCGAATGGAAGCTATTATTACAGCAAAGGGAGGTGGAGGCACTGGCGCAATTAATTAAATTGCAGGATTATGTTTCGAGATATGAATGGAATGCATTTCGGTATCCAAGTCAATTCATTCGCTTAAAAAATGAGAATTGGAACAAATTGATAGCTCTTTGGGAAGAACGGGAAGATTTATCTGAAGTCAAAGTAAATGTGGAAACATCAGAAGAGCATCATCCACGCTGGAAGATTTGGAAACGAAAATCGAAATCAGTACATGATGAAGAAAACATAGAAGCTGATTTGTATGATCTTCCAGATACGAAAGAAGAATTAAAACGATATTTTCTTGATAAGCTATTGCAAATTCAATTAAAATGGGCAACTTCCACTGTCACAGATATTTCATTTGTAGATAAACAATGGGTGGAAGACCCGGAAATCAGGTATTTTTTACAACGTTTCCCTGATACGTATCTTTTTATGTATTATCCTGTTTTTAATATTAAAAAAGCTCCGGTAGATGGTGAAATAATTTTAATTACACCAGTAGGTATTGAAATAATTAGCCAAATTAGAGCTGAAAAGGATGCAACTATTATAGCTCAGAATCAACGAACCTGGATAGTGAAAGAAAATGATGAAGAACGCAAAATGCTAAGTCCGCAAATTGCATTGAAGCGAACAGAACAAATTATTAAGAGCATATTAAATCACCATGAAGTACAGCTTCCGATTCAAAAAACGGTGCTTGCAAAAGAAAATCCAATTCATTTTCTAGAAGAACCTTACCAAACTAAACTTATTGGAATGCATCAATATGAATCTTGGTTTAGGCAAAGAAGAAATATTTCGTCACCACTTAAAAGTCATCAACTGAAGACAGCTGAAATATTGTTAAAACATTGTCAAACAACTTCCGTAAAAAGGCCAGAGTGGGAAGAAGAAAGGGACGAATTTGAATTTGTTTCTGATGAATTTTAATGGATCTAACATTGATATTTGTATTTTTGACTGGATATCGATAAAATATATTATTGAACGCTAAATTTTGAAAGATGTGAGGAATATATGTTGAACTGGCTGAAGCGAGTTCTAGGCAGTGATTGGGAAGTAGCTCCAGCAGGTGGATTAACTGGAGATGCTTACTTAGCAACGAAGGATAATCAGCGGCTATTTTTAAAAAGAAATTCTTCTCCATTTTTAGCCGTCCTGTCAGCTGAAAGGATCGTGCCAAAACTAATTTGGACAAAGCGAATGGAAAACGGCGATGTAATTACAGCACAGGAATGGCTTGAAGGTAGGGAATTAAAACCAGCAGAAATGCAGCATTTACGTGTTGCAGACTTGTTACGTAAAATTCATCAGTCGTCTGAATTACTATACATGCTAATGAGATTGGGAAAAAAACCAATTACCTCGGATGATAGTTTTAGGATGATTAAGGAGCGCTTAACACAAACAGGCTTACAGCACGAACAGGTTAAAACTTCATTAGATTATTTGGAAAAGCTGCTCCCTATTACAAGAAAACAAAAATTAGTTGTGTGTCATGGGGATTTAAATCATAATAATTTACTTTTGACGGATGAAGGTCATTTATATCTTATCGATTGGGATAATGCGTTAATAGCTGATCCGGTTATTGATTATGGCATGATCTTAAATTGGTATATTCCAAAAGAAAACTGGAAGGAATGGCTAAATAGTTATGGTATTGCTGAAGATGATCATTTAATAGGCCGGATGTATTGGTATTTATTGATTGATACACTATATTATTTGTGCTGGCATAAAGAACGTGATGAAAATAGTAAATTTGTCGAACGTTTAACTAATCTTCATGATTTAAATAACCAAATCAAGGTCTTAATTTAGATTGGTCTGATGAATTGCTTCCACCCATGTTGCCAATTGTTGGTTATTAGCTGTAATATGCGCTTCAATGTTTGATGAAGACTCACCATCTTTACCATATGCATATATTTCAGGGAGCAATTGTTGTAATTGCTGGTCGGTTAAGTCATTATTTTGCATCAATGACTTAACTAGTCTTGTAATTTGCTCGTACTCGGCTACATTGCCGCAACAATCGTTCCGCTGTTCATCTAATAAATCCATAAGTAAGGTTAGTTGATGGTTTATGTTTAATGTCATTAGAATCACCTCTAATCTTAGTATCGTTCATCATTTAAATTCTATACCTTCGTAACAGAAAGAGAGGATTCGAAATTGCGTCAACGTAATAAACCGTGGGCGGATGAATTTTTACGTCATCATACAAATATAGTTATTCCCAATCCTGAAAAAAATCGTAATTGCTGGCATGCGCTTTTTGGCAATAAAGCACCAATCCACTTGGAAATTGGTACGGGAAAAGGCCAATTTATTGTAGAAATGGCTAAGCAATACCCACATATCAATTTTATTGGACTCGAAGTTGCTAAAAATATTATTGTGACAGCAGCACAAAAAGTCATTGATTCAGGATTACCTAATATTCGATTGTTGAATGAAGATGCTAATCGCTTACCAGAATTTTTTGCGAGAAATGAATTGTCTGTTATTTATTTGAACTTTTCAGATCCCTGGCCAAAAAACCGTCACGAAAAGCGGAGGTTAACGTATTTTACATTTTTAGAAAAATATAAAAATGTGTTACATCCAAACGGTGAAATCATTGTTAAAACAGATAATATGGGATTATTTGAATATTCATTAGTAAGTTTTTCTAAAAACGGAATGGAGTTGGAGGAAGTCAACTTAGATCTCCACAGTCTGGATGATCCGACGAACTGTATAACAGAATATGAGGAGAAGTTCGCTGCTAAGGGTCAGCCTATATACCGCTGTCGTGTAAAATTAAAAAAATGCAGTGAATGAAAACAGCCGAGCGAAATGGTAAACATTGCTCGGCTATTTTCATTCAGCCAATTATAAAACTTGTTCATGGTCGATAATTTTTATATTACATTTACCCATATCTTTTCCGGCGTGTAGCACTTTGAAAGTAGCTTCACTCACCTTGGCGTTAGCGGCCTCCTCATTGGAGCTTTACTGCTTGTCGTGGCTGAATGTTTATGGCTAGATTTGCTTCTGCGTTCAAGCTATAGCAGGTTTTGATTCTTTTTCTTTTAATCGGTCAAATTTATACAAATATTTTGTTGCCATGCCTACATTTTAAAATGATTTGTTTTATATATAGCCATATCTATGTTTATTTGAGACATTAGAGGAGTTTTGATAAACTATAACTATTAAAATTTATCAAAATTGAAAATGTTTTAAAAACAGATGGGGGAAAATGATGGAACATCTTAACGTAGGGAGAGCGAAGTTAACATGGTTACGGGGTGGCGTTACTTTTTTAGATGGCGGCGCAATGTTTGGAGTAGTACCAAAAGTATTATGGGAGAAGAAATACCCAGTAAATGAAAAAAATCAAATAGAATTAAGAACAGATCCAATTTTAATGCAGCTAGATGGGAAGAATTATTTAATTGATAGTGGTATAGGAAAAGGGAAGCTAACGCAAAAGCAGTTACGAAATTTTGGTGTTTTAGAAGAGACACAAATAGAAGAATCTCTTGCTCTGCTTGGATTATCGACAAACGATATTGATATAATTTTAATGACTCATCTTCATTTCGATCATGCTTGCGGTTTAACAAAACAGGTGGGCAATAATTTTGAGCCAGTATTTGAGCGGGCAATTATTTATACATCGTCGATTGAATGGTATGAGATGAGAAATCCAAATATTCGATCAGTAAACACTTATTGGCATAACAATTGGAAACCAATTGTTGATCGAGTTAAAACATTTACGGATAAAATAGAAATTACAAAGGGTTTAAAAATGATCCATACAGGTGGTCATAGTGATGGGCATAGTCTAATTTTATTTGAAGATGGTGACGACCACTTCATTCATATGGCAGATATTATGCCCACTCATGCACATCAAAACAAATTGTGGGTTTTAGCATACGATGATTATCCCGTAACTTCTGTACATCAAAAGGAAAAGTGGATGCAGTACGGTTTTAAAAAACAGGCATGGTATACGTTTTATCATGACGCTTATTATCGAGCAATTAAATGGAATCGACATGGTGAGGTTATGAATACAGTAAAGCGGGAACATTAAATATGGCTTTGGGAAACTTCATTATTCAAAGTGACTCGGTTTGACGAATTTGCTAGGGAAATGATTCAGATAGATTATGACATAGTAGGATAAAATAAGGATGGCAACATGAATAAAGCCTAAGTTAAGCTGCTCATTCCAAACAGCTTAACTTAGGGAGCAGTTATGCTGTTTGAACAGAATCAATCACAGCTCCGGTGTCCACATCCACATAGAATTCATATTGCTTATTTTCTCCATCAAGATTACGTGTTACTCCTCCACGATAGGCGTTATAAAGCAAACCATTTTTTTCTACTTCTTGGGGCTGCATATAGATCCATGAACCGCTAATCGGCCCCTGTTTCTTAAAGGTTTCTTTCGCTTGTTTTAACGCTTTCTCAGGGGTGATTTTTTTCACTTGATCTAGTTGCTGCTTAGCAAAGTAGCCAACTGCTATTCCGACTCCTAATGCAAGAACTGTCTTTTTCATACCCATTTTCATTCACCTCTTGCTTTCAATTTAAATCATACGATTATTTCTATGTTCTTACAAGATAGTATATCGTATTCGTAAAAAAATAGAAAATAAAAAAGTTTTCATAAGGTATAAACAACTCATATTAAATGTTATAGAAATGAGATAACTGGAAATTATTTGATTGATTCCGTTATAATTAATGTATTACATATAAGTCGAAGGTGGAGATTACGATATGAATCAAGAAACGTTATCGCTTTTTCAACAATTAACGGAGCTACAAGGTGCTCCAGGGGATGAAAAGCGTGTTCGTACTTTTATGAAGCAAGAACTTGCAAAGTATGCAGATGAGATCATTCAGGACAATTTAGGTGGCGTTTTTGGGGTGAAACAGGGAACAGGTCCAAGAGTAATGGTAGCAGGTCATATGGATGAAGTAGGATTCATGGTTACCAAAATTACTAAAAATGGGATGATTCGCTTTCAACCATTGGGTGGTTGGTGGAATCAAGTATTACTTGCACAACGAGTGCAAATTATGACTGATAATGGGCCGGTTATAGGAGTTGTAGGTTCTATTCCACCTCATAACTTGACAGAAGAACAAAGAAAGAAACCAATGGAAATAAAGAATATGCTTATTGATATTGGTGCAGACGATAAAGAAGATACGGAACGGATTGGTATTAGACCAGGTCAATCCATTGTTCCTCTAACACCTTTTACACCGATGGCAAATAAGAAGAAAATTATGGCTAAGGCTTGGGATAACCGCTATGGTTGCGGTTTAGCTATTGAGCTTTTAAAAGAATTACAAGATGTGACTTTGCCAAACCAATTATTTTCTGGAGCAACGGTTCAGGAGGAAGTTGGCTTAAGAGGAGCACAAGTAGCTGCAAATAAAATTAAACCAGATGTCTTCTTTGCATTGGACGCTTCTCCTGCAAATGATGCTGCGGGTAAAAAGGACGAATTTGGTCATCTAGGTAAAGGTGCTTTGTTACGTATCTTTGACCGCTCCATGATTACACATCAAGGGATGAAAAATTTCATTTTGGACATTGCAGAAAGCAATCATATTCCATACCAATATTTTGTTTCACAAGGCGGTACGGACGCAGGGCGTGTTCATTTAACAAATAATGGAGTTCCTTCTGCTGTTGTAGGTATTTGTTCCCGTTACATTCATACCTCTGCTTCCATTATTCATGTAGATGATTATGCGGCTGCAAAGGAATTATTAATTCAACTTGTAAAAATGCTCAATGAAACAACATTAAAGCAAATTCAGCGCTCTGTGTAATTAGATGTTACATCCAATCGCAGTAAAATACTTTTTTCAATGGGATCCGAATGTGCTGAAAGTCTGTCATTAAAAGTAAATTAGTTAGAAGTAATATCTCATGTGGATAAAAAATTTTCCCATGGCATGAAGTTTCACTATATAAAAGGAAGTTAGTATATGAATATAATTATTGGTTCATTAAATCCAGCAAAAGTAAAAGCAGTACAGGAAGTTTTTCCTGAAGCTTCCATTTCTCAAGTAGATGTAGATTCAGGTGTCTCGAGACAACCATTCTCTGATGAAGAAACTAAAAGGGGAGCAATTAATCGTGCATTTGCCTGTATGAATATCACGCCATCACCAATTGCAATCGGATTAGAAGGAGGAGTAATGTTCATTGGTAACCAGTTATTTTTATGTAATTGGGGTGCCTTAATAACTCCTGAACAAAAGGTTTATGCGGCTAGTGGAGCACGTATTCTTCTTCCTTTAGAAATTACGGAACAATTGCTTCAAGGTAAAGAACTTGGTGATATAATGGATAATTATGTCAATCGGTATCTAGTACGTAAAAAGGAAGGAGCAGTCGGCATTTTTACGAATGATCGTATTACAAGGCAAAAGATGTTTGCACACGTAGTTGAATTGTTACGAGGACAATGGGAGTATGAAAACCGCTAAGCCGTATTTTGTTTGATAGCGCGGCTTAAAGGGAGAGAAGTAATTTCGCCAACTGGTTACTAAAAAATGGCCTGTAGTATTCGGATACTACAGGCTTTACATGTATTACTCATAAATATACTGAATAACATCTAATGCTTGCTCTATCGTTTCCACTGTAACATTTGCTTTTTCAGATAATTCTTTCAAGGGATGAATAAGTGATTCAGGACGGATAATAATAGTCGGTTTATTTAATGCAATAGCTTGGCTTGTATCCATAGCAGTATTCCACTGTTTATAACTTTCTCCAAATAAGGCGATTACAATATCTGCTTTTTCCAATAACACTTGTGTTCTAAAATTATTGATTTTAGAAGCGGTTTCATCTTTATACAACGAATTTGGCTGTTTTCCTAAAATCGCTTCCCCAACGTTATCAGAACGTTCATGATCCGTCTGCGGAGAAACAAAATGTAAAGGCAGCTTCCTTTCTTCTGCTAATCGCTTTACTTCATCGCGCCAGTTGTCATGAATTTGACCAGCCAAATAAACAGTTAATTCCATTTCAGCCCCTCCAGTTAACTTTTACTTACATCTATCGTAAAACAAAAAAGGAGGTTTGCAAAGTATTATCTTGTTTTCTGTTTATGAACTAAACCGAATTTATAACTGTTTCTGTTAGGTAGATATCTTTTTTGAAAGTAGTTTCATTGTCTAGCTTCCGGTCTCAAGCGCTTGCACGTTATTCGTAAGAAAGAACACAGAAACTAAACAGTCAGCTTGTTGTGCATGTTCAGGCAAATACTAATTGCTTTGGCGCGGACGAACGACTGAGCCTCCTCATGGAAAACCACAACTGCGGGGTCTCGGGTAGCTTTTTTTCCGGAAGCAGTCTCGCGGTATTCACCTTTTATTTATTTGAAAAAACTTATCCGAGGGGGAGAGCATTCATCTGAAAGATAGTTGTCAATAATGCCCGCTCGCATTTCTTTAAAGCGCATACGACAATACCATAGCCATAGCCCATGCAGTTCTTTTGAATCCGCCAAGCTACGTTCCATTTTTTCTTTTCTTATCCGATAGAGCCATTTCCCTTCATTTGATATCCTGTTCATACGATCTAGTTCTTTTGATTTTTCCCATATTTGAAGGTGAATAGGGTTTTGAGGTATTCTATTTTGTGTACATTTCTCAAGTAGTAGACACGCTCTGCATAATTTCCGACCTTTTATTTCTGTCAAATCTATATTATAACAATTTAATGCGGTAAATAATCAGAGCAAATAAACGTAAAAGGTCTGTCTAGACTTTCTCGACTAAGCAGTATGAGTTAAAGTCGTTTTAATTCATTGTCATTCATAGTATGATAGATCATGAAATAGCTTATCTCTCATGGCGATAAATCAGGCTACCTAAAGAACTGCTCGGCGTTTTTTTGTACTATAGGAAAGTAAAAAATTTTAAGTTTTATCCCGCATAGAAGGTGCCGTACTTTCCTCAATTCTAAAATCTATTATGCATTGTGAACATAAAAGAAAAACGGCACCTAAATGCCCGATTGGTTCAAGGGCCTTTAGGTCATACCCTTGTGGTACTAACATTCCGTGTAAAAAGCATTCCACGGAATGAAGTTTCACTTTATCCCGCATGTAAGGTGCCGTAAGTTTCCCACTTCAAGACCTGAGTTCATGCAAAGGTTCAAAGTGGGAGAAAACGGTACCTAAATTCCCGATTGTTTCAAGGGCCTTTAGGTCATACTCTTGCGGTACTAACATTCCGTGTAAAAAGCATTCCACGGAATGAAGTTTCACTTTATCGTATAAGAAAAACGATCGCTTTCGCCATGAAGACTTGGCGACAAGCCAAGTTTTTCTAATGTATGGTAATATAAAAACTTGAATTAGTCGTTTTTGAAGCGAATACTGTAAAAATGTTTGTAACTTAAAGATCATATAGGTGAAAAGGAAAAATGCAGTAGCAAAAAAACGTTTGCAAATAGTGCCTAAAAATAAGATGAAAAACAACCTCTTTTTCAAAAAAGATGAACAAGCATCTGGTGTTCTATAACAAAATAAAGGTTCATTAGCAATTTAAAGTACCAAGCTGTAGAACAGAAAAAAAGCACTAAATATCATGTTGGCTAATTTTATAAAAGAAGGACTAGTCTTATGGAATGCAAGATTTTATCGGAAGTGTTAAAGTAACAACAGATGTCAAAAAAGGTGATTAGCTAGGTATACAAACGCAACACTATCAAGAGTACAATGATAATTAAAAGAGAAAAATATAGGCTTAGGGGTGAATGGAAATGAAAAAATTAATGTCACATGATGAATTTACGAAAATGATGAAAGAAGATCGGGTGGTCTTCTACTTTACTGCTGGTTGGTGTCCAGATTGCACGGTTATAGAACCGATATTACCAGAAATTGAAGCGGAATTTCCATCTTATACTTTTGTCCGAGTGGATAGGGATGAATTTATTGATATTTGTCAGGATTTTTCCATATTTGGCATACCTAGCTTCGTTGCTTTTAACACTGGAGAAGAGGTTGGCAGATTCGTAAGTAAAGATCGTAAAACAAAAGAAGAAATTGTTGAATTTATGAATAACCTTCCGAGTTAATAGCATCCTGCATAATGTAAGGAGAGAGCAAAATGCAAATGACAAGCTTGAAGCTGAAAAAAATATTAGACGAGCGCTTTAATCACCCGGAGTTACGAGCTTCTTATAATCGGGATAAAGATTCTTTTCGGGTTGAATGGAAGTCAACAAAGAAAGGAATAACGATTACATTACCAAATGTAGTTGCTAAGTATAACCAAAAAGGGCAAGGCATCATCGATGAGCTAGAGGAACATGTGAAAGAAGCGCTACGAATTATGAATGAAGAGCAGCACTTAGCTGGAATGGAGAAACATATTTATCCGGTGATTCGATCCACTTCTTTCCCAACTAAAACGAATTCTAATATAAATTTAGTATACAAAGATCACACAGCGGAAACCAGGGTTTTTTATGCAATTGACTTAGGAAAATCGTATCGGTTAGTTGATGAATTGTTATTAGCAGAGGAAAAGTGGACAAAAGAACGTATTGATGAGATTGCTACATTTAATTTACGTTCGTTGTCGGTTGATTACAATCATGATCGAGTTGCAGATAATGACTTTTATTTTATCGCAACCCAAGATGGTTATGATGCAAGTAGGATTTTAAACGAAGCTTTTTTAGAAGAAATGAAAGCAAATAGCAAAGGTGAACTTGCCGTAGCTGTCCCGCATCAAGATGTTTTAATTGTTGCAGATGTGCAAAATAATACCGGCTATGATATTTTAGCCCAAATGACAATGAAGTTTTTTGCGGAAGGTAGAATTCCAATCACTTCTTTACCAATGATATATGAAAATAAAACATTAGAGCCAATCTTTATTCTAGCAAAAAGTCGACCAGAAAAGAATGATTAATGAAAAGGGTGAATGACATGGATGTATTTTATAATTTAAATGGAGTTGGCGATGTACTAATTATACCGATAACGGAAGGGGAGCGCTACAGTATTAAGCATGAAAGAATAGGCGATATTGTACGAATTACGGATGAATCAAAGCAGATAGTAGGCTATAATATATTTCAGGCTTCAACACATTTTTCTTTTTTAACGAATGGGAAAATAACGTTAACGAAGCCAATGTTATTGGAAATTCAGGAGTTATTTAAGGAGCATCAATTAGATGATGATTTGAACTTTGATCTTCGTCCAAAATTTGTTATCGGCTATGTCAAGGATAAACAAAAACATCCAAATGCAGATAAATTAAGTATTTGTCAAGTAGATGTTGGTGAGGAAATGTTGCAAATTGTTTGTGGAGCACCGAATGTTGAAGCTGGTCAACGTGTCGTTGTAGCAAAAATTGGTGCCACTATGCCAAGCGGTATGCAAATAAAACCAACTGAATTAAGAGGAGTCCCTTCCAATGGAATGATTTGCTCTCAAAAGGAATTAGGCTTACCAAATGCTCCAAAGGAAAAAGGAATTTATGTGCTGGATGATTCATACCAAGTTGGGACTGAATTTGTTATATAATAAGAAAAACAACCTTTATTAGGTTGTTTTTCTATGCTTAGTGCTTGCATGTGTTTTCAAAGTTACAAAACTTGATATATGAGATTACTTTTCTTTTTGAAAAAAATTAGCTGGAATGGTAAGTTAGGTTTACATGGTTTTAACACTATATATGCCTGCTAAAATAAAAAAGTAAGATAATGGAAAGAGTGAGTAAATATGTGGGATCATTGGAAGAAAAAAATTAAACGTCTTTTTGCAGACAACGAGGAAGAACAGCATGAAGAGTACGAACAACATACAGAGAAATCCCATCTTGAGGCAAAAATGATGTATCAATATCCTGCAAAAAAACCGTTTCGTTTTCCTGTTATTCCGGATGTAAAAGAAGAGAAAAAACAGTCGTCGGAACTATTTGGTCGGTCCAGTGTGAATCGTGATAGTTACGTAGATAAGGGAAAGATACAGAAAAAGGAACTAGATAACAGAGATAGACCAGTGGCGTCAGCTTATCAAGAAAACTTGTCTTATGATGCTCCAGCTTATCAACGAAGAAAATTAACAGATTTAGCATATGATCAACGTCAGGGATTCAGTCACCGTGAAAATAAAGAAACAAAAGTGTATAAAAAGGATCCAGACACGCCGTTTCGACCAACAGAAGTTCCATCACCCATATATGGATTTGGTCCTCGAGATGATAATAGGGATACAATAGAAAGGATTCCTGCTTATAAGAGAAAAAAAGAAGCTACCGTTTACGATTCTAAAAAGACAGTCAGGGAAGAAAAGAAAACTATAGAGCAGATAGCGGTCGCAGGCACAGTCGTAGATGATGTTGCACAAGACGAGAGTTTAAAAAACGAAACGCCTCAACCATCTGAAAATATGGAAAAACGAACAGATGAGGATAACGACAATTCTTTCGTGGCAGATACAGAACAAAAGAAAAGACAAGAGGACAATCCAACAACCAATCAACCGTTAAAAAGAAAAGCATCAAACCGAAGAGAGCTTCGCAAAAGCAGTGAAAGGTCTATTCCTTACAACGTAATGATGACACCAAGAGATAAGAAAAATTTATTTGAGAGAACAAGAAAAAATATCGATCATAAAAAGGAAGAGAAGCAAGCAAATCCGGAAAATAAAACCACAAAAGAAGCTGTTTATCAACAGAAAAAAGCTATTCCTATTCATTTGTTAAATGATATGAATAAAGGTCGAGCAGATGACACTCAGTGGATGCAAGAACAGCAACGACTACTTGAACAAACGTTAAAGTATTTTAATGTAAGGGCAAAAGTTGTAAATGTTACGCAAGGACCTTCTGTTACAAGATTTGAGGTTCATCCGGAATTAGGGGTTAAAGTAAGCAAAGTAAAGAATTTAAGTGATGACTTAAAATTGAATATGGCTGCAAAAGACATTCGTATTGAAGCACCAATTCCTGGAAAAAACACGATTGGTATTGAAATTCCTAATCGAAAAGCGCAAATGGTCGGATTACAGGAAGTTTTTGAAACAGCGGAATTTATACAAAGTTCCTCACCATTAACAATTGCTTTAGGTTTAACTATAGAAGGAAGACCGCTAATTACTAATATTCAGAAGATGCCACATGGATTAATAGCAGGAGCAACCGGTTCTGGAAAAAGTGTCTGCATTAATACAATATTAATCAGTTTATTATATAAAGCTCATTACGACGAAGTGAAGTTTCTGCTGATTGATCCAAAAATGGTGGAACTTGCTCCTTATAATGGTATTCCACATCTTGTCAGCCCTGTTATTACGGATGTGAAAGCTGCAACAGCAGCATTAAAGTGGGCTGTTGCAGAGATGGAAGAACGCTATGAAAAATTTGTTCATGAAGGAGTTCGAGATATTGAGCGCTATAATGAAAAAATGGAAGGACAAAACCAGCTACAAGATAAACTTCCATTTATCGTTATTGTTATCGATGAATTAGCTGATCTTATGATGATCTCTCCTCAAGATGTAGAGGATGCCATAAGTAGAATTGCCCAGAAAGCAAGAGCTTGTGGAATTCACTTAATATTAGCTACACAGCGTCCTTCTGTAGATGTAATTACAGGTTTGATCAAAGCGAATATCCCGACACGAATAGCCTTTAGTGTATCTTCTCAAGTAGATTCTCGGACCATTCTTGATACCAGTGGAGCAGAAAAGCTTTTAGGTAAAGGGGATATGTTGTTTATTGAAAATGGTACTGGAAAAAGTGTTCGTCTTCAAGGACCATTTGTATCAGATGAAGAAATTGATCGAGTTGCAAACTATGTAAGGGGGCTGGCAGAGCCAAACTATTTATTTGAGCAGGAGCAACTATTAAAGCAAGTTGCTAGCGAAGAAGAAGAGGATGAACTTTTACAAGATGCTATTTTATTTGTCTTAGAACAAAACAGTGCAAGCACTTCTTTGTTGCAACGTCATTTCAAAATAGGGTACAATCGAGCTGCTAGATTAATTGATACACTGGAAGCTCGCGGCATTATCTCCGGACAAAATGGCAGTAAGCCTCGGGAAGTATTAGTTACTTTATCCCAAGTAGAAGATATGCTATAACTAGTATGTCGCATAATCAAAGGGTTGGATGTTTATGTCTATTATTGTATTGGTAGCGGGTAACAAGAAGGATGGAATTTCCCTATTTTAATAAATATTTGGATGAACGTGGAATAGTAATTCTTGTTTCCTTTCAAAATTTTTTATATGATATGTTTAATGATCACATTCCAAGGGAGAAAACAAACATTATGAAAGAAATTGAGCAAAAACTAAAGGGTAAGATTGATCGTTTAACGAATAGAACATTCAAATTCGATGAACGGATCAAAGAAGGCTGGTTCTCTGCTGTCTATTTTTTAAAAACGAAAGAAATAGCAGAGAAAAAATTACCTGATAACAAGGTCACCATGCAATTTTTTCAAAAGAATGATGCTGTTTTATGTGGAACAGATGAAGCAATTGCTTTACTACATACATTTGCAGATAACCCTGAAACATTAGAGATTTACTCGCTGAAGGATGGAGACAAAATTAGACCATATGAATCAGTCCTAACAGTATCTGGAGCATATCATCAGTTTGGCTATTTAGAGGGGATTATTGATGGGATCCTTTCGAGAAGAACATCTGTAGCTACGAATGTATACAATGTGGTAAAAGCTGCGCGAACTTCCGGAAAACAAAAACCTGTTATTTTTATGGGAGACCGTGACGATCATTATACGCAACAAGCTGGTGATGGCTATGCGGCGTTTATTGGCGGATCGACTGCCCAAGCAACGCATGCAATGAATGAATGGTGGGGAAAAGAAGGAATGGGAACGATGCCTCACGCTTTAATTCAAATGTTTCGTGGAGACGTTGTTGCTGCTTGTAAAGCATATCACGAATTGTTTCCTGAAGATGAGCTAACAGCACTTGTTGACTATAATAATGATGTTATTACTGATTCTTTAAAGGTCGCAAAAGCCTTTGGTAGTGAATTAAAATCAGTGCGATTGGATACATCTCGTACACTTGTCGATAAATATTTTTTGAGAAATCACCATTTAATGGGTACGTTTGACCCAAGAGGGGTAAATCCTGAACTTATCTTTGCATTAAGAAATGCTTTAGATGAGGAAGGATATACACATGTAAAAATTATGGCTAGTGGCGGTTTCACAGAAGAACGCATTATTCAGTTTGAAAAGTTGGGCGTACCAGTTGATATGTATGGTGTAGGTAGAAGTTTGCTTAAGCTTAATATTGGCTTTACCGGGGATAATGTTTTGTTAAATGGCACACCAGAAGCAAAAGAGGGAAGGAGATATCGTCCAAATCCTCGCTTAGAACGAGTGTCATATATTAATCAGAACAGAGATTAAGAAGGAAATCTTTTTTCCTTCGTAGATTTTATTTTAATCCGTATTTGTATTTGCTATAATAAGAAACAGCTATCATCAATAAGCATAGTTAAAAAGATATGTGAATCCTTTTTACGTCAATTTGGAGGTTCTTTTATGACAACTTACCATTTTATTGGTATAAAGGGAACGGGGATGAGTGCACTTGCACAAATTCTTTATGATTCAGGAGAAAAAGTGCAAGGTTCTGATGTAGAAAAACGTTTTTTTACACAGGCTGCACTAGAAGAAAAAAATATTCCGATCTACCCTTTTTCAGAAAACAACATTAAGAAAGATTATACAGTTATAGCTGGAAATGCTTTTTCCGATGAGCATATTGAAATTAAGGAAGCAAAAAGACTTGGTGTAACATTTTACAGATATCATGAATTTCTGGGAGAATGGTTAAAGCAGTATACGAGTATTGCAGTTACTGGAGCTCATGGGAAAACATCAACAACAGGCTTGCTCAGCCATGTTTTAAGCAGTTCATTTCCAATTTCATATTTAATAGGCGATGGTACAGGACAAGGGCATGTAGACAGCAAATATTTTGTGTTTGAAGCATGTGAATATCGTCGACATTTTTTACAATATGAGCCAGATTATGCAATTATGACGAATATCGATTTTGATCATCCCGATTATTTTACAAGTATTGATGATGTGTTTGCAGCATTCCAGTCAATGGCAGAACAAGTTAAAAAAGGAATTATAGCTTGTGGAGATGATGAACAGTTACAACAAATTCAAGCTAAGGTTCCAGTCGTATACTATGGGTTTGCGAATACAAATGATTTTCAAGCGCAAAACATTAAGGAAACGAAAAATGGGACTACTTTTGATGTGTTTGTACGAAATACGTATTATGAAACATTTACGATTCCCATGTATGGAAACCACAATGTATTAAATGCTTTAGCAGTCATCGCTATTTGTCATTATGAAGGAATCGGTGCTGAACATATGAAGCATCTTGCTACATTTACTGGAGTTAAGCGGAGGTTTTCAGAAAAACAAATCTACAACCAAATACTTATCGATGATTATGCACATCATCCACGTGAAATAAATGCTACGATTGAATCAGCAAGAAAGAAATACCCAAATAAATCAATTGTAGCAATTTTTCAGCCACATACATTTACAAGAACAAAAGCTTTCCTTCAGGGGTTTGCAGATAGTTTATCTCAAGCAGACCATGTTTTTCTTTGTGATATTTTCGGTTCTGCAAGAGAAGAAACAGGTCAACTTACCATAGATGATTTACAAAAGTTAATTAACCAGAGCTCTATTTTGAAGCTGTCTCATACGGAAGAACTGAAGGAATTTGCGGATAGTGTGCTTATTTTTATGGGCGCCGGAGATATTCAGAAATTTCAACAGGCTTACGAAGAAACACTTGCAATCAAATAGTAACCTGTAGTTCATAGAGAGTCTGACGAAGGAAAGCAGGCTCTTTCATTTTATGACCAAAATACATATATTGTATTTACACCACATTTCAGTTAATAATGGAAATGTGCTGCTTATTTTAATATGGCTTAAAGTTTTAGGTATAAGTAAGTGAATAAATATCATGCTGCAAAATAACATTTAAGTACCAGGTGTTGACTCTAATTAAGTTTAAGCGGACAGGCAGTGTTGTACATGTGTTAAGATGCTATTCAGGTTAGCGCATAAGTTGATTAGGTCTTCATAAGATTTAATCTAGGATAAGCTCAAACACATAATCGTCTGCCCCTATAGGTTTATCGATAAATGAGTTCTCTTTTACAAGTTATTTTTTGTAGATAATAAAGGGATTTTGTAAATTTTGTCGAACTGGTTATGTAAAGACTACTCCAATTAATTATTTATTTATTTGTATGAGACAGAAGTTTTAAAGACTTGATTTATGGGTATTTATTAAAAACTGCTATATGAGGAAACTCAAAAAAATTTTGC
Organism: Virgibacillus proomii; assembly: GCF_900162615.1. NCBI lineage: Bacteria > Bacillati > Bacillota > Bacilli > Caryophanales > Bacillaceae > Virgibacillus > Virgibacillus proomii. The sequence goes on along the minus strand of NZ_FUFN01000010.1, from coordinate 2,603,474 downwards.
AGGTCTATTTTTTTATAAATTGCACAGGATAAGGCAAACAGCAGTTTTATGAAGGAGTTGTAAAAAAATGGAAGTACTTGGATATATTTCAGCAAGTATAGCAGCAATCGCTTTTGTCGTTCTGGTAGTGTATATCATTGTTACATTAAAAGCTGCTAGGGAGACGTTACATAACGTAGCGGAAACATTATCCAGTTTAGATCAACAAATGCAGGGGATTACGGAAGAAACAAACCAATTGTTAAATAAGACAAATCAGCTTGCAGATGATATGAACCAAAAATCAAGTAAATTAAATGGGTTATTTGATGGTGCTAAAGGTATTGGTGAGACGCTTCATAGCTTTAATCAATCCTTAAAGCAATTAACAAATAGTGTGGCACGAGCTGCAGATAAAGATCCTGAAAAAACATCTCAGACGATTAAATGGGGAACTGCATTAATGGATTTGTGGAAGAAAATCAGCAAATGAATAATGATTAGGAGGAAACCATATGTCAGATAATCAATTCAATACGAAAGACTTTATTATCGGAACATTTATCGGGGCTACTGTTGGTGCTTTAGCTGCATTATTATTTGCTCCAAAAACAGGGAGAGAACTGCGTGAGGACATTAATAGTGGAGCCCAGCAAGCTAAACTTCGAGCGTATGAATGGAAAGATGCCGTACAGGAGAAGGGTTATAGTTGGAAAGATAAAGCATATACAACCGGCTCTGAACTTAAGAGAAAGGCGATGGACTCTACTTCCCAGATCACGAAGCAAGCATCAGAAAAAACAAAGGAACTGACAAAGAATGTTCAATCCAAGTTGCAAGATAAGCGCAAAAAAGAAGATGAAGCTTTAAAAGCTGCAGAGGAAGTTGCTGAAGCGATGGAAGAAGCAGCAGAAGAAATGGAAAAGAAAAGCAAATAATTTTTTGAAATTATATTTGGACTGAAATGATTATTTTTTAGCCACATATTTGTTCAATATATCTATAGAAGCAATGATCCTTAACCATGAAAAGGGTACGAGATCATTGCTTATCTTTTTGTTAACTTCTTTGTTAGGCTTTCTGAACCTCAGTTATCCACAAATGCACTTCTCTATCTGAGAGCCTGTTCCTCTAGAAATTCGAGTATCAAAGGACAGGCAAGTGGGGCGGCGTTTAACAGGACAAAGAAACGTCAGCAGTGATACATCGAACTTCAAATCGCGATTTTTCCAAGCACATGTCATTTTAACAACCTGGGTTCTTTTCTCTCTTTTTTTGAGAACGCATTATTAGTAGTAGAAGAGTATAAGAAATTATCCGGACATACTGTCTAGACATGATCAGCTTGTTAAGAGTGATGGTTACCAAATGATTTCCAGTTCATCGCCGGTTTGAATCGGATCATGAAAGTTTGCTGGCTGTTTATTCTTAAGAACTTCAAATCTCCCACTTATTTTTGAAAGCTTTAAATCAACATATTTAAACACATCTTGAAATATAAATTCCTTCTTTTGAACAGGGTGTAGTTCAATTCTGTCATTTGAATATAATGGGGTATTTTCATCCAGTATAGTCTTATCCCGTTTGATAATGTATAATGGATTTCTTAACTCAACTTGCTTTCCATTGAAAAACACGGTGATCGTTTGAAAGTATTCCTTGTTTTCTTGCTTGAAATAATCTATTATTTTAGGCTGATTTGTATGCTTAATTTGGATATGGTCACCAGTAAATAACTGTTGACTTAATTCTGCTGTTTGACCATTTACATATACTTGAGTTTCGCCGCTTTTTAATTGTACGCTTTTTCCGTTCATATAAATAGTAAATGGCTTGAGTTCGCTTAGTTTCTCCGTTGAGAGCAGCTTTACTATTTCTTCTAGACGACTTGGTTGATACCATTGAATGACATCTTTATCTTTAACGATATAATCGTCTGACATTGGTTGTTGATTAACCATATATATTGGATGCACTTTATGTATATTGTCATTTAGATGGATCTTTAATGGAGATATTTCACCGAGCAACTCGTGAATACTTACATTTGCGGCTTGTCCATCTTCTCCCTTTGTGACCTCTAATTGATCTCCATTTTTTATATGGTCATTTACAGAAGCGGTTCTGCCATTTAAAGTAATTTTTGGTGGTTCACCAAATTCACCGGGAATGGTAATTTGTTTTCCGTTTATAGTTACAATGGATGCTAATCCAGGCTTTCCATACCACTTTTGAATATTTATTCCAGCTTGAATGAGGCAGTCACCTACGGTTAGGGTACGCATTTCAAATAGTCGTACTGTTTGTTCATTCACTTTTACACTAACATAGTGAACGGGCTTTTGTTTAGCTGCGATAGCGATTCCGATTGGTGTTACAAAATCAGGTCGACTAAGTAACTTCTCACTAGGATTTAGCTGCTTAATAGCCTCAATTCCACGAATGGCAACACGATTTTCCGGAAGCTGTAGCTTTCTCGCTATTGCCGTTGTGATGGTTGGTGTTAGGCTTCCACCGCCTACAAGCATAACTGCTTTAGGTGGATTCGCATTTAATGTTAGGATTTCTTCAGCTATTTGGGAAGCGAGATTATCAACAGCTGGTGCAATGTCCCTTATTAATGTTTCATAACTTATCGTTGTTTCAAATCCTAGAATATCGGTTACGCTTGCTTCTCTTGCATCAACAATTGTACGTTTAGCTGCTTCCGCCATAGGAAAGTCCAACAAATAAGTATCACTAATTGCTTCCGTAATTTCATCTCCAGCAATAGGAACCATTCCATACGCTACTACTGTTCCGTAATTGGTTATAGCAATATCACTAGTACCTGCTCCAATATCAACTAAAGCAACATTTAATCTCCGCATAGATTCGGGAATAAGGACATGAATAGCAGCAATTGGTTCTAACGTTAAGGCTTCCATTTCTAAATTTGCTCTGGTTAAGGCGGCTAATAATGATTCAATAACGACTCGAGGTAAAAATGTAGCAATAATATCGACACTTGCTACATCTCCTTGCTGATCAATCAATGATCCGATTTTTTGCTGATCGATATAATAATGCAGGATAGAGTAGCCAACACAATAGTAATTCGCTTTATTGTGAATTCCACTAATCTTTTCCAATGCAGCTTGAACAGCACTTAGCTCTAGATGTTTCATTGCTTCTTCATTAGAAATAGGAGTGTCTTTTAATTTAATCGATGCGGATGCTTCCATCGTAATTAATGCTCTTCCCGCGGCAGCGACACAAACCTTTTCTAACGGACCATAAGAGGCTTCAAGCTGTGATTTTACTTGCGCGATCGTTTTAGCTACAGCAACTACATTATGAATTTGTCCATCACGCATAGAACGGTCTTGATGTTCCAGCATACAATAATCAATGACCTCATAGTAATTATCAAGCTGTTTTAAAATAATACCTGTCACAGAACGCGTACCAATATCTAAGGCAAATATGACATCTTTCATATGCAAACTATCCTTTCATAAAAAATGATAGAAATATATATTATAGAAACGAAACATGGAATAATCGATTACACATATATTATAAAACAATTGTCTATAAAATATTAAATCTGCTAAGTTTATTATTCGTCCAATTCAAAAGATTGCCTTTGACCTTCTTCCACTACAAAAGATTTACCTGGGAGTGTAGTCTCACTTTACCCCGTATCTATGCTTCCGTAAATTTTTCTGCATCAAGGCTTTGTGTAATGTGAATAAGAGCATGCAATTAATTAACTAAGCGGTTCAGCTAGCATTTGCATGGAGAAAAGCACTTCCTTTTGTATACAGTTTCACTTTTGAGCAACTAGTTTAACAGTATAATAGCTTTCGGCTATGAATACGCATTATTATACATGAAATTGACATTTTTATCGACAAAGAAAAAATAATTAGCTATAATATTCACTAATTATTAAAAATCCTAGGCGTAGGGGGAATAGAAGATGAGTAAGCTTGACCAAGTCAGGGATCGTTTGGATGAAGTTAACCTGCAGATCCTGGAATTAATTAATGAACGAGCTAAGTTAGTGCAGCAAATCGGAGACATCAAAGCGAAACAAAGTATGAAGCGATTTGACCCTGTGCGTGAGAGAGATATGCTCGACAAAATAACTTCAAGTAATGATGGTGCATTTGAAAATGCAACTATTGAACATATCTTTAAAGAAATTTTTAAAGCTAGCTTAGAATTACAAGAGGATGATCATCGCAAAGCACTACTCGTATCCAGAAAGAAAAAACCAGAAAATACGGTGATTCATATAAATGATGCCGTAGTTGGGGATGGCAATGTCCAGTTTGTAATGGGTCCTTGTGCGGTTGAAAGTTACGAGCAAGTAGCTGCAGTTGCAAAAGCGGTCAAGGAAAATGGGGTGAAATTACTACGTGGAGGTGCATTTAAACCGAGAACATCACCGTATGATTTCCAAGGCTTAGGTGTTGAGGGATTAGAAATATTAAAAAAAGCTGCAAAAGAACATGATTTAGCAGTGGTTAGTGAAATAGTAAATCCAGCTCATATTGAGTTAGCACTCGACTATGTAGACGTTATTCAAATCGGTGCACGAAACATGCAAAACTTTGAATTATTAAAAGCCGCTGGTGAGGTAGATAAACCTGTACTTTTGAAACGTGGATTGTCGGCAACGATTTCTGAATTTATCAATGCAGCAGAATATATTATTTCTCGAGGTAATCCAAATATTATATTGTGTGAACGAGGTATCAGAACATATGAACGAGCAACCAGAAATACGCTTGATATTTCCGCAGTTCCGATTTTAAAACAAGAAACCCATTTACCTGTAATGGTTGATGTAACTCATTCTACAGGAAGAAGAGATTTACTTTTACCAACTGCAAAGGCGGCAATTGCAATTGGGGCTGATGGAGTCATGGCAGAAGTGCATCCGGATCCTGCGGTTGCATTATCTGACTCAGCTCAGCAAATGGATATCCCAACCTTCCATCAGTTCATGGAACAGATGAAGGATATGACCGAGCGCATGAAATAAGCAGGTATTATAAATCTACAGAGAGAGAATTTTTACTACACAACCGTTATTACCGGAATATTCAGAATAGAAAAGCTAAGGCTCAATTATAAGTCTTGGCCTTTTTTGCTTTGAAAAATCTTTCATTGTAGAGTATTATATAGAAAATGGAGAACGATATCTATAACTACAATTTTAGGAGGAAAATGTATGAATGTTACAATATATGATGTAGCAAGAGAGGCAAACGTGTCAATGGCTACGGTTTCCCGGGTAGTGAATGGGAATCCAAATGTGAAACCAACAACAAGAAAAAAGGTGTTAGCAACCATTGAAAGATTAGGCTATCGGCCTAATGCTGTGGCTAGAGGTCTGGCTAGTAAGAAAACAACGACTGTCGGAGCAATCATTCCAGATATCTCAAGTATCTTTTTTGCTGAGTTAGCAAGAGGTATAGAGGATATTGCGACGATGTATAAATACAATATGATCTTAAGTAATTCCGATCAAAATGAGGATAAAGAGATTCAATTGATTAACACGATGCTGGAAAAGCAAGTTGATGGTATTATTTTCATGGGCGGAAATATCACGGAACAGCATATTAAACAATTTAAAAGCTCTTCCGTACCTGTTGTATTGGCAGCAACGTATGATGATAATCATGAAATGCCATCAGTAAACATCGATTATGAGCAAGCAGCATATGAGGCTACAAATTATTTAATTGAACAAGGAAATGAAGTTATCGCATTTGTTTCTGGGTTAGAAGAAACACATATTAATCAATTGAAATATAAAGGTTATGCTCGTGCCTTAAGTGAAGCATCACTTAGCGTTGATGAGTCACTAATTGTAAAAGGAGATTATTCGTATAATTCCGGAATTGAAGCAGTAAACCAGTTAATAGACGAGAACAAAAAACCATCTGCTATTTTTGTTGCTTCAGATGAAATGGCATTAGGCGTTATTCATGGTTTACAGGACAAAGGCTATCACATTCCTGATGATATAGAAGTATTTGGTTTTGATAATACACGCTTAGCAACAATGGTACGTCCAACATTAACGACAATTGTACAACCAATGTATGATATTGGTGCAGTGGCTATGCGATTGTTAACAAAGTATATGAATAAAGAAGAAGTTCAAGATAAAAAGGTTGTATTACCACATCGAATCGAAAAAAGAAACTCAACAAAATAAATTAGTTTGCCGATATAAAAGATAGAGATCAATTATTTCTATTCTTGAGGAGAGAGAGCCATGAGAAAACGCGATATATTAACTCCTTTCGGCATTACCATGGGTTTTATAATGATTATGCTTGCTATTTTAACAAATAGCAGCACTTCGGAAGCAGCAAATTTATTCTTGGATCTGTCATCGATTTTTATTGTTATTGGTGGCTTAATCGCTTCGATGCTAATAAACTTTAAATTTGAACAGATTAAGCTTACAAGAAAAGTACTAAGTGAAGCTTTTCATAAAAATGATCAGCAGCTACCGCAATTAATTGAGTTGTTTGTCCATTTGTCAGAACGTGCTAGACGTGAGGGGATACTCGCTTTAGAAAATGAATTGGAAGAAGTGAAAGACCCATTCATTAAAAAAGGCATTCTGCTTGCAGTAGACGGTATAGAACCTGAGGTTATCAAGGATATTCTGGAAGCAGAAATAATTGCGGTGGAGGATAGACATTATCGAGGTCGACAGTTAATTGAAAAAGCAGGCGAATATGCACCTTCTTGGGGAATGATAGGGACACTGGTAGGGCTTGTACTTATGCTCAATAGCTTACAAGATCCAGCCAGCCTAGGCCCAAGTATGGCTGTAGCCTTGCTTACGACACTTTATGGTACGGTTCTTTCTAATCTAGTGTTTATTCCAATGGCGAGTAAATTAGAAAGTAAAACCGAAGAAGAGGTGTTTATTAAACAAGTTATTATTGAAGGAGTCATTGGAGTACAATCAGGACAAAATCCGAGAATATTAGAAGAAAAATTAAGTGCTTTCCTTTCTAATGAGGTAAAAGCAAAGCAAACTTCTGAACAACATGCTGAGTTTGTGGAGGAGAGCTTCCATGAGGCGTAGAGAAATTAGAAGATCTGAGAAAAAAGGTGCTCCTAAATGGATGGTCACCTACTCAGATATGGTTACACTTATTTTAGTTTTCTTCGTGTTGTTATTCTCTATGTCTCAAATCGATTTGGTAAAGTTTGAAGCTATTTCTGAATCATTTCGTAATCGGATGATTTTTGACTTCTATCCATCAGCCGTCCCAATGGATCATCCTACGGAGCATTCAAGCGATGAAGAAAGTGGGAAACAATCCAATGAATTTGAGACACCAACACAGCTTGATGATAACACAGCTCGAGATGAGAAAGCTGATGCTGACGTTTCTTCACTCGATCAATTGCTGCAGGAAGTCGAAGCATATTTGGATGAAAATGAGTTGAATAATGTGATCACAGCAACTCGTACCGATCAAGGGGTAGAGCTTGTTTTACAGGATAGTATTTTATTTGATTCCGGAGATGCAACTATTTTAGAATCAGCTAAACCGTTTTTAAATAAAGTAAGCTCTTTGTTACATAATATTCCTAATCCTGTTCACGTAGAAGGTCATACAGACAGTCGACCAATTTCTAATTACAGATATCCTTCTAATTGGGAGTTATCAGGAGCAAGAGCCGGTAGTGTAATCCGTTACTTATTAGAAAAGAATGACTTTGATAAATCACGGTTTTCTTCAGTCGGTTACGCTGATACACAGCCAGTAGCTCCTAATACTACTCCAGCCAATTGGAGTAAAAATCGCAGAGTAGAAATCATAATTTTGGAAGATAGTAAAGCAAATAATGAGAAAAACAAGGAGTAATAAGAAAAGGATACTAATTATAACAATGGTATCCTTTTTTACATTTTTTAAAACTTGATAGGTTGACGGTAAACCATTTTTGTTTGTCACGATAGATTCACTATGTAGAAACGGATATCGTTTCCTTAGCAAAATGTTCCTCTAGATCTTTAAAAAACAATCAAAGATCTAGAGGAACAGCTGTAGTATGGCCTATGTAATACAATAAGTTTGCTATTATTTATCAGCTGGAGTATTCAATGTCGTATATTTAAGTAACTGACGTAAGGAGATATCGTTTTTTTCGGATATTTCTTCTTTTCTCGGTATCGAAGGTACAATGCTTGGATCATCTTCCCAATAAGTAGGTAAAGCAACAGGGCTTTTCTCCCTCCACTTGCTTATCCATTCTTCGGGTAATGGCCCACTTGCAGGTAGCCCCAGATGCATTACATTCCATACTTGTGCCCAAGCTCTTGGAGCAACTCTCCACATATCATAGCCACCTCCACCAAGTGCAATCCATTTTCCATTACAATATTGATGTGCCAATTGATGAGCTAACTGGGGAATTGTTTCATAGATAGTCATTGTACAGCATAAATGTGATAATGGATCATAGCAATGGGCATCTGCGCCATTTTGAGAAACAATAATATCTGGTTTAAAAAACGCTGCAATTTCTTTTAATGCAGTGGTGAAAACATGAAGAAAAGATTCATCTTCTGTAAATGCGTCAATTGGAAGGTTAAATGAGTATCCATGCCCTTTTTTAATTCCTCGTTCATTAACATTTCCTGTTCCCGGAAATAAATATCTCCCTGTTTCATGAATTGAGAAAGTACAAACGTTAGGGTCATCATAAAAAGCCCATTGAACACCATCACCATGATGGGCATCAGTATCTACATATAAGACACGCAGGTTATATTTTTCCCGTATATACCGTATCGCTATTGCGCCATCATTATAAATACAAAAACCCGAGGCTTTGCGTTTAAATCCATGATGAAGACCACCGCCAAGATTAGATGCATGCATAGCACGTCCGCTTAAGACCTCATCTACAGCAGTTAACGTCCCTCCGACAAGGAAGGCTGATGCATGATGCATATCTGGAAATATGGGGGTATCCTCTGTTCCCAAGCCAAACTCAACAGCCTCTTGCTCTGGTAAGGACTGCTTACTAGCACGTTTTACAGCTTCAACATAGGCGTGATCATGGAAAAGTTTAATTTCTTCATCGGTCGCTTTTCGTGGAGGTACAATATCGCTATCATTGAGTAGACCAGCATATTGTAATAGCTCTGTTGTTAACAACACTCGTTTTTGATTAAAAGGATGGTCTTTATGAAAGTGATAATGAAGCAAATCTTCAGAAAATATATACTTAGCTGTACATGTCATTGGTTCAACCCCACCGTATTATTAGGGTAAAGGAGTTCATAATCAGCCTCTCGAAGATCTTGAATAACTGGAAGTGGATTCATTGTTTGAATACGGATGACCAATACCTTATAATCGGCGTCGTCTTTATACGGATAGACGAGCACAGAAACAATATTTGTTTTCCTTTTACCAAATATTGCTGTTACTTCTGGTAGAATTCCTGGACGATCTGGTACTTTCATTTCAATATGTGAGCTTTGGACATGAGTTCCTGTTAATTGAATCATCGTATATAGCATATCCTTTTCTGTAACGATACCCACTAACCTGTTTTTTTCTCTTACCACAGGTAAGCAGGCAATCTCTTTATCGTAAAAGATCTTGGCTATTTCCTCGACAAAATCTAAAGGATGGATCGTGACTACAGGGTGGCTCATAATTGTCTGAATTTCGTGCTCTAACTCAGCCGGATTAGAATCATCTGTTTCAAAAATAGATGGACTAGCATCACGAACATCTCGATCCGAGACAATTCCTATTACTTGATGGTGCTCATTTATAATAGGAATATGACGGATCTTATGCTTATTTAACAAGTACAATGCCTGTTTAATCGTTGCAGTAGGAGGTAGAGTAATTACCTCTGTTTTCATAATTTCTTCGACAAGCATATTAAAACCCCTCCTGCAAATTGCTATATTTATGTCGACCTAAGAAACGCAATGTATCAAAACGTTTTACCGACTCTTCCGAAACATTTTTACCAATTCGTACCATTAAGCAATTAGCCGGATGTGAAATAATTTCCGGATCATCCGTAGGTGCTGGATCTAGGCCACCAGCAGCCATCATCTTTTCCATTACTTTTCGATACTCCCAAATGCTTAACTTTGTGCCGTTTAAGTCCCAATGCCAATAATATTCCGTTGAAATAATAATGTAGTTTTCCATAAATTTATCCATCATGGATACTTCTAATAAGCTAGAGGCAATATGTTCCCCACGATATTCCGGTATAACTTCAATGGCTCCAAGTTCAATTAATTCTTCCATTTCAAATTCCGACCAGCGTTCCAACGAATCAGGATGTAAATATGTCACATACCCTATGATGGTGTTACTGGTCCTAGCTGCAATAATACGTCCTTCGGGGAATGTAGAGATATTAATAATAGCTTCGAATTGTTTTGGAGCTGGACGAAATGCCGTTAAATCTTTGTGAAAGTTATACTTTTTTAATTCCTCAGCCGCTAAAGGACCTTCAATAATAATAGTTCCTTTCTTTGTCTCTTTTTTCATTGAATGATACTTTTTTTCATGTTTCATCGGCCCACCACCTGTCATGTAATACGCTTACATTTAATTATACAACAACAAGGTCAGAATTTTTAGTAAGAGCTGTGAAGTCTTTCTAACAAATATTTCTAATTATCATAATATCAATTACACAATGTAGTTTGTTTTACTTAAAATATATAAGCTTGCGAATCCAATCGCAAGCTTATAGAAAATTAATTATTATTAGTTACATTATCTTCTTTATTTACTTCTCCATTTGTGTTGGTGTTTTCCTCAGTCTCTTTATTTGGTTTTTCCTTAGGTTGCTCTGTCTGGTTTTGCTCCTCTTGTTGTTTTTGCTCTTGTTTCTTTTGTTCTTGTTGTTTTTGCTCTTCTTGCTTTAACTCCTGTTGTTTTGGTTTTTCATGTTCATTCGTTTGCTGTTTCCTTTTTTGAACATCTTTTTTAACAGGTTGATGCTGTTTAATCGGTGGATTAGTAGTTTGCTTTTTTCTTTTGCTGCGTTCCATCTGATTCTTGTTATGATTAGAAGCATTTGTTTTACGACCAATTCTTTCCCATTTCTCTCTTTCTGTGCGTGGAAATAAAATGCTTAGATCACTTAATTTATCATAGCCTTTGCGCTTTAAAAATTCTGGATTAAAGGCAAACCCATAACTTGTTGAGATCAAGCTATCATCAACTTTGGTCGGCACATACTTGCTGTTAAATAGATCTGTTTTAACTAACCCTGCTTTTTGACAAAGTTTAGATGGAAGTAAACCTGATATTGCACAATAGCTGCGTTGTACAATTCCTTCTGGGCGTTTAAATGGAGCAGATGGCGCCAGTAATTTAGGGTCAACATCTGTTGCTCGATTGATTAACTCAGCCCATAATTTAATATTTCTTTGGCTGTATGTTAAGGACATGTTTGCATTGTTTAATGGGTAAGGAGTGTTATAACCTATCCATGTTCCAAACGTCACATTTGGATTTGTTGCTACGAACCAAGCGTCATGATAATCTTCTGATGTACCGGTTTTACCAGCCCAATCGACACCACGGTATTTTAATTGGGAATTAGCATAAACAGCCGTTCCATTTGTAAGAACATCACGCATCATATCAACAGTTAAATAAGTCGTTTGTGGTGAAAACACAGTTACCGGCTTTGTTTTATGCTCGTAAATAACTTTCCCATCTTTCGTGGTGATTTTATCAATCAAATAGGCATCAGCAAATTTTCCATTGTTACCGAATGTAGCAAAAGCGTTGACATTCTCCTCAATGGTAGCGTTCATTGTTCCAATAGATAAGGAAGGATTTGTATAATCATTTTCTGTTAATGTCGTAAATCCCATTTTTTCTAAATACTTTTTCGCTGGATTTAAATGGATGATTTTTGAATAGATTTCAGCAGCTGGAATATTATAGGAATATGCTAGCGCTGTTCTTGCCGAAACTAATCCATAGTTTCCTCCGCCATAGTTGCTTGGTTTACCGGGTTGCCAACCAGGTAACGATTTTGGATAGTCTGCAAGCACACTTCCAGGCTGAATCATTCCTTCTTCCATTGCTGGAGCATAATCCAATAAAGGTTTAATGGTACTTCCATTTGAACGTGCTACTTGATTTGAAGCATAGTTAATCGAATTTTCTTCAGAATAGCCGCGTCCGCCAACAAAACTGATAATTCGTCCAGTGCTATTTTCAATTAACACACTTCCTGATTGTACTTTTTCTGTTACTTCTTTTGTTTCTCCAGTTTCTGGATCCTTTTTTAAAAATGTTCGATCTGGACCGTAGTATGGAAATTCTTTTGCTACTTTCTGCATCGCGTCATATATATCTTTATTAATTGTAGTGTGAATATGATACCCATTTACTCGCAAATCACGGTCAGCTTTTTCACGGTATTCTTTTTTTAAGTCGGCATTTTTCTGTAAATCCTTCATCGTATAGCCATCTTTTTTGGCAAGCTGTTTCATAAGTATTTCAGACGCCCTTGCTTCAACTTCAAAGGTTAAATAAGGGTATTTTTCGATAGGAGATACTGAACCTTTAGTAAAGTCTTTTGTAATATCGTAGTTAATTGCTTCATCATATTCTTTTTTAGTTATATCGTTGGATTCATACATTCGTTTTAAAACGAATTTCATCCGATTGATTCCTAATTGCAAATGCTCTTTACTTTTTAAACTACCATCATTTTTAAATGGTGTATAAGCAGATGGGCTTTGCGGCAACCCTGCTAAGTAAGCAGCTTGAGGAAGACTAAGTTCGTTTGCCGAAATACCAAATATTCCTTGAGACGCTGTTTCTACACCAGCAATATTATTTCCGGAGGCGTCTCTGCCATAGGGAACAATATTTAAATAAGCTTCTAATATTTCATCTTTTTCAAAAAAGCGTTCTAAACGCAACGCAAGTAGAATTTCCTTTGCTTTTCGTTCAAAAGATACTTCATCGGTTAAAATTTGGTTTTTAATAAGCTGTTGGGTTAATGTGCTTCCTCCTGTTTTTGTCTCTGTGTTAAGCACTTCCTGTAAAATGGCCCGTAAAATTGCTTTAGGCACTACTCCATTATGCTCTTTGAAATACTCATCTTCCGTTGCAATTACCGCGTCAGTTAAAGCTGGTGAGATTTTATCCAGCGTTGTTTCTTCGCGGTAAAGATCTGATTGTAAATTTCCGATATATGTACCTCCAGCAAAATACAGCTTGGATGTTTCCTCGTAGTTGTAAATATCTTGCTTCATAGCGGCAAAAGATCGTACCGGTTCGTCCTTTACAAGAGAAGCAAAGTAACCAGCTCCGATACCAACTACAAAAAAACAGGCAATTAAACCTACAATTAGAAAAAATAAAATAATATTCCAAATAACGTTATAGGATATTCGTGAAACACGTTGAATTTTACCTGCTTTCCATAACTCTTGCCATTTTGCAAGGAAAGATTGAAAAGACATATTTTCCACTTGCATACGGGGTTTCCATTTATTTATATACGTACGGAGTCTTTCTTTCCAATTCATATCTACCCTCCTAAATTCTTTCTTATTATAGCATAATCCGTAATCTGTTCGATAATAAATTATTGTTTTGTTATTGCTTTTACATATTGCTTTTACAAAAAAGATATGGTATAGATATATACTAATAGGACATTTACTGCTAAGAAGGAACGAAGTAGTTTTACAAATCCCTGTTTCAGAGAACTAGCGGATGGTGCAAGCTATGTCATATTTGTAAAACGAATTACATTCTGGAGCATTTTCTGTTATCAAAGAAGTTATATTAAATACAAGAGTGTCTATGGCGCTTTTTTTGTATTAACCTCAATACTTCTTAGATAAAGAAACGGTGGAAACACCGTTATCAATACCAAGTGGCAATTCATATTGCAACAAGGGTGGTACCGCGTGTAAAAGTAAGCTCGTCCCTTTTTTGAGGGGAGGAGTTTTTTTGTACTATAGGAAAGTATAAAACTTTAGGCTTTATCCCGCATGTAAGGTGCCGTAAGTTTCCCACTTCAAGTCCTGAATTGATACAAAAGAGTCAAATTGGGAGAAAACGGCACCTAAATGCCCGATTGGTTCAAGGGCCTTTAGGTCATACCCTTGTGGTACTAACATTCCGTGTAAAAAGCATTTCACGGAATGAAGTTTCACTTTATCCCGCATGTAAGGTGCCGTAAGTTTCCCACTTCAAGTCCTGAATTGATACAAAGGGTCAAATTGGGAGAAAACGGCACCTAAATACCCGATTGGTTCAAGGGCCTTTAGGTCATACCCTTGTGGTACTAACATTCAGTAGGAGAGGGAAGAAAACTCCTACGGAATGAAGTTTCACTTTATCGTATAAGAAAAACGATAGCTTTTGCCAAAAAGACTTGCGACAAGCCAAGTTTTTATAGTTATGTGTCAAGAGAGTACATTTTTGCCAGAGGTTTATTTGAAGCTTAATTGTTTTATAAGTGTAACTAGCAGCTTAACTTCACCAGCGGCTTGTGCTAGCCGAGTTTTCTAATATACAGATGTAGTTTTGTATATGGTTAGGAGACTTAAATGATAAATAAGTTAAAAAACTGTATGTAATGGAGGCAGTAAAATGGATATTTTACAGGACTTAGAAACTAGAGGTTTAATTAATCAAGTAACTGATCGTGAGGGTTTAGAAAAGCATCTTGCTGAAAATGAAGTAACATTATATTGTGGATTCGATCCGACAGCAGATAGCTTACATATTGGACATTTAGTACCGATTATTATGCTGAAACGCTTCCAAAAGGCTGGTCATAAACCAATTGCTCTTATTGGTGGAGGAACGGGAATGATAGGTGATCCAAGTGGAAGAAATACAGAACGCTCTTTAAATGAAAGCGAAGTTGTAAAAGGGTATAGTGAAAAGATTAAACAACAGATTGCCCGTATCCTTGAGTTTGGCAAGGGTGAAAATCCAGTTGTTGCAAGAAATAACCATGATTGGTTGGCTAGTATGACGATTATTGATTTTCTAAGGGATGCTGGTAAACATTTCAGTATTAACTATATGCTGGCAAAGGAGTCAGTATCAGCACGGATTGAACAAGGTATTTCCTACACAGAATTTAGTTACATGATTTTACAATCACTTGATTACTTGAAGTTATATGAAGAAGAGGGCTGCACATTACAAATTGGCGGAAGTGACCAATGGGGTAATATTACTGCTGGGATGGAAT
Organism: Virgibacillus proomii; assembly: GCF_900162615.1. NCBI lineage: Bacteria > Bacillati > Bacillota > Bacilli > Caryophanales > Bacillaceae > Virgibacillus > Virgibacillus proomii. The sequence goes on along the minus strand of NZ_FUFN01000010.1, from coordinate 2,588,225 downwards.
TAATTCGTCGTACTCGAAAAGAAGGCGAGGAAACAAATGTATTTGGTTTAACTGTTCCTTTAATTACGAAAGCAGATGGAACCAAGTTCGGAAAAACTGCGGGAGGAGCAATTTGGCTTGATCCAGAAAAAACATCACCGTATGAATTCTATCAATTCTGGTTAAATACAGACGACCGAGATGTTATAAAGTTTCTCCGTTACTTTACGTTTATCTCAGAAGAAGAACTAGCTAAATTAGAAAATGAAATAAAAACACGTCCAGAAAAACGTGTTGCCCATCGTCGATTAGCAGAAGAGATGACACGAATGGTTCATAACGAAGAAGCTTTAAAACAAGCACAAAAAATATCAGCTTCTTTATTCAGTGGGGATATTAAAGAGCTATCTGCCAGTGATATTAAGCAAGGCTTTAAAGATGTTCCTACCTTTAAGGTTGAAACAAAAGATATTGGTTTAGTTGATTTACTGGTTCAAGCAAATATTTCTCCATCGAAAAGACAAGCACGGGAAGATATTACAAATGGTGCGATTTACATTAATGGTGACCGTCAACAGGATACACAATATACGCTGCAAGCAGAGGATAGAATTGAGGAAACCTTTACAGTAATACGAAGAGGGAAGAAAAAGTATTTTCTAATCACATTTTAAAAACAGTGAAAAAGCGTAGGGGAGCCTGGAATGCTTCCCTGGTTTTTATAGTCTAGGAAATTATATTCTGTATTCTTTTTACATATTGATATTTTTTAAATTGAGCGCTCCCAATCCGTACAAATTTCGATCATATATTTTACGATAAGTCAACATCGGCTCGAATCTAAAAGAAGCCCGACGAAAAGTGGGCTTGCCGCTCAGGTGTCCGCACCCCTGTTTTAGAGGCATGTTTTCTTTATCTTGCTTGAAGGGGTACTTCAGGAGTTATAGAGAATACGAAGAAAAAAGTGGGAGCTAAAAGGGCTAAATGCTGGTTCGTTTGGGAGACAGGACAGAAATGCCTCAGTAGCGACGCATCGCGGTTTTTCAAGGATAAGAAAAACTTCTTTGATGTACAAAAACTCTGGCAACGATACTTCGCGATAAGGAGACTGTAAACTTTGTCTTTGATCTATGATTCAGAGAGAAAAGTACTTCTTAAATGAAGCAACACTTCATCTTTTTACTATAGTATAGAAAAACACATGGATAGTACCTCTTTAGGCATCTTATCAATATTTTAAGATTAGAACAAAAGTACGTACAAACTGAAGAACCCTTGCTCATAAGCTGAACCTTTCCTGTCTAAAACAAATATTTGGTTAAAATGAATGAACTAGAAAAGTAACTTGATATAGGAGATTAAAATACCGTTTAACTGGTTATGATAAGGCGGGAAAAAACGTGAAGTAACATTTACAGGCAGTAAACAGCTGAAAAAGGATGCGTATTTAAAGGTTTTGCCAAAGCAAACATATGTAGACTCTCGAAAAGAAGTACAATTTGATGAATTACCACATAAGGTTAAAGAGAATGTCCAAAAAAGTTAAAAAGAATCGGTAAGTTCAAGCTGGCATAATTTGGAACAGAAGGGTTTATACAGTTGAACATGATCATTTGGATTCTACCATGAAATTCCATCCATTTCAGTGAAAAAATCCGATATGTTATTTCCGAAGGCTTTTTGGACATCCTCTTAATAGGAGTTTTAAAATAATATGCTGATAAAGCAGAATTAATTAATATACGGATTCCAAATTACGTCATTAAGGGAAGTAACCAACTAAAGATGCTTACTTCCCGTAGCTTATAAATGTAGTTCTTGCTTGATATAAAACAAGTTTACTCATGGGCTGATAAGAAAAAATTACGCTATCATTTGCTTCTCTTTACGCACGAGGGCTATGATACCTGCAATTAAATAGGCAGCACCGGCAAAAAGTCCAAAAAACGCTGTTAGCACAGTACCTAATACTGCGGTAATAAGCAGTATAATCGCAGCAATTTTTGGTTTTTTATTTCCTATCAGTAAAAAGATAGAAATTCCTCCTAAAACAATGCCAACAATTGATACAATTAATAAAGTCGTAGCTCCACTTTCAAGAGCAACAGTGACCTCTTCAGCACTTAAGTTAGTTTCTTGCTCTTCTTGCATGACCTCTTCTATTAGCTGTTCTACTGCAGCATTATCAGCAAATAGAAAGCTGGCCGTTCCCAATACCATTAAACCAAAGATTACCATCCCAATAACCGTAAAGATTATTTCACCAGTACGTTTCATTTTAATACCTCCAATTAAAAAATGTATATTCGCCTGCCTGAATAAAGAATATTTAAATAATTACAAAACAACTGATTCCCTTTAAAACTTATGTAGAGAATAGGCAAATATGTTACTAATTTATCATATTCTTGTATGTAAAGCTAGAAAAATTTAGTAAATTTTTCTATTTCTAAATTAAATATGGTTCACTATAGAAATAACGGATTCACCTCCCTAGTTAGTAAGATGTTTTCACATATACCTTATATACGAATTAAAAATTACTTGGTTTCAAAAAAATAAATTGCAAGGGGAAAAATTTTAGGTTTTTATTCATAATCAAACCGCCTGGTCTATTGAACAACCATACTATTGTTATTCTATGACTGGTGCTTTCAAACTTATATTTAATGAAGTATTCGCTTGTTACCAATTCATACAGTAAGTTACAGGCATTCGAAGTTATTTTGTAAACGTATTCTTTGTCGACTGTCTAGCATCAATGGAAGTATTCTAGAGTCATACTGCGCTAATGAATGAACTGTTAACCCTGGTGATGTGGTGTAAGGAACAAAAAAATTAAATAAATAGAGTTGGTGTTTAAAAGGGAATGAATGAGTTGGGATCTCCTTCATGTGTTTACGTGTGAAATGAAAAATAAAACTTTTAATTCTTGGTCAACACCCATGTACCAGAAAAGTCAGTGGTTAGATCAAGAATTTTTATTTCCAAGAAATGAAAAATGTTAATTTTGCTTATTTAATACTAATTTATGGCTGTGGTAAAGATAAGTGGCTACTGTGATTTTTTTAAGACGAAAATCATGATTACTAAATAATAGAGTTGACTGTATAGATAATATTTGTTATTTTTTAAATTGTATTTACAATTTTATCTATTTATTTTAACCTATAATAACTACTAATCTAATATTAAAGCAGCTGTCGGAATGATACATTTCTACGTAAATTCGTGAAAAACGGAGGGGTTGCGATGAAACATACAGGGTTTATTTGTGATGAAAGTTATTTTTGGCATCAAACTGGAAACGGGGCATTAAATCTGAGTGCCGGTGGTTGGATTCAAGAGGATATACATGCTGAAAATCCAGAAACGAAACGACGTGTTAAAAATTTACTTGAGCGCTCGAAATTTATCAAACAGCTTCAGCAGATTGAACCTAGATCAGCTACACCACGGGAAATCGAAATGAATCATGAACAAACATATATTGAACGGATCAAGCAACTAAGTGAAACAGGTGGTGGAGATGCAGGAGTACGTGCGCTTGTTGGTCCAAATTCATACGAAATTGCCTTATTGTCAGCTGGGGGCGTGCTAACTGCCGTTGACGCTGTAATGACAGAAGAGGTGAAAAATGTATATGCTCTCATTCGTCCTCCTGGTCATCATGCTGAATTCGAAAAAGGAATGGGTTTTTGCTTGTTTAACAATGTTGCAATTGGTGCAAAATATTTGCGCAAAAAGTATGGTACAAACCGAATTTTAATTTTAGATTGGGATGTACATCATGGGAACGGAACAGAGAGTGCTTTCCGTACGGATCCTAACGTGCTTTTTATTTCTATTCATCAAGAGAATACTTTTCCGAAAAACCGTGGAGGAATTACATATACAGGTGAAGGAGAAGGAGAGGGCTTTAACGTTAATATTGAATTACCAGCGGGAACAGGTAATGAAGGATATCGATACACGTTTGAACAAGTTGTTGAGCCAATAATAGATCAGTTTCAACCGGAATTTATCTTCATATCAGCAGGTCAGGATCCGAGCCGTTTTGATCCTTTGGGACGTATGCTTGTAACCGCATCAGGATTTTACGATATGGCACTAAGTATAAAACGACTTGCAGAAAAGCATTGTAACGGAAGGTTAGTTGCTTGTCATGAAGGCGGGTACAGCACTGCATATGTTCCATTTTGTACACTTAGGGTTTTAGAAGCCCTCTCTGGAAAAACTAGTGGAATAGCCGATCCATTTGATTTGGGTTATCATGAAGGACCACTATATCCAAATCAAATCGAAGCGGTCGATAAAGTAGTAAATATCCAGAAAAAATATTGGGATTTATGAAGGAACTATAACTGTTAGTATCTATAAAAATAGTTGTGGAATATAATGTTGTAAATATTCAAGAAGAAAAAGGAAGGCAGCTTAAATGAGGCCAATATTCATTTTTTTAACAAGAATTAAAACTAAAATAAAAATAATCGCCAATCCAACTAAAGTTGATCCTAGAATTGTTGAAATACGATCTAGTTTTTCTTCTATAAATATTTTTCTTAAAAAAGTGTAAATAATAAGCCCCTAAAAAAACCTCCAGTACCATTAGTAACTATATCTGTTATATCTGTTGCTCCTAAACCAAATATATACTGACAAACCTCTAAGCTTAAACTGAAGAGAAATATATATCCTAGTTTTTTCATTACACCTGTATTTTTTACTAACTATCGTTAGTAAAGATATAACGGATTCTTTGAATGGAATTAAATTAATGTTACGTAACCGACTGTCTACGAAAGAAAAAAAGTTGCTAATACTAAGGTAAAATTTGAAAAGAATAATCCAAGCTACAGCCAACAAATACAGAATCACTAATATTGTTCCTCGCTTTTTGTTTAAGATAATTCTCTTTATTTAAACCCAAAATTAACCTCCTTGAGGTAGAAAAACTCTGCACTATACAACATACTAACCCTATAACAATTAAAAAACAATAAAATGATATCTATCTAATGAATAGATTAAATTATACTTTGGATACGTTTAAAAAAGATGATTGACATACTAATTACATTTATAACTTTCGATTTAATATCTTGGCATTATTCTCTCCCCAACAAAACCACCTCCTATAACCAGTTACGGGGAGGTGGTATTTTTATTCTCCTCATAAACAATTCAATAAATTTTGCACTTTTAGTATAATGCAATTAAAGGAGGCAATTGAATTTCAACTAAGATGGGAGGAGATGTCAATCAAGGCGCTGTATGTAAGGGAATGTTATCGCCTTATCGACAAAACATTGGCACAGCTAGAACAAATACATACACAAATCAAAAACATCCAGAAAAGCATAGAGGGCATTATAGCTTTGGAGGATGCGTTTAAAGGGAAGACAGCTAATTCTATTCGAACCTTTTACAAAGAGGTACACCAGCCGTTTCTGTTGTTCCTGGAGGGTTTTATTGATCATTATTCGAATACATTACGAGAAATAAAACAATCCATTGATGAACTGGAACCTGACAGGAATGGCGTTATTCGAGAGGACTTTCTTGCCGGCGGTGTTCAACGAGGACTTAAACGGGCAGAGCATATGGCAATGATGCTAACCGATGAGGCAAATGCCGTCCTCCGATCGGTCAGAGATATTATTGATGTTAGGGATTTAGATGATGGGGAGTTCCTGGATAAAGTACAACACGCAAAGAAAATGACACACCAGACCATTGAAAAGCTGTATCTATTTGATCGACATCATACAGCTAAGCTCGAGCCTGTGGAACAAGATCTTCATACCATGAAAAACTATGTAAGCCAAATTAGAAAGCTGGGAAACAGCGGCCAGATAAATATTGCAACGTATCAGGCGAGAAAGATAGCTGATCAAAAGATTCATCAAAAGCTGATGCAAGGTCTTATGAAAAAGGCTGGAAAAAATGCCATCGATTTAGAAGTGATCATGGGGGAGCTTGGCAAACGGTTATTTTCTAAGTTTATCCCACTAGCAGCGATTCCGATTAACTATATGCAGAAACATTTTGGACTGAAAACAATGGATTACAGCTATCGGGCTATACATGCTAATTTAGCAGCAACGGGGGATAGTTTAACTGCAAGTGAGTTTTCAACCATCGAGCATCTAATTGTTTCAAAAGTAAAGGTTTCGGATTACAAGGGAGTAAGACAAGGAGTTTATTACACCTTAGCTGATGGTAGGAAAGTGCGGAAGTTTAAATCAGAAACAGGCATAAATTTTAAACTGGTTCGTACGATTCCAGCGAATCGACATAAGCCAAAAGAACCGGAAAAAAGCTGGTTAGAAAAGGCTACTGATGGGATTGTCAAAGCAGGTTTACATGTAGGTTTAGCAGGATATAAGACTGGAAAAGCTGGCTTAAAAGCTTCCAAAGAGGCTTTAGACTTTGTTGTGTTGGATGATGTCAAAACGGTAATGGATCCAAAGGCTTCTACAATGGATAGAGTAATAGCAGGTGCTTCTATTATCCCCCATGGTAAAGTTTTAAAGCTAGTTAAAGCTGGCGGAGTTATTAAATTTGCGGATAAGGGTAAGCAGACAGTAAAGAAAGTTAAGGGTACGGAGAATAGAGTACCTTCTTATGGAAAGAAATCAGTACCTGTAGGACCTTATCGTGAAGTAAATGGATTTCCAGTTAAAGTAAAGTCAGGTGCTCAGGAGAAGCATATTCCTAATACTCCAAACTATAAACAAGAATTAGCAAATGGGAAAAATAAGAGTATCCTCTATGGGGATAATAAAACAGCACAGGAACTGCTCGATAAGTTTGCAGGGAAGGGAACTTCGATTAACAAAAATAAAGAAAGAGTAGAATTTGATCAAGTAATAGGGAAGTATTATGATATGGACACTGGCAAATATACAAATACTACTAGAGGAATGATACATTATAGTAAGAGTGGCGCTCATATTGTACCTTCAGAACCACTTAGAAAGTAAAAAGGAGGATATGTATGGGATATGATCCTTTAATAGATGCATTAAAAAATAATGGTGGTGAACTAATAATAGAATGGGAGAGTGGATTGAAAATTCTTGGTGAACCAGATACACTTTTCGAGACAGATAATGGTCTAGATGATGATGATGAGAATTATACAGAGTATCATGCGGTTGCATTTCAAGTTAATCGTATTTTATCGCATCCTCCTACTAATGAAGGTAGTGTATATAATTGGTTAAGACAAGAGAAAAGTTCATTGGTTGAAATCTCTCTCTACGATGACCCACCAAGTGCAGTTTATTTAACTAACGGGCAATGTGTGTGGAAAAGAGATAGCTAAAAATAAGAACATAGTTAACATAAAACCTTGATCGGGCAAGCCTTTCAAGGTTTTTCTTTTTTTTATAAATTCTATTTATAATTATAGGAACATTCGTTTGTACCCTAATTAGAGTACACCTTAGCTGTCCTCTACGTAGAGGACAGCAAAAATTTTTCCTTCATATAATGTCAAAACGCTAAAGAAATATATTAAAGAAATATATAAAGAAATACTTGTTAATAGATTTTAGTTAGAAAAAGACAAATACAATTTATAGAATAATAGCTTTGTTAAGCCAGACGTTAAATATTGCAATACATTCTTAAAACGAAAAATAAGCCAATATGAAGCGGTTTCCTGTGAAGGGTATTTTTAACACTCGAAAAGAAATTAAAATAAAATTTGACTTGTTTATGTAACAATTAATGCTATTAGGGATGTTCTCAGTTAGTGCAAGAGATGAAATAGAATAAAGAGTACTTTTTCTTAGTTACAAAACAACTCGATTACATACGGAGGTGGGTGTTGATGTAAATGGAAGCTAGACATAAGAAAGCCGAGATAGACTACAACAAGGCTATGAAGTATAAAGATATAGCGAGAAATATGGTGCGGTAAAGTCATGGAAAAGACGGTGGTTGGGAACGAAATAATGGTGCATTCAAAGAAATAAGTGTGCACACAAAAAAAGGTGGCAACTGGGTTTTATTTTTTAGGGGGGAATTAAATATATGTCGATTAAAGAATTAGAAAATAAATTGCTTGCAGCTTTAGAATTTTATAGAGAAGAAATAGAGTATATGAACGAAACGTTCTATTAAGATAAAAATGCACCTTATGTGACTAAAGAAGATTATGGCCTTAGGAGGTTTAGAAAGCATATTATAGAGTATCTTGAACAGCTGAACCGTTAGGTTTTTCCTTCATATGCGTCTGCCCACGCTTTATTTGATTGGCCAAAAATCAGCCGAAAACACATTCATTTTACTGCATTATCCTGCAAAGTGCCATAAAATAAAAAAGCCTTGAAACATTGATAAACCAACATTTCTAAGGCTTTTAGTGTTATTCTCTGCGTCATATAAATATTAACGTGAGTAGAACTCAACGATTAAGGATTCGTTAATTTCAGCAGGAAGTTCTTCACGTTCTGCGTAACGAGTGAATGTTCCTTCTAATTTATTTTCATCTAGTGTTAAATAGTCAGGAACAAAATTATTCACTTCGAGCGCTTCTTTAACGATATCCAAGTTCTTGGATTTTTCACGTAAGCCAATAACTTGACCGGGTTTTACCAAGTAAGATGGAATATCAACACGAGCACCATCAACAGTGATGTGACCATGGTTAACTAGCTGACGAGCTTGTCTACGCGTACGAGCAAAGCCAAGGCGGTAAACAAGGTTATCAAGACGGGATTCAAGCAATAGCATGAAGTTCTCACCGTGAACACCTTTCATTTTACCTGCTCGGTTAAACAACGTACGGAATTGACGCTCATTTAAACCATACATAAAACGTAATTTTTGCTTTTCTTGTTGTTGTAAACCATATTCAGATATTTTCTTACGTTGATTTGGTCCATGTTGACCTGGTGCATAAGGTCGTTTATCTAATTCTTTACCAGTTCCGGTTAATGAAATGCCAAGACGACGTGACTTTTTCCATATTGGTCCAGTATAGCGAGCCATAAGACATTTCCTCCTTTTTCTTTTATTTGTATAAAATAAAAGAGCGTGTTCTATACACTTGCTCATATTGTTTTCATGTACCATCGCTCCAGCAGCTAAGAGTTACACGATACACCTCTGTGAAGTAGAGGAACAACATGGTTACAAGCGCCAGATCACTAAGGCTACTTTATTATTTTACACAACGAATAGTATATAATTTTTACAAAGAGAAGTCAACTACTTATTGAAAATAGATTTCGATAAATTAAAGCATAGGAAAAAAGACCTACATAAGTTATAATAAGTTTAATAAGCTATTTATTCCATATTAATAGCTCATATATATAAAATTCAAGCTACAAGATGGCATCTAAAAGCAGCGTGGGTTTAGGTTGATAGGATTAGTAAAACTTCGCCAGCAACACCGCTTGAAGAAAAAGCTAAGGACAAGCAACTTCCCAGCGACTCATCAGATCTTAAAGAACAAGAAAAATGTCCACCGTACTACATCGTGACAGAGTTTTTTTCAAGGTGGTAGCCTTTGGTCTACTGTTTGCCGCCGGAATGACGTTTCACTTTTTATTATAAAAAGTATTTTATGCATGATTTCCTATAATGGAACTTAGTTGTACAAGAATGCATAGCATTTAAAAACTAAATGATAGCTGGTGAAAATGATGAATTTAAAACATGTGAAGCAACAATTACATAAGGCTTATTTTGAATTGCTAACGATTGCCTCGAGTCAATGTTTAGAAAAAAGCTTATCATTCATGACCGAACGGATAGCTCAGCTAGAAGGTATTCGAAGTACAGGGATATATCGCTATTGTGAAGATGGTTATCACTTGCTTCATAGAGTAGAAATGGACAATTCTGAACCATCCCTTAATAGTAGAGTTGTACCAGAACATATGGAAATGCATCAGTGGATCGAGGCGAAAAACGTCAATGGCTATTTTATGAAATTAAATGCCGAATACGTGCTATATATTGAAAGTAAAAAACAAATGGATCATTTGTTATTAAATATGCTGCAATTTGAAGTGGTACGGATGCTTCGCGCTGCAACATGGAGAATGAATCAACAAGGTCAATTCAAATTTCTTTATCACTTATCGATCCGATTGTTTACAATGGAAAATAAAGCGGAGATTGTTCAAGAAGTCATTACCGCCATTACGCAATTTTATCCAAGCTATACTACTCAATTACTATTATCTCGGGATACAGATATTGAAATTGACTGTCCGATTCAACCAATTACGTATAATGATGAAGAGCCTATGAGCTACAGTTCCATGGCGTTTATTTCCGGAGAGGTACAAATAGAGAAACATTCAGAGCAAATTTATAAATTGTTTGCACCTCTAACAGGAAATCAAGGAGTATATGGGGTTATTCAGCTTGTAAAAGAAGAAGGAGTATATTTACAGAAAAATGATGTTCAGTTTATTATGGAAATTGCTCAAACTGCTGGAAAATCGATAGAGAATGCAAGTCTTATGGAAAATAGCAGTCATCAAATTTCGGATTTAAAGTTAATTAATGATGTGACTCATAAACTAAATTCTAATTTAGATTTAAAAGGGATTATGGAATACGTACGCAATAAAATCATTGATATTTGTCAGGCGATGGAAGTTGGATTTATTTTCAAACGTGACCATGAATACACGACTATCGAAGCTGCAAGTACAAGTTATTTTAAGTCACAAGGAGGTGCATTTGCATCATACTTATTAGAGAACATTGACGGTCCAAAATTTTACGGAAATTACAAAGAATACCCTGGGTTACCATATCGGTCACTGTTAATTATTCCAATGCAACAAGAATTTGAAGTTTACGGATTAGTTGTTATTATGCATCCATTATCTTATTTCTTTTCCTTTGAACGGTTTAAATTATTACAATCATTGATTCAACATTGCTCGTTAGCTCTCTCTAATGCAATTTTAAAAGAAGAACTGCAAAAGGCAGTAATAACCGATTATTTAACAAAGCTTTATTCAAGAAGCTATTTAGAAGAAATGATCATAAAATTAAGAAAATCAACGGCTAAAGGAGCTCTAATATTGTTTGATATTGATGATTTTAAACGAGTAAATGATACGTATGGACACCATGTTGGTGATAAAGTATTAAAGCAAGTTGCCGATGTGATTCATGAATACACGGCAGAAGAGGCGATCCCTTCTAGATGGGGTGGGGAGGAGCTTGCAATTTATACGCCAAATCAGGAAATAGATGATGCCGTAGCTTTAGCAAAAAAAATTTGCCAACATGTAGAGCGTTCGACTGATCCATCGGTTACAGTTTCCTGTGGGGTCTCTTCTTGGGGAGATGTTGGTAAAGATACAGTAAGTGAATTATTTATTCGTGCCGACAGAGCTCTTTACGAAGCAAAAAGCAAGGGGAAAAATAGTGTTGTTAAATCCTAGGATTTTTATAAATAAAATAATGCTAGCGGCTGAACCCAATGGAGGTTACCACTAGCTAAAAAGTAAAATATATGTTTTAATGACTGGATAAATGCGTTTGTAATGCATCAACGAATTTTTCTAAGTAGATTTGGTCATCATGGTCGAATCGATTTTTTATCGGACTATCAATATCGAGCACTCCATAAATATTACCATCTTTCATTATCGGTATGACAATTTCAGATTTACTAGCACTGTCACAGGCAATATGACCTGGGAAATCATGAACATTTGCTATACGCTGGGTTGCTTTTTCTTTTACAGCTGTACCGCAAACTCCTTTTCCGTATCCAATCCTGATGCATGCAGGTAAACCTTGAAACGGCCCAAGTACTAGTTCATTGTCTTGTTCTTTCCAAAGGTAGAATCCCACCCAATTTATTTGATCGAGAAATTGATTTAATAATGCAGACGCATTTGCTAAAATGGCAATATGCTCATGTTCATCCTCACTTAGGGCATGCAACTGACGAATTAATAGATGATAATCTTTTTCTTTATTATCGGAGTACGTACTTGTTTGAAACATGAAACATTTCCTTTCTGATTCGTTATTTCGACAAAGGATATTTTTTTGTCGAGCGAAAAATGCAGGATATATCATCTCATTTGTCGTAAAAGAGATGTAAGGAGTTGAGTTATATGAAAATCAATCCCTCAAAACGAAAGGTGCTGGAAGCTGCTTCTAGTTTATTTTTTCAAAAAGGATTTCATGGTACGTCCGTTCGTGATATAGCCGATAAAGCAAATGTAAATGTATCTCTAATTAGCTACTATTTTAATGGAAAGCAAGGGTTGTTAGAATTTGCAGTAACGGAATATTATGAAAAATACTTAGAGACAATCGAAGCAGCGCTGGAAGTGAATCATAATTTAAATCCATTAAATAAGCTTAAGGAATTAATTTTTACTATTATACAGTATAAACAGAGCAAACATCAATTTTCCTGTTTTATACATCGAGAGCTGTCTTTGGACTCTATTTTTGTAAGGGAAATGACTGTCACTTATCTAGCGAAGGAGAACCACTTTATTAGCAATGCTTTTTATGCTGTGTTGAATGAGCGAACAACTTCTATTAATGACCGTACTTATTTATACATGCAACTAAAAGGTATGCTGGTTACTCCATATATGATGCCAAATGAATGGAAAAACCAAATTATAGGACAATATTCCCATGAATTATTTGTCCAAAATTATGTAAAAACGATCCATCAATGGTTAGATTTTGTCGTAGCACAAGAGACAAATCTGGTAAATTAAGATTTTTACCCGTAATTCGTCAATTTATTTGTATTTTTTTAGCAAAACAAGCAATGAACATGGTATTATTATATGTAGATTTATTTGTGATAAGAAATTATCCTAGGAACGTTATCCTATTTATAGTGCGTGTTCAAAAAGGGGATAAAATAAGATTGAGGTTGGCTAAGGTTACGAGCGTTCTTTTTGTAAGGGACGTCACTAGCACGTCCTGTCCAGTCGAAATTCGAGGCGGTTCAATTTCAGGTAGCAAGTGTAGGCATTTGCATACATGAGCAGAGAAGAAACAAGCCAATAAAGCAAGCTTATTTAGCAGCAAGTAAAGCGCAGACAGTGCTTGGTTGAACTTATACGTAGAACTTAAAATTTGAACTGCCTTGACTAAACGTAACGCGAAAAATTTTATTCGTTCTAACGTGTGAAGAATTTCGATGCGTCATTTTTACGAACTTTTGAACATCCTCTTATAGGAATTTAGTTGGGAGGCATTTTATGGCATACATCATTGGCAGTATACTTATAGTCATTGCACTTATTATTACAGGACTTATTTTAAGAAAAAGAATATATGATGTTGTCGATCAATATGAAGCATGGAAAATGGATATTATCGGTCGAAACATTAATGCTGAGCTCTCCCGCATTAAAATACTTAACTTATCAGGGGAAACACAGGATAAGTTTGAAGCCTGGAAAGAACGTTGGGAACATATTGTAACGAAAGAATTGACAGATATAGAAGAATACTTATTCGATGCAGAAGAGATGGCGGATCGTTACCGTTTTTCCAAGGCTAAAAAGACATTAGCGGAAGTAGAGAAAATACTACAATCGGTAGAAGTAGCAATTGAAGAGATTTTAAAAGAAGTGGATGAGCTGCTTGAATCTGAAGAAAAGAGCAGAAAAGAGATGGAGCATGTAGAACCTACTCTAAAAGAATTGCGAAAAAAATTATCGCAAACCCGCTATCAGTATGGAAAAGCGGAGAGCTACTTTGAAAAGAAACTTGACGAGCTTACGAAGCAGGTAGCTTCCTACTATGAGTTAGTAGATGATGGCAATTATTTTGAAGCGAGAGAGCTTGTCGAGCAAATTCGTGTATCTTTGGATACAGTGGAAGTAAGACTGCATGAATTTCCACATCTATTTCGGATGTGTAAGCAGGAGTTACCTTCACAATTAGATGATCTACTAACAGGCGTCAAAGAAATGAAAAATGAAGGTTATCGAGTAGAGCATCTTGCTTTTGAAAAAGAAATTCGCAATTATCAACAAAAACTTTTACATATGGTTGAAAAAATGGAAAATGGCGATATGAGAAATGCAGAAGTGATAATTGAAGAGATAGAAGAGCGCATGAAAGAAATGTATCAGCTCTTAGAAAAAGAAGCAATCGCTAAAAATTATGTAGATACAAAGATGCCTTCATATCAACAATCACTGGAAGAAATGACAGCTAGTTTCAGTAATACGAAAGAGGAAGTAGAGCAACTGCAAAAATCGTATTACTTTGAAGATAGTGACATGGAGAAGTATTTAACACTAGAGAAATCAATAGCAAAATTAAACTCACAAATGGAAGCTTTTGTATCAGAGATGGAGCAGAAAAAAGTACCACATACCAAATTACGCCTTGAAATTGAAGAGGGTTTTGTGGAGATTGAAAAGCTTGAAGAAAAGCATGAAGAGTTTAAAAAACGCATTCATAATCTTCGTAAAGATGAATTAGAAGCAAAAGAAAAGTTGACGGAAATGCGCAATCAATTATATTATATCCAACGGAAGCTGAAAAAAAGCAATGTACCAGGAGTACCAACATTTATTTGGAATTTGCTTGAAACGGCGAGTGAAAAAAATCACCGTGTAGTAAAAGCGTTAGAAAATCAGCCTTTAGAGATGGCTGAAGTTCAGCAAGCGTTAAATGATGCAAAGAATGCAGTTTCGTATTGTATGGAGCAGACGGATCTCATGCTTGAGCAAGCTTATTTAACTGAACAAGTCATTCAATATGCCAATCGGTATCGCAGTCAATATCCTCTTTTAGCTGAAAAACTGGCCGAAGCTGAGCGGCTGTTTCGAAATTATGAATATGAGTTAGCCTTGGAGACAGCGGCTAAAGCAGTTGAAGAAGTAGAGCCTGGTGCATTAAAACGGATTGAAGCGTACCAAGAGCCGATTGATAATTAAATATCGAGAGAGGAAAAAAGGATATTCATTCGCTAATATCCTTTTTTCAACGTTAAGAACATAAAAAATAAATGTAGAAGACGAGGAGTAACCTGAAAGATTATAGGTTCTGATGTAAGGATAATCAAGAGCTCTAGCCTTAGGTTATTTTAATAAATAGAATTAGTGAACTCCAGTATCTGAAAATAGATCGTTTTCAAATCGTATTTGACGAGAAACGTCAATGCTGGTGCGATGCTGTAATGTATGTAAGATATTATGGAATAAGGAGTAAAATGATGATTTATTTAGATAATAGTGCAACAACAAAACCGGATCCAGAAGTATTAAAGAGTTTTGAACAAGTTTCAACAGCGTATTTTGCGAATCCTTCCTCGATTCACTCCTTAGGGGGAGAATCAGAAAAACTATTACATCAAGCGAAGAAACAGGCTGCGGAACTTTTACATGTAGACGCAAGTGAAATTGTATTTACTTCTGGAGGAACCGAAGGAAATAATTTAGCAATTAAAGGAATTGCGCTTGAACACCAAAACCGAGGAAAGCATATTATTACAACAATGGTTGAACATCCATCTGTATATGAAGCTTGTCAAAGCCTTGAAAAATTAGGGTTTGAAATTACGTATTTACCGGTTAATCAGGATGGTATGATAGTACTTGAAGATTTAAAAGCGGCGATTAGAGAGGATACTATTTTGATTACGATCATGCATGTAAATAATGAGTTAGGTTCTATTCAGCCAATTGTTGAAATTGGAGCAATTGCCAAGAACTATCCAAAGCTATTCTTACATGTGGATAATGTGCAAGGATTAGGTAAAGTTTCATTACCATTACCTGATAGTGGCATTGATCTTTGCACCATGTCTGGTCATAAAATTCATGGGCTAAAAGGAACAGGTATATTATACGTCAAAAACCGGACTACGTTATTTCCGCTTTTTCATGGTGGAATGCAAGAGCAAATGATCCGGTCCGGGACCGAAAATTTGGCTGGTGCGGTATCAATGGTAAAAGCATTACGACTAATACAAGAAAAGAAACAACGAAGTGGAGATCATTTAAATCAATTACAGCAATATCTTCGTAGAGAGTTAGGAAAAATTACGGATGTTACAATTAATACACCTATAGATGCTGCTCCACATATTATTAATTTTTCAGTTCCTGGGATCAAACCAGAAGTATTAATCCATATGCTTGGTGAAGCTGGAATATACATTTCTACAAAGTCAGCTTGCTCGTCCAAACGTACAGATGAAAGCAAGGTACTTGCAGCCTGCGGTTTTCCGAAAGTGAGAACTACTTCGGCATTACGAGTAAGTATGACATACACGAATACAATGCAAGAATTAGAGCAATTTATAACAACGTTGAAAAAAAGTATTTGCCAATTAAAAGAAGTAATGGGGTAGATGTACATGAAATATGATCATATATTAATACGTTATGGTGAGATGGCTTTAAAAGGAAAAAATATTAAAACGTTTATCATTCGTTTACAGGAAAATCTACAGAGTAAGCTTCATGATTTTCCAAATGTAAAAGTGAAGCGCACACAAGGAAGAATGTTCATTCTATTGAATGGTCATGATCCGGAACCAATTATTGAGAAATGTAAGCATGTTTTCGGTATCCAAAGTTTAAGTTTAGCGATAAAAGAAGAAAATGATGTCGAAAAGATTAAGCAAGCTGCACTTTATGCGTTACAGCAAAATACGCACGCAAAAACGTTTAAAGTTACCGTAAAACGAGTTAACAAAGAATTTCCCATTCGTTCACAGCAATTTAACCATGTAGTAGGCAGCCATTTATTAACGAATACGACTGGTATTACTGTGGATGTGCATCAGCCTGATGTTGAAATTAGGATTGAAATACGGCAAGAAGCGGCTTATATAACTTCTAGTGTGATTCAGGGACTTGGAGGGTTACCAGTTGGTACGTCCGGAAAAACGTTGTTATTGTTATCTGGAGGAATCGATAGTCCGGTAGCAGGATATCTTGCAATGAAGCGTGGAGTTCAATTAGAGGCAATTCATTTTCATTCTCCACCATTTACCAGTGAGCGTGCCAAGCAAAAGGTTCTTGATTTAGCAAAGCAATTAACACGGTATGGAAAAGCTATTTCTGTACATATCGTTCCATTTACGAAGCTGCAACAAGAAATATTTCGAACAATTCCAGATGGATATGCGATGACAATCATGCGCCGTATGATGATGCGAATTAGCGAAAAAGTATGTGAACAGCAATCGATTTTATCATTAACAACTGGAGAAAACCTTGGGCAAGTTGCGAGTCAAACGATGGAAAGCATGAATACCATTAACGAGGTAACGAATTACCCGATTATTCGTCCGTTAATTACGATGGATAAGACAGAAATTATCGATTTGGCACAGGAGATTGGTACATATGAAACTTCCATTCTTCCTTATGAAGATTGTTGCACGATATTTGTACCAAAGTCTCCAAAAACTAAACCGAAAAGAGAAAAAGCCAATTTATATGAAGCAAAAAATAATTTTTCGAAGCTGATGGAAGAAGCATTTTCCGGTATTGAAACGATCAAGGTGACAGCAAAAGAAAAGCAAACGCCATACGACGGTCTTTTCTAATTGACTGGATCAATACATTTAAAAGGTTTAATGAGTAATCTCTATTTATATATATTAGTTATATTTTGTGACTGTTGCAATGTTTGTTTTTAACCTTCTTCCTATTTTTTAACTGCGCTTTTTTGATTAGAATTTAAGGATAAGAGAAGCCGATTTTAACAGTAACTACCAATAGAAAACATGAATGGATTGCTTCCTTCGTACACAATCTATAAGTACCAAGGAGGTGATTTAATATGGCAAGAAACAATTCAAATCAATTAGTAGTTCCTGGTGTTCAACAAGCTTTAGATCAAATGAAATATGAAATCGCACAAGAATTCGGGGTTCAATTAGGCCCAGAGACAACTTCACGTGCTAACGGTTCTGTTGGTGGTGAAATTACAAAGCGTCTTGTGCAAATGGCTGAGCAACAATTTGGTGGTCAAAGTTTTCAATAATAAAATAAGAAGATGGTATGAAGGACTATCCAGACGGGTAGTCCTTTTGTATAATTTTACATACGTTTATTTTTATCCCGCATGTAAGGTGCCGTAAGACTCCTGCTTCAAGACCTGAGTTGATATAAAAGAGTCTAAGTGGCAAAAAACGGCACCTAAATGCCCGATTGGTTCAACTAACATTCCGTGTAAAAAGCATTCCACGGAATGAAGTTTCACTTTATCCCGCATGTAAGGTGCCGTAAGACTCCCATCTTAAGAGCTTGAGTTGATATAACAGGGTGTAAGTGAAAGAAACGGTACCTAAATGCCCGATTCGTTCAAGGGCCTTTAGGTCATACCCTTTTGGTATTAACATTCAGTAGGAGATGGAAGAAAACCCCTACTGAATGAAGCTTCACTTTATTCCAGATCAAAGTTGGTGTAAGACTG
Organism: Virgibacillus proomii; assembly: GCF_900162615.1. Classification (NCBI taxonomy): domain Bacteria; kingdom Bacillati; phylum Bacillota; class Bacilli; order Caryophanales; family Bacillaceae; genus Virgibacillus; species Virgibacillus proomii. The sequence goes on along the minus strand of NZ_FUFN01000010.1, from coordinate 2,569,826 downwards.
CAATTTTAAGAGTTATAAAAGTAAGAAGAAGTAAGAGTTAACGCTAATTAAATGTCTGATTCATTCAGATCAACAGCACAGAGTTGCTATGACAGCAATACTTCGGTTTTCAAGGACAAGGAAAGCTTCTGTAAGCGATACACCGCACGTGTTTTCAAGGACGTTGCGATAACGGAAGCCTTGATCTATTCTTTCGTGGAGAAGCTTAGAATAAGTTTCACTTTATAAAAAAGTGCGCTTTACTCGGTCCCAGAATGAATTATTTTTTAATTTTACGGTTTTAATCACTTTTTCACTTAATGTAACCGTAACGTCTTGAATGTTTCGGATAGAGTATGCTTCATTATCTAGACCAATAATAGGGTAATCGTTTCCATCCTGTCTGACAGATAGGCGCAATTTACGGTCCTTATGAAGAATAAAAGAGGATCCCAATGTCCGATACTTGTTATTATTAATAGAAGCTAATTCTGATACTTGAAAACAAGGGATGAGCGGATCAACGACAGCGCCATTCGTTGATTTATTGTAACCCGTACTTCCAGTAGGTGTCGCAACAATTAATCCGTCACCACGAAATGTTTCAAAATGGTTATCGTCAATAAATACGTCGATAACGATAGATTTTATAATTGCTGAACGAAGGCTAATTTCATTAAGACAGTAAAAATCTGTTCCACCATCAACATTTGTATGAATAACAGGAAAACGCCGAACTTCTAACTTCTCATGTTGCATCGTATGAAGCATTTCTCCAAAGTTATCCATGTTAAAATCACAATATAAACCAGCTTCACCAAACTGATTAATTCCCGTATAGAGGCAATCTTGACGAAAGTCTGTTTTTCTTACCGCTTGCAGAAATGCACCATCCCCGCCAATACTAACAATAATATTTGCTGATTTACTATCATCTACAACATTAAAACCATTAGAAATGGCTAAGTCTTCAAGTGCGGCTAATTTGTCTTCAATTCCTTGATTATTTAAGTAATAAAAGTAAATATTGTTTCGTGCTGTCATCGTTTTCATTCCTCCTATGAGTTTTCTCTGTGTTAAAATGCGTATCAAAAAAAGTAGAAAACAGAGTTTCACCTTATTCTACCATGTTTCCGCGAATTGTTAAAAAATGAAAACAAACTTAAAATATGTGTGCAACAAAAGGGGAAGAGTACCGGGTGGTTAAGTTGACAACGAGCTTTGTTGCAATGAAGATTCTAGCACGTCCTGCAAGTAGAAATTCGATGTGTGTTTTTTTCGGACTCTTTTGTACATAGGGCTGACACCGTTTCGCTAATCAAAATTTTAAACGATGGATTAGAATAGGATATTTGCGGAAAAATAACGTAAAGTTGAGGTGATTATCATGTTGCTAGTTTTAAGTGGTTTGATATGTGTTTTATTCATTCTTCTAATAAGCAAATTAACAATTTGTATTCATATAAATCATCAAATGCAGGATACTGAACTATCTATTCAAATCTATTGGTTTGGTTTACAGATTGTTAAACGTATTTACAAATTAAATGATACTTCTCTAACTGTTGACAACAACTATTTTCAAAACATTTCCGAACAGTTTAAACAAGTTTTCAAAATGATAAAACAAGGAGAACAGTTATTATCTATCGTTCTTCGCCAATTCGTAATTCGCCGCTTGTATTGGCATACAAAAGGCGGAACAGGTGATGCAGCTTTAACAGGTATGATTGCTGGGGGAGTTTGGAGTTTAAAGGGAATGATTACTGGCTGGATGATACAAAATAGCAAACAAAGCTGTTTACCAGATTTACAAGTGATTCCGTTATTTCAACATAAGGGTGTCGAAATGTTTTTTTCTTGCATGGTTTCCACACGATTTGCACAAGCTATACATATCATTCTGCAACTACAAAGAGAGTTGGTAAAAACAAACGATAGTATAAGGAGTGAACACTCGTGGAAGAGCATCCGATTCAAGGATTAATGACAACAGCAATGGAAAATTTAAAAGAAATGGTAGAAGTAAATACAATTATTGGTGATCCTGTACAGTCTCCTGAAGGAAGTATCATTATTCCGGTATCCAAAGTTGGATTTGGATTTGCTGCAGGTGGAAGTGAATTTAATGCAACGAATGACTCTTCCTCATCTGATAGTGAGGCAACTTTACCTTTTGGCGGGGGTAGTGGGGGAGGGGTGTCTATTACGCCAGTAGCATTTTTAATTGTCAGTGACCAAGGAATAAAAATGGTTCACCTCGATCAACAAACCCATATTTATGAAAAAATGCTTGATTTTGCGCCACAAGTTGTAGAAAAGGTACAGGAAATAATGAAAGACTCCGGAAAAAAAGATCGCTCAGGTAAACAAGAAACAAAACAAAAGCAAGCTCCAACTCAATATGATGTTTAATGACTTTACCCCGCATGTAAGGTATCGTAAGACTCCCACTTCAAAATCTTGAGTTGATACAACAGGTTCTAAGCGGGAGAAAACGGTATCTAAATACCCGATTCGTTCAAGGGCCTTTAGGTCATACCCTTGTGGTACTAACCTTCAGTAGGAGATGGAAGAAAACTCCTACTGAATGAAGTTTCACTTTACAGTAAAAACTGTTTGAAAATGAAAACGTTGTAATTTTGTTCACAAATTATTCCGCGTAAAATAGTGGACATGTATCCATATTCAATTCATAATAATAGGGGAATACAATTATTTAGGAAGGAATGATTTATATGGTAAATGTAACATTCCAACAAGAACCTGTCACCCTAGTAGGTAATGAAGTAAAAGTAGGTGATAAAGCACCTGAGTTTCGAGTATTATCAAACGATCTACAAGAAGTGTCACTGGATGATTATAAGGGGAAGGTTAAGTTGATCAGTGTTGTTCCTTCCATTGATACAGGAGTATGTGCTGACCAGACAAAACGCTTTAATGAAGAGGCAGAGGCAATTGGCAATGTACAAGTTTTAACCATAAGTATGGATTTGCCATTTGCACAAAAGCGTTGGGTAACACAGCATCATATTAATAAACTGGAAATATTATCGGATCACCGAGATGCGCAGTTTGGACAAAATTATGGAGTACTCATTCAAGAATTGCGATTATTGGCGAGAGCAATTTTTGTTGTGGATAGTAATGACAAGGTCACATATGTAGAATATGTAAGTGAAGTTAGTAACCATCCGGATTACGATGCTGCTCTGGAAGCTGCCAGAAAAGCAAATTAACGAGAATGAAATCTCTCTCATTCGGTGAGGGGGATTTTTGCTGTCCAATCGGAATACACAGTAATCCATTGTATAAATTGCACGCTTTTGGTACAATAGATTGCGCTTTGAATCGACCGAATGGAGGGTTCACTAGATGGAAAAATCGAATATAGAAGAACTATATGAATGGATGGACAATATAACACATCTTATTCAGCAATATGTGAATGAAACTTACTTAGATAGCTTAGCATATACGATGGAAATCTTGTTTCATCAAAAGGTTCCTGAAAGATTTGATAAACAATTGACACATAAATTACAGCAGGCATTAGATAAATTGAATATGGATACCTATACAACCGATGAAATAAGAAAAGCCATTCAATTAGTTATGTTAAAAGGAATGAAGGGTTCTACGCAACAGCAGCATATGATGACTCCTGAAACAGTGGCTTTAATTATCGCTTATCTTAGTTCAAAATTATTTACAGATAAAGAAAAACTGCGCATATTTGACCCTGCTGGAGGGACAGGCAATTTGCTTACAACAGTGCTTTATCAATTACCGCAAGCAAAGGAAGCATATGCAAGTGAAGTAGACCCTACATTAATACAGCTTGCTGCTTGGAATGCTAACTTACAAAAAATGCAAATTGAATTTTTCCATCAAGATAGCTTACAACCATTCTTACTCGATCCTGTTGATTTAATTGTGTCAGATTTACCAGTTGGTTATTATCCAGATGATGTACATGCGAGGAGCTTTGAATTAAAGGCAAAGGAAGGTCTTTCCTATGCTCACCATTTATTTATAGAGCAAAGTCTCAATTATACAAAACCTGGTGGTTATCTTATTTTTATTATTCCAGAATTTTTATTTACGAGTGATCAGGCGGAGCAGTTGAGACAATTTATTCATAAATATGCACATATTGTGGGTGTAATAAGCTTACCAGATACCGTTTTTCAATCAGAAAAGCATAGACGAAGTATTTTAATCTTACAGAAAAAAGGTCAAAATACGACTGCTCCAAATCAACCATTATTAGTAAAGATGCCATCTTTTTCGAATTCCAGTGCTATGGAAAATATTCTAGGTCAGATAAATAATTGGTTCCAGATGTATAATAAGAGGAGTTGAACAGCAATGAGTAATGTATTGGCAATTAATGCCGGTAGTTCATCTTTGAAATTCCAATTAATACAAATGCCAGAGGAACAAGTTCTTGCAAAAGGGATAGTAGAGAGAATAGGTCTTAATGAAGCTATCTTTGAAATGGAAGCTCAAGGTGAAAAGGATAAATTTGTAGGGGATATCCCAAATCATGAAGAAGCTGTTAAAAAGCTGTTGAATGGTTTAAAACAATCTGGTGTTATTACTTCGCTCGAAGAGATTAATGCAGTTGGGCACCGGATTGTTCATGGTGGGGAAAAATTCACTGATTCTGTGTTAATTACTGAGCAAGTAACGAAAGAAATAGAAGAAATTTCTGAATTAGCACCTTTACACAACCCTGCACATTTAACAGGTATATATGCATTTCAGGAGATTTTACCTAATGTACCGATGGTTGCAGTATTTGATACAGCCTTCCATCAAACAATGCCTCCATCATCATATTTATATAGTTTACCTTATAATTATTATAAAGATTATGGCATTCGTAAATATGGATTTCATGGCACATCCCATAAATATGTGTCGCAACGAGCTGCTGAAATGTTAGGTATACCTATTGAAAATTTGCGACTTATTTCCTGTCATTTAGGAAACGGATCAAGTATCGCAGCTATTCAAGGCGGTAAGTCGATTGATACATCGATGGGCTTTACACCTCTAGCTGGTCTAACAATGGGTACTCGTTCCGGAGATATTGACCCAGCACTTATCCCTTATATCATGGAAAAAACCGGTAAGTCGGCTGCTGAAGTGGTACATGTATTAAACAAAGAAAGTGGAATGCTAGCTTTATCTGGTTTTTCTAGTGATCTTAGAGATATTGAAGAACAAGCTGATGAGAATCCACGTGCTAAATTAGCATTAGATGTATTTGCTGAAAGAATCCATAAATACATTGGGTCTTATGCAGCGAAAATGTCTGGCGTGGATGCGATAATCTTTACTGCTGGTGTCGGGGAAAATAGTATTCTGATTCGTGAAAAAGTATTACGTGGATTAGAATTTATGGGTGTTTACTGGGATCCTGCGTTAAACAAATCACGAGGAAAAGAGAAGTTTATTAACTATCCACACTCACCGGTTAAAGTAATGATTATTCCGACAAATGAAGAAGTTATGATTGCAAGGGACACCATCCGTCTTACGGAAGGAAATTAAGTCTAAAGGTTTTGTATGGTATTATCCATCACAAAACCTTTATTAATTAACTCTGTTCATACCCGTACTGCTATTTTTGTTTTGGACAATGGTAGTATGGGTTTAACGATCGAGACAAAGAGAAGCAGCGCTTCCCCATAGAAAACGCTGCCAGCATTCTGTTAGCGAACAACAAGCACATCACAAGAAGCGTGGCGTGTAATGTTTTCAGAAACACTCCCAATTAAAAATCGCTCAACAGCATTCAAACCAGTGGCACCACAAACAATTAAGTCCGCTTTAAACTCTTTTGCAATATCCTTAGGGATTTTTATTTTCGGTGAACCATATTCCACACAACGAACTAAATCTTCTAATCCGGCAGCTTTTGCTTTATCTACATAACTGTCTAATAATTCTTTAGCATATTCATCTGCCCGCTCTGCTAAAGTTCTGTCATAAGCCTCTGCAGTAGCAAAAGTTCGTGAATCAACCACATGTGCAAGAATTAGCCTTGCACTGTTTTGCTTGGCAAAATCCAGCGACTTCAAAAAAGCTTTTTCTGATGCTTCAGACCCATCAACTGCTACAAGAATATTTTTATACTTCACTTTAATCTCCCCTTTCTTTACTTAACTATATACCCTATTAGCTAAAGCAACAATCAAAAAATGTCATTTTTACTAAAATAATTACAGCAAATAAATGAATGATATGGACAAACTATAAACAAGGGAGTGAAAAATGTGACGAAAAACAAGCGAAGTAATCAACCACAGAAAATTTTTGAGGATGAAAAGGGAATAGCAGCCGTTCAAAATCAGTTAAATGAAAGCTATCAGATGGGAGTAATTGAACAACGTCACAGCAATAAGGGGATCCATACCTTTAATAATCAAAAGAAATAAAGGTAAAGTAGCCCACATGACATGGTGGGTTACTTTCCTCTTTCCATTTTTTTAAATATTTGATACTGTTAGATTATATACATCTAATTAACAAGATAGAAGGGGAGGTCATAAAATGAAAATTGGTGTGCCTAAGGAAATAAAGAATAATGAAAACAGAGTAGCAATGGCTCCATCTGGGGTGCTTACTTTAAAAAAAGAGGGACATGAAGTTTTTATTGAAACAGGTGCGGGTCTGGGATCGGGTTTTACAGATGACCAATATAAAGATGCAGGAGCTACGATTGTTGCTACAGCAAAAGAAGCTTGGGCGCAGGAAATGGTTATGAAGGTAAAGGAGCCTTTAGCGGAGGAATACGATTATTTTTATGATGGGCTGATTCTGTTTACATACTTGCACTTAGCTGCAGAACCAGACTTAACAAAAGTATTAATGGATCATAAAGTAACAAGTATCGCTTACGAAACAGTACAATTACCAAATAATACGTTACCATTATTAACACCGATGAGTGAGGTTGCCGGTAAAATGGCTTCGCAAATTGGGGCACAATTTCTTGAGAAAACGAAGGGCGGAAAGGGCATTCTTTTAAGTGGAATACCTGGCGTTAGAAGAGCTAAAATAACCATTATTGGTGGCGGAGTAGTAGGAACAAATGCCGCTAAAATTGCTGTTGGATTAGGTGCTGATGTGACGGTGATTGATTTGAATCCAGAGCGTCTTCGTCAATTGGATGATATTTTTGGGTTTTCGATTAATACAATGATGTCCAATCCAATGAATATCGGCTTAGCATTAGAAGAATCGGACTTGGTCATTGGTGCTGTTTTAATACCGGGAGCAAAGGCGCCTAAATTGGTGACGGAAGATATGGTTAAGGCGATGTCTGATGGTTCTGTAATTGTAGACGTCGCGATTGATCAAGGCGGGATTTTTGAAACAAGTGATCATGTAACAACCCATGATAATCCAACATACACAAGGCATGGAGTTTTACATTATTCTGTTGCTAATATGCCTGGAGCCGTACCTAGAACCTCTACGATTGGATTAACCAATGTTACCGTTCCATATGCTTTACAACTAGCAAATAAAGGACTTGTTGAAGCAATTAAAAACAATGTATCCTTGCTAAAAGGGGTTAATACATGGAAAGGTCATGTTACTCATGAAGCTGTAGCAGCTGCGCATGGTTTTAAGTACGTTGACCCACATGCATTGCTTTCATAATACGTAACAAGCAGTAAAGATAGCCTTTACTGCTTGTTTTTAAAAAAATATACGAGGTAATTTCATTACTCCACAATGATTAACTCTTTTGTGGCGGCAGTTAATACTTCGGGTCCTTTCGATGTCATATAAATCATATCCTCAATACGTACACCTGCAACATTTGGAACATAAATACCTGGTTCAATAGTAAAACACATATTTTCTGCTAAAGGCAGTTCATTATCCTGATGCATCGATGGATATTCATGTGTCTCAATTCCTAAACCATGTCCAATCCGATGCGTAAAATACTCACCATATCCGTTCGCTGTAATATGATCACGAGCTATTTGATCCAATTTTCCAACGGGAACACCTAATTGTGCAGCTTCAATTGCTTTTTCTTCGGCAGCTAATACGGTATGATAAATTGTTTCTTGTTCTTTTGCAATTGATTTAAACGCGACTGTTCGCGTAATATCAGAACAATATCCTTCATAGATCACTCCAAGATCAAAAAGTACTAAATCGCCTTTTTCCACTTTTTTCATGGAAGGTGTACCATGAGGAGAAGCAGTTTTCGCGCCCGTTAAAGCCATGGTTGAAAAGGACATGGATTGAACACCTTGCTTTTTAAGCTCGAATTCAATAGCTGCGATGATTTCTAATTCGCTAATCCCTTCTTTAATAGCTGCAATTCCAGCTTTCACCCCGAAGTCAGCAAGCTCAGCAGCAGTTTTCAATCGCTCGTATTCATGTTTACTTTTAATTACTCGTAAATTAGCCAACAGCTCTTCTGCATTTATAACTTCTGTTTTGGGAAAATAATGCTGTAACATATAATAACGATCTAAAGTAAAATGATTATGTTCAACACCGATCGTTTTAGGAAGTTTTTCCGCAGCTTTTAACCTTTTATAAAACATTTGCCATGGTTGTTCATGATCTTGATAAGCAATGATGTCGTATTGCCATCCTGCAGCTTTTGCATCTCCTTTTTCCATTGCCGGAACAATGAGTACGGGATCCATATTGTTACTAAGATAAACACTTACCAATCGTTCATGTGGATCCGTATAGTAGTTGCTTATGTAGTAAACATTAGCTGTTGAAGTGATGAACATACTGTCTAAATTCATCTCCTTCATTTTAGCTAGCAACTTTTCAATTCTTTCCTTCATCTTTACACCTTCTTTAAACATATTAGGTTTATTATAGCAAATAAAGAGTTAATTAAAAAAGCACTTGAAATATCTATTTTTTATCCCGCATCGGAGATATCGTTAGACTCTCACTTCAAGAATAGGAAGAAGTCTAAGTCGAGATGGCTGCATTTACATCCCCAAGGTTTCGAGTCGACAGGAAGAAAAAATTCGACAGCCGATCCTTACACAGAAAAAGTGGACTTTTCAGAACGCCCGATATTTTGGTGTTTTACTTACTAGTAGTGGAAAACAACATTAAATGTAGTTGCACTTTATGATGATGTGTAAAAAAGAATGAAATCGGGTACAACCGTAATAGTTATCTTGGTATAATTAAATGTATAGTGAATGAAAGGGGAAGATGATGATGAAAGTATCCTATCACGGACATTCCGTTGTACAGGTGCAAACAGATATGCATCAAATTTTAATTGATCCATTTATTTCAGGGAATGAAGCTTGTGACTTAGACGTGGATAAAGTTCAACCAGATTATATCCTACTAACGCACGGACACAATGATCATGTAGGTGATACCATTACCATTGCTGAACGAACAAAAGCAACGATTGTAGCACCAAATGAATTAGCAGTATACTTAGGTACAAAAGGCTTACAGATACATCCAATGCATATTGGCGGGAAGCATACGTTTGACTTTGGAACCGTAAAATTTACTCAAGCATTTCACGGTTCAGCATTTACTGAAGAGGATGGTTCAACGGTTTATACAGGGATGCCTGCTGGGATTTTATTAACTATTGAAGGCAAAACGATTTACCACGCTGGTGATACGGGATTATTTTCAGATTTAAAGTTGATTGGAGAAATGAATGAGATTGATTTGGCTTTTCTACCAATTGGTGATAACTTTACAATGGGTCCGGAAGATGCTTTGATTGCTGCCAAATGGGTGAAAGCAAAAACAGTAGTTCCAATCCATTACAATACCTTTCCAGTGATTGAACAGGATGCAGAGGCGTTTGCCAAGCAGGTAAGCCCAGGAATGGGACGAGTTATGGAAATAGGTGAAACGATAACGATTTAGTAAAAATCAGATAATTTAGTTCAGCTCATCTGATTAGTTGCTAGAAGGATATTTTGAGTTGTGTCTTATTTTTGGTGAGCTTGATCTGTTTACAACAAGCTACAAGCTCACCTTTTTAAAGAAGGATATCTCTAAGCCCCCAAATTGAATGTCTTTGCATAACTTTCTTTATACATTCCTCCGTTTATCCTGCATGTACTGCCAGGAAGACATCCCCCTTCCAAAACCTGGGAGGATAAGCGTACAATCCAATTGCAAGTGAAATATCCGATTCTGTTCAGAGGCCTTAGGTCATACCTTTAAGGTACTAACAGTCAGTGGGGGGAAAGAAACCCGCGCTGATTTAAAGATTCACTTACTTTTTCCCAAAGTTCGTACCATTTGCTTTACGTTTAACATTCAAAAAAATAGCTGGGGAGCCGGGATAAACGTGACGCGGTAAGATTGTAATGTTCTAAGTATAGGTGGAACTAAGCATACGCCTGCGCTATGCTTGACGCTTGCTAAGTTTTCTTTAAATATGCATGATAGTAAGGAGTAATTAGATTGGAAAATCATATATTTATACTTTTCTTTATTATAGGGTTGATCTTTGGTTCGTTTTTTGTTGTAATTGGTTTTCGATTACCAAAACAGGAATCTTTTGGAATGAACCGCTCTTATTGCATACGCTGTAACAAACATTTGCAATGGTACGAGTTAATTCCGGTACTCTCGTTTGTTTTTTTAAAAGGAAAATGCAATAATTGTAATGCTCCTATTTCATGTCAGTATCCTTTGATAGAAATAATAACCGGATTACTGTTTGCTATCAGTTATTGGTCCATTGGGATTAATTTAGAATTAATGATTGTTCTTCTGCTTCATTCGATGCTTGTTATTGCGTTAGTATCAGACCTCACCTATATGATTATCCCTAATACGTTGTTGTTATTCTTTCTTCCTTTATTCATCATTCTACGTAGTGTAGAACCACTCACACCGTGGTGGAGTCCTCTTATCGGTGGATTAGCTGGTTTAGTTATCCCATTAGTTATCATTATTATAAGTCGAGGTGGAATGGGAGTTGGCGATGCGAAACTGTTTGCTTTGATTGGATTTGTAATCGGCATAAAAAAATTATTGTTATGTTTTTTTCTAGCGTGTATCATAGGTGCTTTCCTCGGTTTAGTACTGATAATGTTGAAACAAATTAAGCGTAAGCAGCCGGTACCATTTGTTCCATCCATTTTGTTAGCCACATGGATTACCTATTATTTTGGAGATTACGTGCTAGATTGGTACTTATCAAGCTTTATGTTTATTTGAGAAACTACATCCATTTTTATCCCGCATGTAAGGTGCCGTAAGACTCCCACTTTAAGAGCCTTGAGTTGATACAAAAGGTCTAAGTGGGAGAAAACGGCACCTAAATGCCCGATTCGTTCAACTAACATTCAGTAGGAGATGGAAGAAAACTCCTACTGAATGAAGGTTCATTTTATATGATGGATATCTTTTCTAAAAATAACGGTCGTTTAGCTTATACACTTAAACTGTAGCAAGCTTCGATTTCTTCCTGCGAAAAGTTCAACAGGGTCCTCACATCACCATGGTTTCTTTACCCTATATCTGAGATGCCGTCAGACTCCTACTTCAAAAATGATCGAGAATACGGAGAGATTACGATAAAAGAGGGCGGTAGTTCTGTATTTTTATTTTCCTTCATAGGTTAGAGTAAAGGGAGGGATATGGATGCGAGGACAATATGCTTTATTACGGCTTTTATTAGCAGGGTTTTTCTTATACTTGGCTTGGCCAGCAATACCACAAGCAGTAAAACCATTAGAATTGATATTTTGGGGAGCGTGGTTAGGATTTTTTCTCTTAGTTGTAGGTGCTAATATAGCATCGTTATTGCAATTAATTCAACCGCCAATTATGGAACAGGAATATACAAAGCAACGAAGAACCTATAATCATTGAGTTTATTCCTGTTCAACTGTATAATAAATGATAAATAATTCATTAGTACAGTTGAAAGATGGTGTACGAGTCGATGAAAAGTAAGCATGAACAAATCATTGAGCATATTAGCTCATTAGAAATTGGCCATAAAATTTCCGTACGACAAATAGCAAAAGAGTTACATGTTAGTGACGGGACGGCTTATCGTGCAATTAAAGATGCAGAAAATAAAGGGCTCGTCAGCACTATTGAACGTGTAGGCACGATTCGGATTGAACAAAAGAAAAAAGATAATTTTGAGCGATTAACGTTTGCAGAGCTTATTAATATTGTTGAAGGGCAAGTCTTAGGCGGAAGAGAAGGATTGCATAAAACGCTAAACAAGTTTGTTATTGGTGCGATGCAATTAGATGCCATGATGCGTTATACAGAGGCGGGGTCACTCTTAATCGTAGGGAATCGATTCAAAGCTCATGAATTGGCTATTAAAGAAGGAGCCGCTGTATTAATTACAGGAGGCTTTGATACAGAAGATTATATCAAACGGCTTGCAGATGAGCGGCAGTTGCCGATTATATCAACTAGCTATGATACATTTACAGTTGCTGCAATGATAAACCGAGCTATTTACGATCAACTCATTAAAAAAGAAATTATTCTCGTAGAAGATATTTATACGCCTTATGAAAAGTCCTATTATTTACATGAGAAGGAAAAGGTTGCGGATTGGTATTTACTCAATAAAAAATCAAAGCATACGCGCTTTCCAGTAGTGGACAACCGTAAACGAGTTGTAGGAATAGTAACTTCTAAAGATGTGGTTGGGAAATCTTCTGAGTCAGCGATTGAGAAAGTGATGAGCAAGCAGCCAAAGACTGTTCAAACAAACGTATCCTTAGCTTCAGTAGCACATATGATGGTGTGGGAAGGAATTGAAGTTATTCCAGTCACTGATGAACATAATCGTTTAGAGGGGATTATATCTAGACAAGATGTATTAAAAGCGTTACAACAAAATCAGCGTCAACCGCAAATTGGGGAGACAATTGATGATATTGTATCTCGTAATTTGATGGAATTAGATGCTGAACAATATGTTTACGAAACAAAAGTTTCCCCACAAATGACTAACCAATTAGGTACACTTTCAAGTAGCGTTTTTACTGCTTTAATTACCGAAGCCAGCAGAAGAATGCTGTTACAATATAAAAAAGGGGATCTCGTTGCAGAAAATCTTACCCTTTATTTCATTCAACCAGTACAAATAGAAAGTACATTACAAATCAGACCAAAGCTACTCGAAGTTGGTAGATTGTATGCAAAAATTGATATTGAAGTGTATGATGAGCAAAGGCTTGCTGGTAAAGGATTATTAATGGCGCAATTGATTAATCGTTAATCTAAATGGAGCATAAACAGCAAAAACGGTTTTAATAAAAAGGAAAGAGCTGACTACCACTTATGGGATAGTCAGCCAATTATAAAATGTGAGGTATTTAGGTTTTTACGAATACCTGCAATTAGCGATCCGCGGATGTTGGACTTGGCACTACCGTCTACTTATGAAAGATTTAATCGTTTCCATTCATTGCGATAATGTTTAACTTCTTTAATGCCTCGAAGAATGAGTGGAAGCCCAAATATCAGGAAGACAATACCAATAAATAAAGAGATTCGTGTCTGGTAAAAAATATATTGATTAATCGTAAAGGCAATTAGGAAGCTACCTAAGCAGATTCGTGATTTTGCATGAAAGTAGGCCTGTTTTAGCCCATCGTTCGTTTTAACAATCGCTACTTTATAATATACATAAAGTACCAGGGATAAAAGAATAATGACAGCAAAAATAAACATGATATCGCTCCTAATTCAAAAAATATTCTTTATTACATATTAAGAACTTCTGTATGGAACAGTCAAAGAACAGAAGTAAAACGGTACCTTCGCTTCGGGTCGGTAGGAAGAAAAACTTCGAAAGCGACACATCGTACGCACAAAAAGAGTTCTTTTTCAAGGGTAAGAAACCTTTGAAAGTGACAGATCTTGATTATTCCAGGACGCCCCTTTGTTCCACTGTAGGAAAGTATAGCTTTATCCCGCATGTAAGGTGCCGTAAGACTCCTGCTTCTAAATCTTGAGTTGATACAAAGGGTCAAAGTAGGAGAAAACGGCACCTAAATGCCCGATTCGTTCAAGGGCCTTTAGGTCATACCCTTGTGGTACTAACATTCCGTGTAAAAAGCATTCCACGGAATGAAGTTTCACTTTATCGTATAAGAAAAACGATCGCTTTCGCCATAAAGACTGGCGATAAGCCAAGTTTTTCTAATATTTCTTAACAGTAGGGGGGTGAAGAATCCCTACAGAGGGAAGGTTACTTTATCTATTTTACCTTTTTTTGTACGATATAGCTATCGATTGAATTTGAAAAAGAAATAGGTGATAAGATGAAAAAAATATTAGAATCCATAAAAAACTACGATACGATTATTATTCATCGCCATGTGCGGCCTGATCCAGATGCCATCGGCTCTCAAGTAGGACTAAAGGAAATAATTCGGCTATCGTTTCCCGAAAAAAAAGTTTTTGCTGTAGGAGCTGACGAACCATCTTTAACTTTCTTAGCACAAATGGATCATGTTAGTGATGAACAGTACCAAAATGCACTTGTAATCATCTGCGATACAGCAAACACAAGTCGTATTTGTGATCAGCGATATAATCTCGGTAAGCAATTAATTAAAATTGACCACCATCCAAATGTAGATGCCTATGGCGATATCCAATGGGTGGATACAAGTGCCAGCTCGACAAGCGAAATGATTTATGATTTTTATTTACAGACAAAAGAATATGGATTAACTTGTAACGATGCTGCTGCCCGTTTATTGTATGCTGGAATTGTTGGAGATACAGGAAGATTTTTATATCCTAGTACAACGAAAAAAACCTTTGTACTCGCAGCAGAGCTTGTTACATATCGCTTTGATCGTTCTAAATTATATGATGGCATGTATAGTATTTCCGACAAGTTAGCAAAGTTAAAAGGTTATATCTACCAAAATTTTAATCTATGGGACGGTGGTTTGGCATTTGTTAAGCTTACTAAAAGTATATTAGAGGAATTTGAAATTAAACCAACGGAAACTGGACAACTAGTTAGTATTTTAGGGGACATAGAAGGAATTGTCGCTTGGGTTGTTTTCATTGAAGAGGAAGAACAAATTCGTGTCCGTTTACGTTCAAAAGGACCAACTATTAATGAACTAGCTGCAAAATATAATGGTGGGGGACATCCATTGGCTTCTGGAGCAACGGTTACAACGTGGGAAGAGGCAGATGAGGTAATTAACGACTTGCAAGGTATATGTCAAGCCTTTAAAAAATAATTTCCTCGGATCTAAGGTGCTGTAAAACTGCGCTTCAAGAGTTATAGAGAATACGAAAAGTTTAAGCGGTAAATCCACCAAATGCCTGATTTGTTGGAGATAAGGAACAAGAAAAGCTTTGCCAGTGATAATTCGTAATTTGTTCAACACCCGAGACTTTAGCCTTAGTCCCACCTCTAGGAGAAAAGATCTACTAAATAAAAGATGACTTTATAACTTTATTTTAAGTGTGTATGTTTAAAAAAGAGTTCAAAAGAGTAAAGAAGTCTATCTTAATATTGAAAAATATTGTCAACTACTCCATAATTAGGGTAATTACATATATGGGGGTTAAAGATATGAAGAAATACTTATTTGTTTTATTTACTGTAATGTTATTAGTTTTATCTGCATGCGGTGGATCAACCGAAAGTAACGATGCAGCAAACAAAGGAAGCGACGAAAGTAACGAAAGCACGGAATCAAACAGTAACAAGGATGTATATTTCAAAGATAATGAGGCTAAGATTGAAGATTTAAAAATCAAAATAACAGAAACTAAAGTTATACCTGTCGGAGAACCGGGCAACGAACATGGAGAAAAACCAGTATTCGCCATTTGGTATGAAGCGACGAACTTTACTGATAAAGACCTAGATCCATCAACAGCATGGATGGCGGTATTTACAGCGATACAAGACAATGATTCGGATGCAGTAAATGAGTTGGAAATGGGTGGATTACCAGACGAAAATCATCTAGATTCACAAACGGAAACTATAAAGAAAGATGGTACAGTAGAAAACTCCGTCGCTTATGAATTAGATGATTTAGAAACTCCTGTAACCTTAGTAGCTAATCAAGGAGTTACGGGCGATGAGATAGGTAGACAAGATTATGAAATAAAATAAAATACAATCAAACAAAGGCACTCCATTCATGGGTGTCTTTTCTTTTGTCCTAATAGCATGGCTTGGATACTAAATATGGATTAAGAAAAGAGACGTCGTGAGTATGAATATAGAACATCTTCACTCAGGTTTTAGAGGACGACATTTACATATAGAAACCTTAACTATTCTACAGTGAAACTTGTTTATGGAAACATACGTTCACAATTAAATCCGACCATAAAGAATGAAGTTTAGATTTATTAAACGAAATAAAAAATGAAGATTCTGATATGTTTAAGGAATCAGTATACGAAGTAATTAGTCGTATTTAATCTAGCTAAACACCCTGATTGGCAATAGCCTTTCAAGGTGTTTTTTAGTTTATACTTCAAGCAACACCTTCTTAATAATTACGCCTGTCCACGCTAAATTTAAATCCTCCCCCAAATGTTTCATTTAGAATGGGTGATTTTGCAAAAGAGGAAATTATTAAAAATCCTATAAATCCTTAATATTAACGTTTTTATTGCTTTGGCTAAGTTTATTTTAGAAATCTAAAATTTTATACACATTAAAAAAGAACAAAAGTGTCATTAAATGGATGTTTTGAATATTTTCTTTAATGAGAAAAGGGTCTTTAACTGGACAATGCAATAAAATTGCCGGGCTAAGGACCCTTTCAGGTATTGGAAAGTGGTATGCTGTATGTCTTTGTTTGTGAGAACGCTTTTTCAAATTAGCTACTTTTATCTTTAGGTATGAACCAGCATCCAGAAGCGGTCTCTTCAGAAATTACATCTAAATGCTCTTTTTCTATATCACGTTTAATTAAGCGAATCAGTTCCTTGGATTCAGCATAGGCAGATGTTCCCTGTTTTAATCGAGCGATTTTTTCATCTCTTTGTTGTCTGTGGTTTATTACCCACATCGTTGCCCACTCCTTTCATTTGCCTTAGTATATGAGTATATTTATCATGATGCTTTTTTATTAATCTTAGTATAAAGTAAAAATAGAAAGATTACGATAAATATTCCGATATTTCATAAAATGTTCACTTATTCGGTGAAGTTTTAGTAAGAATAGATGAACAGTGATAAGATGAAGGTAATGGTAAAATGCTGATTACGGTGTATTTAGATATGGTTTTAAAGGAGTGGACTTCTTTTTTTAGCAGCATTTGTTTTCATATCTAGTTCGGCATCAACTTTATCCCGCATGTAAGGTGCCGTAAGATTCCCACTTCAAGACCTGAGTTAATATAGCAGGTTCTAAGTGTTAGAAAACGGCACCTAAATGCCCGATTCGTTCAGCTAATATTCCTGTAAAAAGCATTCCACGGAATGAAGTTTCACTTTATCCCGCATGTAAGGTGCCGTAAGATTCCCGCTGTCAAGAGCCTAAGTTGTTCCAAAAGGGTCTAAGTGGTAGAAAACGGCATCTAAATGCCCGATTCGTTCAGCTAACATTCCGTGTAAAAAGCATTCCAAGAAATGAAGTTTCACTTTATACGGTAATTCAATAAATTGGAAAATGGTAATTCTATTTGGTATTGTTGCCTATATCTTATTTACGACTAGTTTGTTAATCGTCAACCGTTTGAATAAGTGATTCAATGATCTCCTGTTTTCTTTAAGGTGATGACAGTTGGCAACACTAATGTCATTGAAATAACTATTTTAATAAGCGTTTTAAGCTAAATCTTTTTAATGCATAGCTGTGGAAAAAGCTATCCAACGCTCCCATATTGTGTGTTTTTAGCGTTACATATATATTAGTTTCGATTCCTCTTTTTACGAAGATCTCTGCGCTTTTGCAGTGATTTTAATATTATTCGAGATAATAAGCTTGCGAATGGAAAGTGTATAAGAAAAATCTTCGACTGTAAACGTCTTATTTTCAATCGTGGATATAAGCAATCTATCGCTTTCTGCAATGATGGTCAGGTCCTTACCAATGACATGTTTTAATTCCTCTTGTACAAGTTCCTCTAATTTACCAACAATTAATCGATCCATTCGTAATGTTTCTGCATTTTCAATCGATAGTGAAATTGACTCAATGCTAACCTGTTTTGCTGATCTTTCATTTAATTCATCATTGTCCTCAAGTAAAGACTCATTCTGACTTCGTAATTGACTGACTTTATTATTTAGTTCATGATTTTCGATGAGTAAAGCTTCATACATCGTTCCATACATATAAATAAGTATGCAATATGCAATGACTGCCCCCACCATTGCTCCAACAAAAAAACGCTGCCACGTAACTTTTTTGTGATATGGAGGGATATGCATTAGGATATTTCCTCCTGTGTCAGCCAACTTAATAATAAAATAGCCGTTTTCACCCCGCCCATTGCGGATAAAATGAATAACGCCTGTTTAAATAAATCCAGCGTTGATCCATTGTAAATTCCCCTTTCAAAATTTGCAATTGCATCAAATGTACCGCCAATTGCTGCGACAATGGCCCAAATCCGCAGTTGAATGGCAATTCGTCCAATCTCTGTTAACGGCGGATTTCCAGTAATAAAAGCACCAATACTGCCGATGATCGAACCGCCAATAACTACACCAAAAGCAATAAAGTAACAATGAATAAATGTTTCAAAAAAACGTTCTTCCATTAAAGCACTCCTCTTTCAAACCCATGATATGTGCTTAAAAGTTAATAATTGAAAAAGATACAAAAAAAGCTAACTTATTAGATATTATTTATGATAAGAATGCCAAAAAATTTTAATCATGCTTTATTTAAACTTATGAATGAAAAGGACAGGTTATGCTAACTCATTGGCATATCCGTATGCATGTTCTCATTAGATTGGTATAATAATGGATAGAGTATGTAAAGGCGGGGTACGATGACGTATACACATTTACAAGTAAGAAGTAGCTATAGTCTGCTAAATAGTACTATCACAATAGAAAAATTAGTAAAGCAGGCAATGGAGCTTGAATATAGAGCGTTAGCCCTCACTGACGAGCAAGTATTACATGGAGCTATTTCGTTTTATCAAGAATGTCTAAGGTATGGTATCAAGCCAATTATTGGGATGACCGTATTAGTGAAGCGAAATCAGACAGAGATTGAGGAACTAACTCTATTAGCTAAAACAAATGAGGGTTATCAAAATCTTGCTAAATTAAGTACATGGATACAGAAGCAAGAAGGGCAATCTATACCACTAGACAACTTAAAAAACTACACAGCGCATTGTATAGGTATTCTTTCTGTTCATCAGTCACCAATAGCTGATTGGTTTATGACTGAATCATTTACTCGCTTAACGGAATATCTTTTGCCATATCAGGAAGCTTTTGCTGAAGCTGATTTTTATTTGGGAGTGGAAGCTTATGGAATGAAGACCGAACTGCCTTTACATGATGCTGTAAAGCTATTTCAAAAAACATTCCTTATTCCGGTTGTAGCGATTCATGATGTTCGCTATATACAAGAAAATGATGTAATTGCTTATGATTGTTTACAAACAATGAAGCATAATCAACAATGGGATGGTGATGAAATCTCTCCATTGTTAAAAAACCACCATTTACGATCGGAAGTAGAGATGAAGTTATCTTTTTCCGCATGGCCAGAGCCGTTACAGACGACCGAAGAAATCGTACAGAAATGTGAAGTGAAGTTTGACTTTCAACAGCGATTTCTTCCTTCTTTCCCTCTAACAGGGGGGAAGGATAGTCATGATTACCTTGTGCAAAAGTGTCATGATTTGTTGTCAAATAAATACGCTAAAATTACTAATGAAATACAGGAACGATTGAACTATGAGCTGGAAGTAATTAAAACGATGCAGTTTAGTGACTACTTTTTAATAGTGGCCGATTTTATCGCTTATGCGAAGAATAATGGGATTGTGGTAGGACCTGGAAGGGGATCAGCTGCTGGTTCTCTTGTAGCTTATGTTTTAGGCATTACAGATGTTGATCCAATTAAGTATGAATTATTATTTGAAAGATTTCTTAATCCGGAACGAATGACAATGCCAGATATTGACGTTGATTTTTCTGATATTCGTCGGGAAGAGATCATTGAATATGTGCAAAAAACCTATGGAGAGGAACATGTAGCGCAAATTATTACATTTGGTACATTTGCAGCTCGCTCATTAATGCGAGAACTGATTAAAACGATGAATGTTAATCAACAAGATGCATCGTTTATTCTACGTCATATTCCATTGCAAACGAAGAAAAGTCTTGTTCAGATTATTAAAGAGTCTGAGGAATTGAAAAGCTATATTAAGGACTCCAAAACATTACGACGACTATTTACAGTTGCTACTAAATTAGAAGGAATTCCTAAGCATCTATCGACTCATGCTGCTGGTATTGTCATTACGGAACAACCTTTAGAAGAACATGTCCCATTGATCCCTGGTAGTTCTTCTGTACAATTGACACAGTATGCAATGAATGATATAGAAGCTATCGGGCTGTTGAAAATTGATTTATTAGGTCTGCGAAACTTAACTTTACTGGAAAGAGTTTTACAAAGAATCCGATACACAACTGGTAAGGCTTTATCTTTAGAACAGATTCCTGATGACGACAGTTTAACCTTTTCCCTATTACAGAAGGGAAAAACGAATGGTGTATTTCAATTAGAGTCGCAAGGGATGAGGCAAGTGTTACAAGAACTTAAGCCAAGTCATTTTGAAGATATCGTAGCCGTTAATTCACTATATCGTCCGGGCCCAATGGACTTCATTTCAACATATATTCGCCGTAAACATGGACTTGAAACGGTGACTTATCCTCATTCGGATCTTGCTCCTATTTTATCCAAAACATATGGAGTACTAGTTTATCAAGAGCAAATTATGCAAATAGCTCATCAGATTGCTGGCTTTACACTGGGGCAAGCAGATATTCTTCGAAGAGCGGTTAGTAAAAAACAGGAAAATATGATGGAACAGCAAAAGGCCGAATTTATATCAGGTTGTATAAACAATGGCTATAGTGAATCTGTGGCAATGCAGTTATTTACATGGATTGTCCGCTTTTCTAATTATGGTTTTAACCGTAGTCATGCTGTAGCGTATAGTCGTATTTCATATCAGCTTGCATATCTAAAAGCACATTTTCCAGCCGCTTTTTTTGCTGAATTATTAAGCACATCTGTCCATCAGCATCATAAATTACAGATGTATTTAAGAGAAATAAAAGAATTACAACTTAAACTATTGCCACCTTCCATTAATCATAGTTTTGGAAAGTATGCTGTGGAAGGAAATGATATACGAATGGGGCTATTGCAAATTAAAGGGATTGGTAATCAGGCAGTCAGCGAAATTATTCAGGTACGTAAAGAAGGCCCATTCAAAAGTTTATTTGATTTTTGTTTACGTGTTTCTTTAAAATCTGTAAATCGGCAAACAATTGAATTATTAATTATGGCAGGGGCTTTTGATGAACTCTATCATAATCGAGCTAGTTTATTAGCAACCATTGATCAGGCAATTGAACAGGGTGAATTATTTAAAGAATTTCAAGAGCAGCCTAGTTTGTTTCAAGATCAAATTGAGTTAGAAGGAGAGTATGTTTCCATAGAAGATTTCACTCAAGTGAAGAAGTTAGCTCAGGAAAAAGAGCTAATCGGGATATATATTTCCAGTCATCCGATGCATGAATACCGAAAGATTTTACAACGCTCTGGTTATCTGTCTCTACGAAATGTGAAAAAGAGGGGAGAGGGCTATAGGCTAAAAAGTGCTGGAATCATCCAAACGATAAAGACGATTCGCACGAAGCGCGGAGATCCAATGGCATTTCTCTCACTTGGGGATGAAACAGATGATATGGAAGTAGTTGTTTTTCCACAGCTTTATCGTGAAGTTCGTCGTTGGCTAAAAGAGGAAATGATAATCTTAATGGAAGGAAAACTTGAATGGAGAAAACAGCAGGTTCAAATGCTGCTTTCAGCTATCCAACCTTTAGATATGACTGCTTTCAAAGAAATGCAAACAACACGATTATTTATTAAACTTACAGGCGAAAACAATACAAAAGATTTAATCAAATTAAAACAAATTTCTTCCCATTTCCCGGGCAATATTCCGGTTATTATTTTTCAAGAACAGCTGCGAAAAACATATCAATTAACGGAAGATTATAACTTGGAACCAACAACTGCTTGTATACAGGAACTAAAAGATTATTTTGGAACAAACGAAGTGGTACTTGATTAGTATAGAGCACACAAAAAATGAAAAGATTCCTGGCTAGTTAACGTTTTTTACATTGAAATATTTCTTGGCTAAACTTAATATAACGTACTATTAATAAGGCAGTTATGCGATATTATTTTAGTTTCGTCTAGAAAATGTATAAGCTTTGTTCATGTTGGATAGTTTTAAATAACATTTATCTACACAAGCACCAGTACCCAGCCCTCGAGATCGCTTTACTTCTCTTGTAAGTTGGGCAGCCTACTCGTTGGAGTCTGTTGTTTTTCAGGGGCGAAGTCGCTTTTTAGCTTTTGTTGTTCTGTAATGTCCAATAGAATGATCCATCATTACTTTACAGACAAGCCTCATCTGTTATAATAAAGGAGTTAATGGTGGTCAGACCACCTTTGGATGGAGAAAGTTTATTTTTTCTACGAAAGGGAGCGATTAGTAAAGATGGCAAGCTTAAGAGATAAGGCATTACACTTGCATAAAGTGAATAAGGGTAAATTAACAACGCAATCAAAAATACCTGTTACCAATGCAGAGGAGTTAAGTTTGGCTTATTCTCCTGGAGTAGCAGAACCATGTAAGGAGATTCATGACCATGTAGATATGGTATATGATTATACAATGAAAGGCAATATGGTTGCTGTCATTAGTGATGGATCGGCGGTTTTAGGTCTAGGAAATATAGGGGCAGAAGCTGCGCTCCCGGTAATGGAAGGGAAATCTGTTTTATTTAAAAGCTTTGCAGGTGTGGACTCCTTTCCTATTTGTTTAGCCACTCAAGATGTAGAAGAAATTGTGCAAACCGTTAAATTGATGGAGCCAACGTTTGGTGGAGTAAATTTAGAAGATATTGCAGCACCAAAATGCTTTGTAATTGAAGAACGGCTGAAAAAAGAGACGAATATTCCAATTTTCCATGATGATCAGCATGGAACAGCTATTGTTACGGTTGCAGGTTTAATTAATGCTCTAAAATTAGTAGGCAAATCATTTTCTGATATCAAAGTAGTTGCAAACGGAGCCGGAGCAGCAGGAATTGCAATTATAAAATTATTATATCATTTTGGTGTTCGTGATTTGATTATGTGTGATTCTCGTGGAGCTATTTATGCAGGTCGCCCTTATGGAATGAATGATGTAAAGGAACGTGTAGCCGACTTTACGAATCAAGCAAAAAAGGAAGGTAACCTGGAAGAAATGCTGGAAGGTGCAGATGTATTTATTGGTGTTTCTGTTGGCGGCGCGTTGACGAAGGAAATGGTACAGAAAATGAATGAAAACCCGATTATTTTTGCTATGGCTAATCCTGAACCGGAAATTATGCCTAATATTGCTAAAGAAGCCGGTGCAAGAGTTATTGGGACGGGGCGCTCAGATTTTCCTAACCAAGTAAATAATGTGCTCGCTTTTCCGGGAATTTTCCGCGGAGCACTTGATGTACGTGCAACAAGAATCAATGAAAAGATGAAAGTTGCTGCTGCACATGCAATAGCTTCCCTTATTTCCGATAGTGAATTACATGAAGACTATGTAATCCCAGTTCCATTTGACGCTAGAGTAGCGCCAATTGTAGCTAAGAGTGTAGCTCAAGCTGCTATGGAATCCGGAGTAGCAAGAATAGAAGTAAATCCAGAAGAAGTAGCCGAGAATACGAGAAGATTAACACAAATAGATAGTAATTAATGTGTTAAAGGAGTGAGTCATGGCTGTGTCCATGTCACAAAAGCAAAAGGTGTATCAGGGCGTTTTAAAAGAAATTCGCCAATATATTGTTACACATCATTTACAGCCGGGAGATAAGCTTCCTTCTGAGAGGGAGCTTGCTGAAATCTTACATGCTGGCAGATCGTCTATACGTGAAGCATTACGTGCAATGGAATTGTTAGGGTTAATTGAAACCAAACGTGGTGAAGGAACTTTTTTAAGCAGATATCGTCCGTTTCAGATGGTAGAGCTGCTTGCTTCTTTTGTTTTACAGGAAGAACAGACAAAAACGGATTTAGTTAAAACCATCCGATTGCTAGAAAAGGAAGCAGCTAAACTCGCATTTTGTCACATGAGTAAGCAAGATGTAGATGAACTATCCGCTATCCTAGAAAAAGATGAGATGGAATTTGTACATGCTATGTTTTTTCAATTTATTTTTAATATGTCCCATAATTTGTTGCTTAATAAGGTTTGGCAGTTAATGTATGAATTTGCTATTACCATTAAGAGCATTAGCTTAGACAAGGAATTTTATGAGCAATTAGTGCAGTTATATTATAATAAACAGTATGCAGCTATTGAAAAATTATTCGACAAGCTGTTGGAAAAGTAATCTCAAATTGCCGACTGTTTTTGACAGTTTTTTTCGTACAACTTATGTATAATAGATAAAAAAACCATTAAGCTCTTTCGGTAAAATAGAGAAATAGCTTTTATGCACGTGTTAGGGGTTGTTGAAAAAAGGAGGAATTGTCTTGCTTAAGGATTTTTTTGGCAAGCGAAAAAAATATGCATCCATCCCGAGTGAACAGGCAAAAGCTGATGTTCCTGAGGGCTTAATGCAGAAATGTAGTGGGTGCCATAAAATATACTATCGTAAAGAAATGAATAAAAATTTACAAGTGTGTCCGAACTGTGATTATCATCATCCATTACAAGCATGGCAGCGAATTAATACATTATTTGACGAAGGAAGCTTCAACGAATGGGACAAGCAGTTAACAACTGGAAATCCGCTCCATTTCCCTGGCTACGAAGAAAAGATTGAAAAAGATAAGCAGAAAACAGGTCTCAAAGAAGGTGTAGTCACCGGAAAAGGAAAGATAAATGGCAATGTTACGGCATTTGCGGTTATGGATTCTACCTTTCGGATGGGGAGTATGGGGTCGGTAATCGGCGAAAAAATTGCGCGCGCAGTTGAAAATGCAAAAGATGAAGGCATTCCGTTTATTATTTTTACAGCATCCGGTGGGGCAAGAATGCAGGAAGGTGTTCTCAGCTTGATGCAAATGGCAAAGACAGCAGCAGCTATTAAACATTTTAGCGATGCGGGAGGTTTAATGATTTCTGTTATGACACACCCGACAACAGGAGGAGTATCGGCAAGTTTTGCTTCGATTGGTGATTATCATCTTGCGGAGCCGGGAGCTTTAATTGGTTTTGCAGGTCGTCGTATTATTGAGCAAACAATTCGTGAAAAACTGCCTGATGATTTTCAAACAGCTGAATTTCAATTGGAGCACGGGCAATTGGATAAAGTTGTACACCGTTCAGAAATGAAAGATTTATTAGCATTATTGCTAACGTTTCATCAGAAAGGTGGAAAGAAATCATGAAGCAGATGTTGGAATTTGAAAAACCAATTGTAAATTTGAAGGAAAAAATTGCAGAACTAAAACGTTTCACTGCAGATAGTGATATCGATTTAACAGAAGAAATTAATACATTAGAGAAGCGTCTTGCGATATTAGAAAATGATATTTATAGTAATTTAAAACCATGGGATCGTGTTCAACTTGCCAGACATCCGGAAAGACCAACAACGTTGGATTATATTGAAGAACTATTTACCGATTTTATTGAATTTCATGGGGATCGTCTATTTGGAGATGATGCAGCAATTGTGACAGGTATTGCCTTTTATAAAGAAAAGCCAGTTACAATTATTGGACATCAACGTGGAAAGGATACAAAAGAAAATATTCGGCGTAATTTTGGAATGCCTCACCCAGAAGGATACCGAAAGGCTTTGCGGCATATGAAACAGGCTGAAAAGTTTTCCCGACCAATTATTTGTTTTATTGACACAAAAGGAGCTTATCCGGGGAAGGCAGCTGAAGAAAGAGGGCAAAGTGAAGCGATAGCTAGGAATCTAATGGAAATGGCTGGACTTACTGTGCCGATAATTTGTGTTGTGATTGGTGAAGGTGGAAGTGGCGGTGCTTTGGCATTAGGAGTAGGAGATGAAATACATATGCTGGAAAATAGCACCTATTCTGTAATTTCACCGGAAGGGGCAGCTTCTATTTTATGGAAGGATGCCAGTTATGCACAGACTGCGGCAGAGTCGATGAAAATAACTGCATATGATTTGAAAAAGTTAGGGATTATCGATCGCATTATTCCAGAGCCCAGAGGTGGTGCCCACCGCAATGTGAAAGAACAAGCTGCATATTTAGACGAGGCGATAGTACAATCTTTACAAATGTTAGAGAAATATTCAGTTGATGAATTACTTAAAAAAAGATGGGAAAAATATAAGAAAATTGGGCAATACCAGACAATCTAATTAAATGAAAGGCAAAATTATAGGATGCTTGGTTAGCAACAAATCTTAGGTGGTATACTAAGATGGGGAGATGAGATTTTTTATGATAAAGGGGGTTGGCAGTTTATGTCAACCCTAGTTCGCGTTTTTCCATAATATGTTAATCGGGCTGGAAGTCACATACATAAAGGGCTTTCATGAGAAAATGTGCAATATTTTACATGATTTTAATTGCTATTTTACTTATTTCCAATTATCTTTTAAGAGAGGACATTTTTTGAACAGAAAATTGTAAGACCAGAGGTGGAATGAAAACTATGAAAAAAATT
Source organism: Virgibacillus proomii (assembly GCF_900162615.1). Taxonomy (NCBI): domain Bacteria; kingdom Bacillati; phylum Bacillota; class Bacilli; order Caryophanales; family Bacillaceae; genus Virgibacillus; species Virgibacillus proomii. The sequence goes on along the minus strand of NZ_FUFN01000010.1, from coordinate 2,542,937 downwards.
GGCGTTTTAACTAGCGGTGGCGATGCACCAGGAATGAATGCTGCAATTCGAGCAGTAGTAAGGAAAGCCATTTATCATAATATAGAAGTATATGGAGTTAAATATGGCTTTCAAGGATTAATGGAAGGTACTATAGAAAAGATGGAAATTGGTTCTGTAGGTGATATTATCCATCGTGGCGGAACAATCCTTTACTCTGCAAGAAGTGAAGAATTTAAAACAGAAGAAGGACAACAAAAAGCAATTGAACAACTAAATAAATTTGGTATTGAAGGTTTAATCGTTATTGGCGGTGACGGTAGTTTTCGTGGAGCACAAAAATTAACGGAAAAAGGCTATCCATGTATTGGTGTGCCAGGAACGATTGATAACGATATTGCGGGAACTGATTTTACAATTGGCTTTGATACAGCATTAAATACTGTGATTGAAGCAATTGATAAAGTTCGTGATACAGCAACTTCCCATAAACGCACCTATATTATTGAGGTGATGGGAAGAAATGCAGGAGATATTGCACTTTGGGCAGGCTTGGCTGATGGTGCAGAGAGTATTTTAATCCCTGAAAAGAAGGAAAAGTTTGAAACAGTTGTTCAAAAGTTGAAGCGAGGACACAAACGTGGAAAGAAACATAGTATTATTATACTTGCAGAAGGTGTAGGTAGCGGGATTGAATATGGAAAAAGAATTGAAGAAGCGACGGATTTAGAAACACGTGTTACGGTGTTAGGACATATTCAACGCGGTGGGTCGCCGTCAGCAGCAGATCGTGTACTGGCAAGCAGACTTGCTGCTAAAGCAGTCGATTTGTTAATGGCTGGTAAAGCAGGAAGAATGGTAGGAATTCAACAGAACCAAATAGTTGATCATGAAATTAGTAAAGTTCTGCACGAGCAGCATACCATTAACGATGACATGTATACTTTATCTCAAGAACTATCTATTTAACGTTGGAACGGTAAATTAAGGAGGAAACAATAATGAGAAACACAAAAATTGTATGTACAATCGGACCTGCATCAGAATCTATTGAAACCTTGGAGAAGTTAATGGAATGTGGGATGAACGTTGCTCGCCTGAACTTTTCACATGGTAATTATGAAGAACATGCAGCACGAATTGAAAATATACGTAAAGCGGCAGAAAAAACAGGGAAAACTATTGCGATACTTCTAGATACGAAAGGACCAGAAATTCGTACACACGACTTTGTCAATGGACAAGCTGAACTAGTGCAAGGAAATATAGTTTATGTATCAATGAAAGAAGTAGAAGGAACAGCTGAACGTTTTTCGGTTACGTATCCTGGTCTAATTAATGATGTCCATGTCGGCTCTAAAATTCTTCTAGATGATGGATTAATCGAATTAAAGGTTGTTGAAATTGATCAAGCAAAACAAGAAGTGAAAACAATTGCACTTAATACAGGTATCATCAAGAATAAAAAAGGTGTTAACATCCCAAATGTTTCGGTAAACCTGCCTGGAATTACGGAGAAAGACGCTAACGATATTATTTTTGGTATTGAACATGATGTAGATTTCATCGCAGCTTCTTTTGTCAGACGTGCATCGGATGTTTTAGAAATAAAAGAACTCCTTGAAAGACATAATGCAACGCATATTCAAATTATCCCTAAGATTGAAAACCAAGAGGGTGTCGACAATATCGACAGCATTTTAGAAGTAAGTGATGGATTAATGGTTGCCCGCGGTGATCTTGGTGTGGAAATTCCTGCTGAGGATGTACCGCTTGTACAGAAAAAATTTATTGAAAAATGTAATATAGCAGGTAAACCTGTTATTACGGCTACCCAAATGCTTGATTCAATGCAACGTAATCCACGACCAACAAGAGCAGAAGCATCAGATGTAGCGAATGCCATTTTTGACGGAACCGATGCAGTTATGCTATCTGGTGAAACGGCTGCCGGTGATTACCCGGTTGAATCTGTACAAACGATGAGCAATATTGCAATGAAGGCAGAAACTGCTTTAGATCATCAGTCCATTTTACGGGAACGCTCGCGTAATGTAGATATGACGATCACAGATGCAATCAGTCAATCTGTTACACATACAGCAATGAACTTATCGGTAAGTGCAATTATCACGCCGACAGAAAGTGGCCACACGGCAAGAATGATTTCCAAATATCGTCCACATGCTCCAATTCTTGCAGTTACATTTTCTGAGAGAGTAAATCGCCGTCTTTCCTTAGTCTGGGGTGTACATGCAGTTACATGTAAACGTGCAGGCTCTACGGACGAAATGTTGGATATCGCAGTAGAAAGAGGCTTACAATCCGGAATGGTTGAGCGTGGAAACCGTGTTATTATTACCGCTGGTGTACCGGTTGGGGAAAGTGGTACAACGAATTTAATGAAGGTTCATGTCATTGGCGATATCATTGCAAAAGGTCAGGGAATTGGAAGAAAAAGCGCTTTTGGCAGAGCAGTTGTTGTAAAATCAGCGAAGGAAGCAATAGAAAAAGTACAAGAAGGCGATATATTAGTTACTTACGGTACGGAAAAAGAAATGATGCCGGCAATAGAAAAGGCTGCTGGTATTATTACAGAAGAAGCTGGGCTTACTTCTCATGCTGCGGTTGTTGGATTAAGTTTAGGAATCCCTGTAATCGTTGGTGTTGAGGATGTGTTTGATGTGATTAAAGATGATGAAATTATCACTGTTGATGGTGCGAAAGGCGACATCTATCAAGGGCATACAAGAGTACTTTAATGTTCATATAGAAAAAGAGGGTGTTCTCTCCCCTCTTTTTCTATATCTTCTTTTACAGCAGAGCGTGTACAGTTTTTTCAGGGAAGACAAATTTATACTACTCACTACTGAATCATATGGAGGTGAAAAAATTCAATGAAATGGTTTTTACTTACGGCATTTATTCTTTCTGCACTCGAAATCGGTCTTTTTATTTGGATTGGTGGAATAATTGGAACTTGGTGGGTTGTGTTATTGATTATATTGACTGGCGCAATTGGCTTTTATTTAGCAAAACAACAAGGAATTGAGATATGGAATCAGGCACAGCTTTCCATTCAGCGTGGAGAAGCACCTACAGGATATATTATTAATGGAATATGTGTGTTAATTGGAGCTGTTTTGTTAGTCACTCCGGGCTTTATTACCGATGCGGTTGGTTTTCTATTAGTTATACCTCCAACTCGGCGAATGTTTAGTAAAAAAATAGAAGCAATAATGAAGTACTTTATAAAAAACCGTACCATCATATATCGAAGGTGGTGAGTTTTATCCTTTAATAAATTTCCAAATCTCGTTAAATGTGCCTGCTCGATATAGCGTGTTAATAAAGATAAGCATGATAGGTGCGATTAGAAATCCAATTACTCCCCAAAATTGAATGCCAATAAATAATGTTATTAGTGCTACAAGGGGATGGATACCGATACTAGAAGATAATATTTTTGGCTCAATTAATTGCCTAATGATGATAACAATTCCGTACAAAATCGATAAATTAATCGACATCGAGTAATTTCCAACTATAAAAAGATAAATGATCCATGGCATAAAAATAATACCCGAACCAATATAAGGAAATAAGTCGACAAGAGCAATGTATAATGTAATCGTAAAAGCATGATTTACCTGTATAATAACTAATCCGACGTATACAAGAATAGCCGAAATCAGCACAAGGATGATTTGGGCTTTTGCATATCCGATAATTGTTTTTTTTAGCTGAACAATCACTTTATGGATTGGCATTTTAAACGTATTCGGTATATGCTTGTGAAAAAATAGTACGATTTTTTTATAGTCAACCGTGATCATAAAGGCTGCTAAAAGAATAAAGATAACGATTGTAATAGAGCTGGGTAAAGATGCAATAATCGTTGGTAACTTAAGAAGCGCCCCTTGTAAAAATGTTGTTGCAGAAGCTGTAAGATTGTTAATAAAGTGCTTTAAGTTTTCGCTAATGGCTGCTTGTTGACTAGCATTCAATGTTTGAAAATAGGCAGTTAACTTTTGATATATAGGAATGATATTTTGCTCAATGAAATTTGTCAAATAAAGACTGAATGTTTGGAAATGCGTAGGCAATTGTTCTGCTAAAAATAAGGTTCCTTGGATAAATTCAGAAACAAGAATAAATAAAAGGCCGCTTAGAAGAAAAAAAAGTACCAGCATGGTTCCTGTTGTTCCTAATAATCTTGGTAATTTTAACCTTTCTTCTAAAAATGTAACAACTGGATGAAGAATAATCGCAATTAAACTGGCAATTGCCAGTGGATACAAATAGCTAAAGCTTATTGTCATAGAGAAACATAACAATGCGATGCTAATAATGATAAGCACCAATCGGACACATTGAAATAGAAGTGGCTTGTACATAATTGAACCCCATTTTATTAAAAATCAAAAACCATTCTCTAATTACTTATGCAACTTATAAACAAAATAGTCTTATAAACTATTGTTTTTAATAAAGATACTCTAGTAATGAATGTCGAAATGTGCTGCATCTGTCTAAACTTCCCCAATTCTATACTTGATAATGATTCACCGAAGTTGAAGCTAAAGAAACTCTTTTTTGCAAAATATTTGTGTATCTAGTAAAATCTAAATAGTGAATTGAATCGGTTTCAATTCACATTAGATTCGTAATACTTTATAATTATCATAGGGGGATAAATTTTTATAAGTTTTAAAACATTGTCGAAAGATAGTGTGCTAAATAATTTATAAAGGAGAGGGTTTGTTATGACAGCAACAACGAAAGGGCTTGAAGGAGTTGTAGCAACTCAATCGTCAATTAGTTCCATAATAGATGATCAACTTACGTATGTTGGTTACAAGATTGATGATTTGGCAGAATATTCCAGTTTTGAAGAGGTTATCTACTTACTTTGGAATCAAAAGCTTCCTAACCAAGCCGAATTAGATGCTTTAAAGCAAGAACTTGCTGCAAATATGGAACTTCCAGATGGAATTGTGAAACATTTCCGTTCCTACGATCTTTCAACAGTTCACCCAATGGCAGCATTACGGACAGCTGTATCATTATTAGGCTTGTATGATGATGAAGCAGAAGTAATGAGTCCAGAAGCAAATCAGCGGAAAGCAATCCGTATACAAGCAAAAATAGCATCAATTGTAACGGCTTTCGCGCGCATTCGGAAGGGGCAAGATCCGGTTAAGCCGAAGCAAGATTATAGTTATGCAGAAAATTTTCTTTACATGTTAAATGAAGAAGACCCAAGGGATATTGAAGTTGAAGCCATCAATAAAGCGCTTGTACTTCACGCTGATCATGAACTAAATGCTTCTACTTTTACTGCCAGGGTCTGTGTAGCTACTCTTTCAGATATTTATTCTGGAATTACTGCTGCAATTGGTGCATTGAAAGGGCCGCTACATGGTGGTGCAAATGAACGGGTTATGCAAATGTTGATGGAAATTGGAGAAGAAGAAAATGCAATCCCTTATATTCAAGAAAAATTAGATAATAAAGAAAAGATTATGGGGATGGGGCACCGTGTGTACCGTAATGGAGATCCACGGGCAAAATTTTTAAAAGAAATGTCAAAGCAATTGACAGAATTAACTGGACAGCCGAAATGGTATAATATGTCTGTAAAAATTGAAGATTACATTAAAGAACATAAAGGGTTACCAGCAAATGTTGATTTTTATTCTGCATCGGTTTATCATAGCTTGGGCATTGATCATGATTTATTTACACCGATTTTTGCAGTTAGTCGAACATCTGGCTGGCTTGCTCATATTTTGGAGCAATATACTGATAACAGATTAATTCGTCCAAGAGCAGATTATACTGGACCAAAATCACCAAAATATATTACTATTGATCAACGATAAAGGATTATTAGTTACTACCTCAACATCAATAGATGGAATCTTGCCAACAATCAGGCAATAAGCAAAGATGTTCAGCAGGACTTATTTTTGCTAAACTATATACAGAAATGACATTAGGAGGTAATGATTGTTATGACAAAGGGAGAAAAAATTATAGTAGAGAATGGACAGTTGAAAGTTCCAAACAAACCAATTATACCTTTTATTGAAGGTGATGGAACGGGACCGGATATTTGGTCAGCTGCAAAAAAAGTGATTGAAGCTGCAGTGGAAAAAGCGTATAACGGTACCAAGGAAATTGATTGGCTAGAGGTTTATGCAGGGCAAAAAGCGTATGACAAGACTGGAGAATGGTTACCACAAGATACGTTGGACAAAATAGATGAGTATAAAATCGCTATTAAAGGACCGCTTACAACACCAATTGGTGGTGGATTTCGTTCCTTAAACGTTGCACTACGCCAAGAATTAGATCTCTTTACATGTCTTCGCCCAGTTCGTTATTTTGATGGAGTACCGTCTCCGGTTAAACGTCCTGAAGATGTAGACATGGTTATCTTCCGTGAAAATACAGAAGATATTTATGCCGGAATTGAGTGGCAAAATGGAACAGATGAAGTGAAAAAAGTGATCAAGTTTTTAAAAGAAGAAATGAATGTAACAAACATTCGCTTTCCAGAAACTTCTGGAATTGGGGTAAAGCCAGTTTCTGAAGAAGGAACGAAACGTCTTGTACGTGCAAGTATTCAATATGCGATTAATGAAGGGCGCAAGAGTGTTACTTTAGTACATAAAGGTAACATCATGAAATTTACAGAAGGCGCATTTAAAATTTGGGGTTATGAGGTTGCCGAGAAAGAATTTGGTGACAAAGTCTTTACTTGGGCAGAGTATGACCGCATTGTTGAAAAAGAAGGAAAGGATGCGGCAAATAAAGCACAAGATGAGGCACTTGCAGCTGGAAAAATTTTGATAAAGGATGCTATCGCTGATATTTTCTTACAACAGATTTTAACACGACCGAAAGAGTTTGATGTTGTTGCTACGATGAATTTAAATGGGGATTATATTTCTGATGCGCTTGCTGCTCAAGTAGGCGGAATTGGAATTGCTCCCGGAGCAAACATTAATTATGATACAGGGCATGCTATTTTTGAAGCTACCCACGGAACTGCACCTAAGTATGCAGGATTAGACAAAGTAAATCCATCCTCTGTGATTCTATCGGCCGTTTTAATGCTTGAACATATAGATTGGAGAGAAGCAGCTGATTTGATAACAACAGCTATGGATAAGACCATTGCTTCAAAGGTGGTTACCTACGATTTTGCTCGATTAATGGAAGGTGCAACGGAAGTGAAGTGCTCTGAATTTGGTAATGAACTAATTAAAAATATGGGTTAATATAATAGTAGTTTATAAACAGTATAGGTACTTTATGTTGCCTATACTGTGCTTGTGTTGCTTTTTGCGAAATGTTTATTATTGCGACGCCTGTACTAGTTGATTCCGTACGACGTAGCGTAATCTTTATAGAAGGAATTATACTTACTAGTCTAAAAGAACAAAGGGGATTTTAAAAATGGGGATAAAAAGAAGAAAAATATCAGTAATCGGTTCAGGCTTTACCGGAGCTACAACAGCCTTAATGATAGCGCAAAAGGAATTAGGCGATGTCGTACTTGTTGATATCCCTAATATGGAGGATCCAACGAAAGGAAAGGCATTAGATATGCTTGAGGCAAGTCCTGTACAGGGATTTGACGCTTCTATTATTGGAACGTCCAACTATGAACATACGAAAGATTCTGATCTGGTGATTATTACTGCAGGTATTGCACGAAAGCCCGGAATGAGCCGAGATGACCTAGTTAATACCAATGCTAAAATTATGAAATCTGTAGCTACAGAAATTGTGAAATATTCGCCTGACACATATATTGTTGTACTCACAAATCCTGTTGATGCTATGACTTATACTGTTTTTAAAGAAACAGGCCTCCCAAAAGAACGTGTCATTGGTCAATCTGGTGTATTAGATACAGCAAGATTCTGTACGTTTGTTGCGCAAGAATTAAATGTATCCGTTAAGGATGTTACTGGTTTCGTATTAGGGGGCCATGGAGATGATATGGTTCCACTCATTCGTTATTCCTATGCTGGAGGCGTTCCACTAGAAAAATTGATTTCAAAAGAACGTTTAGATGCAATTGTTGAACGTACGAGAAAAGGTGGCGGAGAAATTGTCGGCTTACTAGGAAATGGTAGTGCATACTATGCCCCGGCTGCATCACTTACAGTAATGGCAGAGACAATTTTAAAAGATCAGCGCCGCATACTTCCGGCAATTGCGTACTTAGAAGGTGAATATGGCTATTCGGATATTTATCTTGGTGTACCAACGATTTTAGGCGGTAACGGTATAGAAAAAATTATCGAATTAGATCTAACGGAAGAAGAAAAGGTCGCTTTGAATAAATCTGCTGATTCTGTAAAAAAAGTATTAGAGGTGCTAAAATAATTAATCTAACAAAAGGCTTTTATCTACTTTTTGTAGGTAAAGGCTTTTTATCTTAAAAAGCTTTTTTCAAATGAGGCGCTGTATAACAGAAAATGAAAAAGATGAGAGTTGCTCCTGTAAATACTTGACAGACTCAGTTTTGTTTTACCATTGGCAATAATGTGAATTTTTGATATAATAGAAAGCGTTTACATTAATGGGGAGGGCTCAGAATGATAGGAAAGAGAAGACCTTTAGGTAAAGAATTGAAAGATATTCAGATTGGTGATAACTATAGTGAAACGAAAAAAGTGGTGGATCGAGATCTATTATTATATTTAGGTTTAACGAATGATGCTAATCCTTTATACCTTCAGCATGATTATGCTTCATTAACCCCATATAAAAGACCAATCGTACCAGCCGTCATGCTGTTTGGAATGGTTTCCTCCCTCGTATCGATGCATTTGCCTGGTCCCGGTAGTCATATTACACACCATGAGATCATTTTCACAAAACCAGTGTACCACAATACAAAAGTTTATTTTACATTAGAGGTCATTGCAATTGATGAAGCAAATCAGCGTATTGCGATGAATGTTACCGGTAAAGATGAAAAAGGAGATGAGGTGATTACTGGAAAGCTTTATGTTATTCCTGCGAGTCGACCAAATACATTGACTGCACAATCTTTAGAAAACTTTTTTTAATTCAATTTATGTATGTGATTGTTTATTTACTCATATATATGGAATATACTATATTTTACCATCCCAAACCATTGATCTTGTGTAAAAATAAATTTACAAACTCTTATCGTATTCACTTTCAATGCGATTCATTGTAAGATGGAGGTGGAACCTATTAACTACTAGTGATTAGAAACGGGGACTGGATATGAACGAGAAAATTTTAATTGTAGATGACGAGAAGTCAATTGTAACTTTACTGAAGTTCAATATTGAAAAGGCAGGTTTTATTACCGATGTAGCTTATGATGGTTCTCAAGCTGTGCAAAAAGCAGAGAGCAACAGTTATGATTTGATTGTTTTAGATCTGATGCTCCCTGAAATGGACGGCATGGATGTTTGTAGGTATTTACGTAATAATCAAATAAATACACCAATTCTCATGCTTACAGCTAAGGATGAGGAATTTGATAAAGTGCTTGGGTTGGAACTTGGAGCCGATGATTATTTAACGAAACCGTTTAGTCCAAAAGAGGTTATCGCTAGAATAAAGGCAATCTTACGACGGTCTAAGCGAGTAGAAAAGTCAAATTTTTCGTATATTCAGGTTGGCAACATAACCGTATTTCCTGAAAGATATGAAGCGGAAATGAATGGAAAAGTGATTACATTTACAAGGAAAGAGTTTGAATTACTTTATTATTTAGCAAAAAATAAAGGGAAGGTCATTTCTAGAGATCAACTGCTTAGTGGAGTTTGGGACTATGATTTTGTTGGTGATACACGTATTGTAGATGTGCACATTTCTCATTTACGCGATAAAATTGAACCAGATTCCAAAAAACCTGTTTATATTAAAACAGTTCGAGGTCTGGGGTATAAATTGGAGGACCCTAGTTAATGCGATTTTTGTTTGAAAAACCAATATTCGGTTACACTATAGGAATTCTGCTTGTAGTGTCTTTAACCGATATATTATTAAGTATATTAGTAGGTGAATATTTAGTAATTGCCGCAGTATTAATTATTCAATTTATCATTTTAGTATTATTTTTGTTGCACTTATACGAAACATTCATTAAACCGGTAAAAAAAGCAACAAAAACAATTGATGAAATTGTAAAAGGTAATTATCGTGCAAGATTTCATCATCCAGCAAACAATAGTATTGGTCAATTAAGTACAAAAATTAATGCGCTTGCTCGTAATTTAAATGAACTGACCATACAAGAACAAATGAAATCAGAGCAATTATCAACCATTGTTGAAAATACGGAGAGCGGCCTTGTTCTAATCGATGCTAAAGGATATATTCACTTTGCTAATCGCAAATTTTTAGCTATGTTTGATCAAACACCGAATGAGGTTCAAGGACATCTTTATTATGATGTTCTCCATAATGAGGTCATTCATGAAACAGTACAGCTAACCTTCCTTTATGAACGCAATATAAAAGAAGAATTTACTCATTATAAGGGTCTCGATAAATATTATATTGAGATAGTAGGAGCACCTATATTTGATGATCGAAACTTACTAAAAGGTGCTGTACTCGTACTTTATGATATTACAGAGTTGAAAAAATTGGAATTAATGCGGAAAGACTTTGTAGCTAATGTTTCCCATGAGCTAAAAACTCCAATTACTTCGATTAAAGGATTTGCTGAAACGTTGTTAGACGATCCAATGAAGGATCTGGAAAAAAATAAAGAGTTTTTGGAGATTATCTATAAAGAAAGCCATCGATTGCAACTATTAATTGAGGATTTATTGATTTTATCCCGGTTAGAAAAGGAAAACCTTCAACTTGTCCTTACCACCTTTTCAGTAAATGAGATTGTTCAAGAAGTAATGCCGATTATAGAACAAAGGGTGCAGAATAAACAGCTCACATTTAATAAACAAATCGAAACGGATCTGCAATTAACAGCAGATAAAGAAAAAGTAAAACAAATTATTATTAATTTAATTGATAATGCTGTAAATTACACTCCAGAAAATGGAAGTATTTCTTTAAAAATCAATGAAGTTAATGATTATGTATGTATACAAGTAGAGGATACTGGAATAGGTATTGAAAAGGATGCTATCCCACGCATATTTGAACGGTTTTATCGAGTAGATAAAGCGAGAAGCCGGAATACAGGAGGAACGGGGCTAGGTTTAGCTATCGTTAAACATATTGTGGAAGTTCATGATGGTGAGATTAATATTGAAAGTGAAGTAAATAAGGGAACCGCAATAACGGTATGTTTACCGATAAATAAAAAAAATAAAAAACATTCCTGAGCAGGGATGTTTTTTATTTTTTTGGAGAGCTATCCGTTTGAAAGTAATAGTACCAAGTTTATTTATTCAGTGACTAGCAAATAGCTTATAGGAATCAGCGGTTAGTCACTTAAGCAAGTGGTACTAACAGGTGCTATGCTATTTTTTATTTGCAATATTTTCTAATAGTCAATCACTTTGACGAAGCTGCACGTGGTTACAGCAATATTCGTAAGGTTTTCAGTCTTCGTACCAACACTGTTGTTTCACTTTATGTAGCTAGAATGATAAAATATGCTTAATGATGAAATTATCGGAGGCGAAATCATGGGCAATAAACTGGTTTTAATTGATGGAAATAGTATAATTTATCGGGCATTTTTTGCACTGCCGCTTTTAAATAACGATAAAGGCATTTATACAAATGCTGTATATGGATTTACGACGATGTTATTAAGAATGATGGAGGAAGAAAAACCAACACATATGCTTGTTGCTTTTGATGCCGGCAAAACAACATTCAGGCATGAAACGTATAAAGAATATAAAGGTGGAAGGCAAAAAACGCCACCGGAACTATCAGAACAGTTTCCATTGCTAAAAGAAGTATTAGATGCATTTCAGATTGCCCACTATGAACTGGATAACTATGAAGCGGATGATATTATTGGAACATTATCCAAACAAGTAGAAGAAGATGGCTGGGATGTGACGGTTATTTCTGGAGATAAAGATTTACTCCAATTAGTATCAGACAAGGTAACTGTAACTTTAACGAAAAAAGGTATAAGTGAGGTGGAACGATACACTCCAGATTATTTAAAAGGGAAAATGGAAATCAGCGAAAAACAAATCATTGATTTAAAGGCATTGATGGGTGATAGCTCGGATAATATTCCTGGTGTACCTGGGGTTGGTGAAAAAACGGCTATTAAGCTCTTAAAGCAATTTCACTCATTAGAAAAGGTCTATGAAAATCTGGATCAAGTTAGTGGAAAAAAATTAAAAGAAAAGTTAGCAAACCACAAAGATGAGGCGTTTATGAGTAAACAGCTTGTAACGATTAAGCGTGATACTCCTATTACGATTCAACCTGATGATGTTAAGTATGATGGTTATCAGCAAAGCGAGGTAAGTTCGATTTTTAGGGAGCTGGGCTTTAAGTCTTTGTTACATCGAATCGAAGGGAAAGAAGATGAGGATACCACTACAGTTAATGAGCAATCTGCAATTGATTTTACAGTACTTAAAGAGATAAACGACGATTTATTTACTGGTGAAGAAGCTTTAATTGTAGAAATGATAGAAGAAAATTATCACCAAGCATCAATTGAGGGCTTCTCCATTGTTAATTCTAATCATGCTTACTTTATACCAACAGAAGTAGCCTTAGAATCAAACATATTTAAAAATTGGCTAGAGGCTGAAGATCAACAAAAAATCGTTTTTGATGCCAAGAAAACACTCGTATCGCTATTACGAAATGATATTCATATTAAAGGCATTATCTTTGATATGTTGCTTGCTTCTTACTTATTGAATCCTTCTGAAAATAATCATGATATACCTGCAATTGGGCATCGGATGGGGCGTACAGATTGTCTATTTGATGAAGAAGTGTATGGAAAAGGGGCAAAGCAGCACGTCCCAGAACAGTCAGTTCTTGCTGATCATGTCGTTAGAAAAGCAATGACTTTATATAATTTAAAAGAGAAAATGGAAAATCAGTTGCAGGAAAATGAACAATATGAACTCTTTACGGAGCTGGAAATGCCGCTAGCTTTAATTCTTGGGGAAATGGAGCATACAGGTGTCCGTGTTGATGAAAGTCGCTTAGAAGAAATGCGAATAGATTTAAAAGAACGGTTAGCTGAACTGGAACAAGAAGTACACGAATTAGCTGGTGAAGAATTTAACTTAAACTCACCTAAGCAATTAGGCACGATCCTCTTTGATAAATTAGGTCTTCCTGTTATAAAGAAAACGAAAACAGGCTATTCAACGGCTGCTGATGTCTTAGAGCAGTTACAGGATGAGCATAAAATTATTCCAAAGCTATTACTATATCGCCAGCTAGGAAAATTGCAATCGACATATATTGAAGGGTTATTAAAGGTTGTCAATAAGGACACTGGCAAAATTCATACCCGCTTTAATCAAGCTTTAACACAAACCGGGCGTTTAAGCTCGATCGATCCTAATTTGCAAAATATCCCTATCCGTTTAGAAGAAGGTAGGAAAATCCGTCAAGCTTTTATCCCTGAACAAGAGGGATGGCTCATGTTTGCTGCCGATTATTCGCAAATTGAGCTGCGGGTGTTAGCACATATTGCCAATGATGAAAAATTAATCAGCGCATTTCAACATGATTTGGATATTCATACCCAGACAGCGATGGATGTTTTTCATGTCGATAAAGAAGCAGTTACTTCAAATATGCGAAGACAAGCTAAAGCAGTAAACTTTGGAATTGTATACGGGATTAGCGATTACGGTCTGTCACAAAATTTAGGAATTACCAGAAAAGAAGCAAAGCAGTTTATTGATCGCTATTTTGCAAGTTATCCTGGTGTCAAAGCGTACATGGAAGAGATCGTTCAAGAAGCAAAACATAAAGGATATGTCAGCACGTTGATGAAGCGAAGAAGATATTTACCAGACATTACAAGCAGGAATTTTAATAAAAGAAGTTTTGCAGAGCGAACTGCAATGAACACGCCAATACAGGGAAGTGCTGCAGACATTATTAAAAAAGCGATGATTGATTTAGATCATAAGTTAAAAGAAGTAAAGCTAAAAGCTAGAATGCTTTTGCAAGTACATGATGAATTAATCATGGAGGCACCGAAGTCAGAAATCGACAAATTAATTGAAATAGTACCAGCTGTTATGGAAAATGCGGTTAATCTCAATGTACCTTTAAAGGTAGATTATGCCTATGGTGACAGCTGGTTTGATGCAAAGTAAGGAGCTAGGGAGATGCCGGAATTACCAGAAGTAGAAACAATTCGAAATACGTTAAAGCAGTTTGTAATGAATAAGACGATTGAGCAAGTAGAGGTTTACTGGCCAAAAATTATTAAAAGACCAGATGATGTGGAGCAATTTAAATCAGAAATAAGTGGTCAAACCATTTTAGATATTGAACGTAAAGGTAAATTTTTATTATTTCAGCTAAATGACTATGTACTTGTATCCCATTTACGTATGGAAGGAAAATACAGCGTAACTCCAAAAGAAGAACCAGTTAAAAAGCATACACATGTTATATTTAAGCTAACCAATGGTGAAGAATTACGCTATAATGATGTGCGGAAATTTGGTACGATGCATTTGTTTTATAAAGGAGAGGAAATGGAGCATAAACCATTATGCTTATTAGGTCCTGACCCATTCGATTCGGAGTTTACAGACGATTATTTTATAAAAAAATTAAAAAAGACACAGCGTGTTATTAAATCGGCTTTGTTAGATCAAACAGTTGTTGCTGGTTTAGGTAATATTTATGTAGATGAAACACTATTTCGATCAGGTATTCATCCGTTAAGACAGGCAAATAAATTAACACATAAAGAAATAAAAGGAATTCGTAAACAGGCCATTGCAACAATGGAACAAGCTGTATTACAAGGAGGAACAACCATTCGCTCTTATGTGAACGGTCAAGGCGAGATGGGGATGTTTCAACAGGAATTGTATGTGTACGGTCAAGAAGAAAAAAACTGTAAGATGTGTGGAAGTCCAATCGCTAAAATGAAAGTCGGTGGGCGCGGTACACATGTTTGTACCAATTGCCAACCGCTAAAGAGGTGAGATGATGATGTCCATGATTATCGGTTTAACTGGAAGTATCGCAACGGGAAAAAGTACCGTCTCACTTATGTTTGACGATTTTAATATTCCTGTAATTGATGCCGATAAGGTCGCAAGGGAAGTAGTTAAACCAGGCGAGTTAGCTTACAAACAAATCGTTGATCAATTCGGCCAGCAAATTTTGCGAGCAGATAAAACATTAAATCGACAAATGCTTGGTGAAATAGTATTCGCTGATGAAGCGAAACGAGATCAATTAAATAAAATTGTTCATCCTGCAGTGAGAGAAAAAATGATCGAAAAAAGAGATGCTTATCTCCAGGCTAAAGCACCATGTGTCGTTTTAGATATTCCGCTTTTGTATGAAAATAATCTAACACATCTCGTCGATAAGACGATTGTTGTTTATGCAGATGAGGATGTGCAGCTTCAAAGATTAATGGAGCGAAATGAGTATACCGAACAAGAAGCCATTCAACGTATACAAGCACAAATACCAGTGAAAGAAAAAGCGAAAAAGGCAGATGCTGTAATCGATAATAATGGCTCTAAATATAAAACCTATAAGCAATTGGAAAAAATATTAAAGTCCTGGGGTGTTATTACGTAGTTCCATATCCAACATAAGATCTATGAATCTAAGGAGACTAATCGCATAAGGATAATTTAGTGAAGCAATGTCTTAACTTCTGTAGATAGGATAAGACATATAGCATAGTTTAACAAGAGTAAGCGGTCCTTAAATAAGCGGGGCCGCTTTTTTATTGCTTCGGATAACTTTTTGAAAAGTAGCATCGTAGCTCATGCACACAAGCTGTAGCAACTTTGTTCTTCTTCCTATGATAAGGCAACATTGGTTTTTCGTTTTACTAGTTTTCTTGCTTGAATTAGTAGTCTAATGAGGAACGGTATAGAGGGGAGAGTAAACTCAAGGTCTATTGTCATTTTCAAGTAACAACAGGAAAGTTTTAATAGTTAGAAAACTGAAACATAAAGTAAAACTTAAAATAAGGGTCACACACAATCGTTAATATGTTATACTAATTAGTAAATAAGCAGAAAAAGTATAACTCATAGTGGGAGGAAGACAAATGAGGAAAACTCGGGTTGCAATAAATGGTTTTGGGCGAATTGGAAGAATGGTGTTTCGGCAGGCTATTGATGATGAGCAATTGGATATAGTAGCTATTAATGCTAGTTATCCTGCTGAAACATTAGCCCACTTAATTAAATATGATAGTGTACATGGTATTTTTAATAAAGAAGTGAAACCGCTTCATCATGGAATTATGGTTGATAATAAAAAAGTAAAGCTCGTTAATTCTCGACTTCCTGAACAGTTGCCTTGGGAAGAACTAGAAATTGATGTAGTTATCGAAGCAACTGGTAAGTTCAAAACAAAGGAGAGTGCAGGAGCACATATTCGTGCTGGAGCAAAAAAGGTAATTATTACAGCGCCAGGTAAAGAAGTAGACTGCACCATTGTTATGAGTGTCAATGAACAATCTTATGACCCCGATAAGCACCAAGTTATTTCTAACGCTTCATGTACAACCAATTGCCTTGCTCCGATAGTAAAAATTATTGATGAACATTTTACAGTTAAGAATGGTCTTATGACGACCGTACATGCTTTTACAAACGATCAAAAAAATATTGATAATCCACATAAAGATTTAAGACGAGCTAGAAGCTGTACTCAATCTATCATTCCTACTTCAACAGGAGCAGCAAAGGCGTTAGGTGAAGTGTTACCACACCTAAATGGAAAACTGCATGGGATGGCTTTACGTGTTCCAACACCCAATGTCTCCCTTGTTGACCTTGTAGTAGATGTGGAAGAAACGGTTACTGCCAAACAAGTAAATGATATCTTTATGAAGGCTGCTGAAGCTGAGTACAAGGGGATTGTTTATTATAGCGATGCACCTTTAGTATCCATCGATTACACGACGACGGATTATTCAGCAATTATTGACGGATTGTCAACGATCGTAATGGAAGATCATAAATTGAAAGTGCTTGCCTGGTATGATAATGAATGGGGCTATTCCGCACGAGTTATGGATCTAGCAAAATATGTCGGACATTATATGCACCAAAAGCATGTTCAAATTAGCTAGAATGAAAAGAGAATATTTTAGAACATTGCCAAACGAAATGAATTGCAAATGACGGTCAGACAGTTTATACTTTTCGTTGTATCATTGTTTAAATTATTTTTCTGTTTTAAGGGGTAAGCTGATCAATAAACTTCCCTCCATTGACAGGATAAAGGCAGTAATTAATATGCCATAAGGGTGAAAAAAATGGATACAATGGGAAGACATGTCATTGCTGAACTTTGGCAATGTAATGTAAACAAATTAAATAATATCGATATACTAGAGCAGATTTTTGTGGAAGCTGCCCTAAAATCAGGTGCAGAAATTCGTGAAGTAACCTTTCATAAATTCGCGCCTATTGGTATAAGTGGTGTTGTGATTATTTCAGAATCCCATCTAACTGTGCATAGCTTTCCTGAGCATGGTTATGCCAGCATAGATGTTTATACATGCGGAAATATAATCGATCCCCATAAAGCTGTACAATATATTATTACCATGCTTGAGGCGAACCGTGTTGAAAAGCTAGAAATACCGCGGGGAGTAGGAGTTCTTAGGATTAAACAATTTCAAAATTTATAATTGTAAGCACATAAAATAAACATGGGTTGGTAGGCGAATACGTCTGTCAGCCCATGTTGTCTTTTTATTATCTAGGACAATTATATTTATTTTTACATAGTAGATATTTTTTGATAGTAGCTTTATCCCGCATGTAAGGTGCCGTAAAACTCCCACTTCAAGATCCCTGAGTTCATACAAAAGGAGCTAAGTGGGGGAAAACGGCACCTAAATGCCCGATTCGTTCAACTAACATTCAGTAGGAGATGGAAGAAAACTCCTACTGAATGAAGTTTCACTTTATTCGTCTAGCTATCTGCATCAAAGTCTTGTTGTCAGCTAAGATTTCAATAAAGATAGAATCATAGAGGTTTTCTGTAAAACATGTTAAAATAGGAATACTATACACAGGAATAAACTTGCACCGAGGTGGCAAAAAATGGAATTTCGCAATATGATTTCCAAATATCTTAATAATCATGCTGAAACTCAGGATAATCATTGGGATTCAACGTTACGTACCCATTATTATAAAACAACAAAAGAAAAAGCAATGCGTGCAATTGAGGGGATTCTTGGTCGATCAGAAACATACGAATTACATTCCATTTCTGAAGAGCATGGAGAAATAAGTGTAAAAGTTAAAAAAAGAAGACAAGCGTTTATCATCGTAACGATCATTATGGTGAGACCTTTTCAAACTGCAGTGGACTTTTCGGTTACAACAGAGACTGCACTTCCGTTTGATTTTGGTTATAGCACAAAAATTATTCAACGGCTTTACAAAGAAATTAATCATGTATTACCATTAATTACGAAACAAGCTAGGTAACGGTAAAAATGAGGAGTGGGCAGAACGATGAGATGTTCAAATTGCCATAACAAAAGTACAAAAGTATTGGACTCGAGACCAATTGAAGAAGGACAAGCAATTCGCAGACGCAGAGAATGTGAGCATTGTGGCTTTCGATTTACGACTTTTGAGCGGATTGAAGCTGTTCCTTTAATCGTTGTAAAAAAAGATGGAGCGAGACAGGAATTTAGTCGTGACAAGTTAATACGTGGATTAATAAAGGCTTGTGAAAAGCGTCCGGTTCCATTAGAAACCATTGAAGAAATAGCTTTAAATGTAGAGAAGGATCTGCGAAATGAAGGAATTTCAGAAGTGAATAGTAAAGAGGTAGGCGAACGGGTGATGGATCGTCTGTCAGAAGTTGATGAAGTTGCCTACGTAAGGTTTGCTTCTGTTTATCGTCAATTTAAAGATATCAATGTTTTTCTCGATGAATTAAAAGAGATCATTGATAGTGATAAAAAGAATGAATCAGATGGAAAGGAATAGATTCAACATGAATAGGATCGGCAAGATATTACCTGTCGAAGGCTATTTTGTAGTAGTCCAGGAATCGTTACCAATGGATTATGCAAAGTCGTTAACGCATCTGTACCAACCATTAATTGGTTTAAATGCGACCATCCTATATCAAACATTACTGCATGAACGAGACATCCTGGGTGATAAACCAACTCCTCAAACTCATCATACGCTTATGAATTATTTGAATCTTCCTTTAGACGAGATATATACTGCCAGACTAAAACTCGAAGGAATAGGTTTGCTTAAAACTTATCAAATGGATAACGAAGCAAACCGGGTTTTTACTTATGTATTACTGCCTGTCTATTCGCCGGAACGATTTTTTCAAGATCCAATGTTATCTCAGCTTTTATATCATCATATTGGTCCTGATAAATATGATCGATTAAAGCAACATTTTTTACCAGTGGCAGATGAGAAATACGGTATAAATATAACTGCTTCCTTTCAGGATGTGTTTGAAACAATTACTTCTGATTTTCAACCGAATGTAAAAGAGCAATCATTGGATCGAACGCCTGATATAAAAGGTATAGATTTTGCACCAATCGAGCAAAGTTTAAAACAGCGCATGATCCCAGAGAAAAAAGTGCTAACGGGCTATAACCGTAAACTGATTTCCCAGATGATGTTTTTATATGATTTAGCTACATACGAAGTAGAGAAAGCAGTTATTTGGGCGTTAACAGAAGATAATAGCTTAAATATAGAAGAGTTTAAAGCAGCTTGCTATGATTTATTTCAATCCAAATATAAAGGAAGTCATGTTCGACTGATTGATAAGACAGAAAAAGTTAGCCCAACATCTACGGAACAGAAAACGCCAAAAACAAAAGAAGAAAAGCTTATTCAACATTTTGAAACGATTTCTCCAAAACAGCTACTGGAAGATTTATCAGGCGGTCATCAAGCTTCGGAACAAGACTTACGCTTAGTGGGTGAGGTTATGACATCTCAAGGACTGCCAACCCCGGTTATGAATGTATTAATTCACTATGTTTTATTGCAAACAAATATGAAGCTAACTAAAAACTATCTTTCAAAAATTGCAAGTCATTGGTCAAGAGCGAATTTAAAAACAGCAAAAGAAGCAATGGACTTTGCTAAACAAGAAGTAAAAAATAATCAAAAAGCAAAGAATACTAGAAATAACTATAGTAGCAGACAATCAAAAGAGGTAATACCAGACTGGTTCAAAGAACAGAAGCAACGGCAAAAACAAGAAGCAGTAGCTACATATGAAGAACAGGTGGATGAAGTACAAGAGCAAAAAGAAATAGCAGCGCTCTTAAAGCAGTATTCTAGTAATGATAAATAATAGCAATTTCAAGGATGATGGATATGAAACCGGTACGATCGACATTGCAAAAGTGGATGAGAGAAAATAAAAACTTTCAGGAACATTATACGAAAATCAAACAGGAAATCCTGAATGATCCGGAGATTAAAGCTTTTTTGGCTAAACATCCACAACTGACCAAAAAAGAAATTGATAAAAATATAATCAAATTATATGAATTTAAATCGCAAGTAAAGCAATGCGATAAATGCACGAGCTTAGATAAATGCATGAATATGATCCCGGGCTATTCACCAGTTTTACATGTTGAAGGGAAAGAAATCCGTTTATCTTATAAAAAGTGCTTTCAACGCATTGATTATGAAAAGCAGTTAGAACAGCAGCGGTTAGTTCAAAGTTTATATATGCCAAAACAAATATTAGAAGCTAAGATTGATTATATTGATGCTGATCCAAAGCGGAGTAAAGCAGTACGGGAAATTTTGAAATTCATTGAAGGTTGTAAGCAAAATATACCACAAAAGGGACTATATTTATATGGCCCGTTTGGCGTTGGAAAAACATATTTTCTAGGCGCATTGGCAAATAAGTTAAAGGAAATGTATATCTCCTCATCACTTATTTATATGCCTGAATTTGTACGAGAGATGAAAGCTTCCATGAAAGACGATTCGTTAAATACAAAGCTGGACTATTTTAAAAAGGCAGATGTATTAATGCTCGATGATATTGGTGCAGAAATGCAGTCATCATGGTTTCGGGATGAAATTTTAGGATCTCTGTTGCAATTTCGTATGATGGAAGGTTTACCAGTCTTTTTTACCTCCAATTACAGTATGGAGGAATTAGAATCACATTTGGCGCTTACAAAAACCGGTGTTGAAAAAGTAAAAGCTGGACGAGTGATTGAACGTATCAAACAAGTTAGTCAGCCAATTCCTGTATTTTCCGAGAATCGGCGTACGTAATTTTTTACTTATATACAAACCAGCTCTAGTAAAAGGGATGGTTTAATGACAGACTTGTGCAGGATTGCATCTAAGTATCTGGTAAATGAATTATCGAAGACAATTGATTTTCTGAGTAGATGACACATATCCTAAAAAAAGACGTTTCTCGTACGGTTTTAATATCCTTTTGGTTGGTTAGATAGCATTATAGTATAAAATAGATTACCCAATCATACCTTTTAGTTGTAACTAGCAGATGTCAATCCTCTGACTCTATCTGCTAGTTTTTTTGGAAAATCACTCTAGCATTTTGAATCATGTTTTTTATAAAAAATTCTACTTTCATTGTAATTTACTAGTTTTTATGGATTACTCATTATTTTAACTCTTTGTCCATATAATGTAACAGTTTGGTTGGATGAGGGTGATGTTTATTGGTGGAATTATTTATTGAGTCAGATAAAGAAGTTATTCGGTTCTGTGAAAGGATGCGACAGCATAACAAACACATTAATTTGCACTGGAAAACTCATAAAGAATGGGGGAATCTTTTACAATTTGAAGAACATATACCTGGTCAAGTACTTACTGGAGCAATTGCTAAATCGTTGACAGATGTTTATATGACACATCGTTTAAGTAAGCTAATTACATCCGTAATTGAAGATTTTTATTACTATACGGATGCAGATGAAAAGGAGAAAATTCTTGAATTAACGAATTGGGTGATGGCAGGTAGGGATAAGAATGATCTGCTCGTTCATAAAAAAGAAGATCCCTATCAATTGCTTGAATCCTTGTTTATCGCTAACATAAAGGATACTGTCACCATTCACTATGATTCGCTAGTTAAATTTCGTTTGAAAGTGTTTAGAGACTACATTATTCATTATGTTGGACTTGCTATTGACGAATATAAACGAGAAGAAGAACATCAGGAATTTATCAATATGCTCAGGGGATATATTGCACGGCGAGAACCTTCTGTATCCGCGGTTTATCTTTTGCAGGGAGATACATTTTCCTTTTTTAAAGAGAATGGTAAACCATTTTCGAATACGGAACTGCGTACTTTAATGCAAAAAGAGCCACTGTATCTTGTTGGGTTAGACGAGAGTGAATTAAATTTATCACCATTAATAGCAATGGCGCCCAAAAAGATTTATATATACGGGGATGATCCGTCTGATCCAAAAACATTAACCGTTATTAATGTTTTTCAAGAAAGAGTTATCTTTGAACCGCTCCATCAGTTTCCATTTGTTTATTTTACAAAGAAAGGGTAATTCTAAGTCTTGCTTTTTCATGGAACGAGCGCTATAATACAGATTATACTATATATATATGTGAATTACAGGTTAGGAAAAGGACATGAATCATTATGAGATGTATGGCAAGAGAAGGGAGTCTTTGGCTGGAAGCTTCCACATACAATAATGATTTACCACCTTGGAGCCCTGCTATGGAAGGAAAGTATATAGCAGCGTATCATCTGCGTTAAAGATGCATGAAGCCGTATATTTTTACGGGAATTAGGGTGGAACCACGACGTTACTAACAACGCTCGTCCCTTTGCTTTTTAGCAGAGGAACGAGCGTTTTTTAATTGAAGAAGGAGTGAGAGCAGTGACTGAACAATTAACATTTATTTTTCCAGATGGTGCGGAAAAAGCATTTCCTACAGGAACTACCGGAGAAGAGATTGCAGCTTCTATTTCTTCGGGATTGAAAAAGCAGGCATTAGCTATTAAATTGGACGACAAGCTATTTGATCTAAGAAGAGAATTAGATCATGGTGGTCGTATCGAGATTATTACTTATAAAGATGATGAAGGTATTGAAATAATGCGTCATTCGACCGCCCACCTAATGGCACAGGCAATAAAAAGGCTTTATAAAGACGTCAACTTTGGCGTAGGTCCAGTTATTGAGGAAGGATTCTATTATGATTTTGATATGGAACATTCTGTCACACCAGAGGATCTTGCTAAAATTGAAAAGGAAATGAAGCGGATTGTAGATGAAGCTCTAGAAATTGAGCGGGTCGAAGTGTCACGAGAAGAAGCCAAAAAAATGTTCCAAGATGATCAACTAAAACTAGAGTTGATTGATGCTATTCCTGAAGGTGAACAAGTCACTATTTACAAGCAGGGTGAGTTTTTTGACTTGTGTCGGGGGGTTCATGTTCCTTCAACGAATAAGATTAAAGCCTTTAAGTTGTTAAGTATTTCCGGAGCTTACTGGCGAGGGGACAGCAATAATAAACAGTTACAACGAATTTACGGGACAGCATTTCAAAAGCAAAGCGAAGTTGAAGCGTATTTAAAGATCCTCGAAGAACGAAAGGAACGAGATCATCGTAAACTTGGAAAAGAGTTAGGTATTTTTACAGTGTCACAAAAAGTGGGGCAAGGATTGCCATTATGGCTGCCTAAAGGTGCAACCATTCGTCGGATCATTGAGCGCTACATTGTTGATTTAGAAGAACGACTTGGTTACGACCATGTATATACACCCGTATTAGGTAGTGTCGAGTTGTATAAAACAAGTGGTCATTGGGATCATTATAAAGAAGATATGTTTCCTGAAATGAAAATGGATAATGAAGAACTTGTTCTTCGTCCGATGAATTGCCCACATCATATGATGATTTATAAAAATCAGTTGTATAGTTATCGTAATCTGCCTGTCCGTATTGCTGAATTGGGAATGATGCATCGTTATGAAATGTCTGGCGCACTTGCTGGCCTGCAGCGCGTACGGGCAATGACTTTAAATGATGCGCATATTTTTGCACGTCCTGATCAATTAAAGGATGAGTTTATCCGAGTTGTAGAATTGGTACAAAAGGTGTATGAAGATTTCGGTATTACGGATTATTATTTCCGACTTTCGTATCGTGATCCTGAGGATAAAGAAAAGTATGTGGATAATGATGCCATGTGGGAAAAAGCACAAGCGATGTTAAAAGAAACAATGGAAGATTTAAAGGTGGATTATGTGGAAGCTGAAGGTGAAGCAGCGTTTTATGGACCGAAGCTTGATGTACAAGTGAAAACAGCACTTGGAAAAGATGAAACATTGTCCACAGTTCAACTTGATTTCCATCTTCCAGAACGTTTTGACTTAACCTACATTGGCGAAGATGGACAACCTCATCGTCCAGTCGTTATTCACCGTGGTGTGGTTTCTACAATGGAGCGTTTTGTAGCATTCTTAATTGAAGAATATAAAGGAGCATTTCCGACTTGGCTTGCACCAGAACAAGTCAGAGTAATCCCTGTTTCGCCAAAAGCTCATCTTGATTATGCGAAACAGGTTGCAGAAAAGTTAAGGCTGGAAGGCATAAGAGTTTCGGTAGATGAACGGGATGAAAAGATCGGCTATAAAATCCGCGAAGCACAAACACAAAAAATACCTTTTGCATTAGTCCTTGGTGATCATGAAATGAACGACCAAGCAGTGAATATTCGCCGTTATGGAGAGAAGGAAACAGAAACGATTTCTCTTGATGCATTTGCCGCTATGATTAAACAGGAAATCGACAATAAAGTGTTAAATAAAGCTTCGAAATAAAACGGACATATGAAAAAAAGAATTAAATCAAAAAAACAGCTTCGTTGATCAACAAGAAGCTGTTTTTTTATCCCGAATGTAAGGTGACGTAAGATCCCCAATTGTAAATACCAAAGAAGTCTAAGTGGGGGACAACGGCAGCTATATTTCCGATTCGTTGGACCTGTAAGACGTCGATCTTGGGAAGTGTGACACGTAGAAAAAATAGTTTCTCTTTTTCAAGGATGCCTGCGGTTTAGCCTTTGTTTTACTTTTCAATCCATGACAGATGAAAGACAACCCCAACGTATGGAAGTTTCACTTTATGGAAATCTATAGAATGTTTTGCAGTAATCAGGGATTTACAAAAAAAGTAGCGAAATAGAATAGAGAGGGAGGCGGTATGCGTGGATTTAGGAAAACCGATAGCAAGTGGAAATACGGCTGATATATACTTGTGGAATAATATGATTGTAAAGCTACTATGAAAGAGTTTCTCCTAATGAAGCTGTCCGTTAGGCAAATAAACAGTCTCATGTCTATTCATATGGTTTTCATGTCCAAAAGTACTTGATGTAACCAAGATTAGAAGATGAAGAAAGACTTTTGAATATTATATATAAGGGTGAGAGATGAATTGAAAAACTTCGCCAAATGAAGTGGCACTGTATTTCTTTTTATCTTTATTGATTCTTTTTTTGACATTATCCGATACATATGCTATTCTTATGTAGTTGATAATTAAATGATCTGAGACAAGTAGAAGCACCCGCTTCTCACCTGCTCGACGCCATCTGGTAGTTGACTGGTTCTAACGATTGAAATAGACAATTGGAGAAGTGTGGGTGCGTCCTGATGCCCACGCTTTTTTAATGATGCGAATGAAATAATAACTTGTCAAAAATGATCACGCATGGAAAAATTTTGGAGGTGGATGATAATTAGCAAAGACATGAATGTTAATGAGAAAATTCGTGCCCGGGAAGTACGATTAATTGACGCCAATGGAGATCAACTTGGCGTGAAATCTCGTCAAGAGGCTTTAGAAATTGCCCAAAAAAGAAATCTTGATCTGGTCCTTGTTGCACCAAATGCCAAGCCCCCAGTATGCCGGATAATGGATTATGGAAAATACCGGTTTGAACAACAGAAGAAAGAAAAAGAAGCACGGAAAAAACAAAAAGTTATTAATGTGAAAGAAGTGCGGTTTACCCCTGGAATTGGCGATCATGATTTTGAAACAAAATTAAAAAATGCACGGAAATTTTTACAAAAAGGTGATAAAGTAAAAGCTGCAGTCCGCTTTCGTGGACGTGCGATTACTCACAAAGAATTAGGACGAGAAGTTCTGGATCGATTTGCTGAAGAAGTAAAAGATATTGCGACCGTTGAAACAAAACCGAAAATGGAAGGTCGTAATATGTTTATGATGCTTGCACCTTTAAATGAAAAACAATGATTAACGGCAGCAACATCAGCATAATGACTTAGGCATTTGTAATAAGGAGGAAATCAATTATGCCAAAAATGAAAACTCATAAAGGCTCACAAAAACGCTTTAAAAAAACAGGTACCGGGAAATTAAAACGCGGGCATGCTTATACGAGCCACTTGTTTGCACATAAATCACAAAAACAAAAACGTAAACTGCGTAAAACTACTACAGTATCAGCTGGAGATTACAGAAGAATTAAAACAATGCTTCCTTATAAATAAGTTATCCTAAAAGCATTTGGAAGCACAGACTACTTTTTGATTTGTATTAGGAGGGAATTAATATGCCACGAGTAAAAGGTGGAACAGTAACGCGTAAACGTCGTAAACGCGTGCTTAAATTAGCAAAAGGTTATTATGGTTCAAAGAGAACGTTATTTAAAACTGCAAAGCAACAAGTTATGAAATCAGGTCAATATGCATATCGTGACCGCAAACAGAAAAAACGTGATTTTCGTAAACTGTGGATTTCTCGTATTAATGCAGCAGCTCGTTTAAACGATATGTCATATAGTAAGTTAATGCACGGTTTAAAAGTAGCGGGAATTGATATTAACCGCAAAATGCTATCTGATCTGGCTATTCATGATGAAAAGGCTTTTACACAACTAGTAACAAAAGCAAAAGAAGCATTAAAATAGAAATAATTAAAAAAGGCTAAATGCTTGCGTTGAAGCAGGACATAGCCTTTTTTCTCTTTTATCATAATTTATTGCTTGAAATAATTTGAAAATCATGAAGTCTTCTGCTAAGGAGGACTTCATGAATGGAAGTATTACAATTCTAATTTTATATCAATGGAAAGGACCTAATAATAGATGGAAATTTGGAATAGTCTTTTACCATATTTAATTGGTGTAAATAGTATTACCTTTTTATTGATGGGAATCGATAAACAAAAAGCTAAAAAACAGCAGTATCGAATACCTGAACGGACATTTTGGCTTCTGGCAGTAGTTGGTGGGGTTCTCGGGGTTTGGCTCGGAATGAAGGTTTTTCATCATAAAACAAAGCACATCACTTTTAACATAGGAGCACCTGTATTATTAATTGTTCAAATTGGTATTATTACTTGGTATTTTTTTGTACAGTAACCAATAAGTATAAGTAAATAAAGTTCCCAAACATGTAAGGGATATGTGAACCTCTCAAGACGAGTAGTAACAAAATAAAGTAAAAGCGAAAAGCAATGACTTCTATATGTTTGATGATTTAGGTCGACAGGACAAGGAAAGCTTCTTGCATAAGCATTGTAATTTTTCAAGGACAGAGAAGCTTCAGCAGAAATACATCGCGGTTTTTCAAGGAGATAGCGAACTTAGCCTTTGATCTACTTTCTCCATGGATTAAAAACAAAGAATGAAGTTGCACTATCCAATTAACCTATATTCTTGTCATAAAGGCTCGTCTCCTGTCATATACATGTAATAATGCGCGTCCAATATATTCGCTGCAGAGAACTAGCATAAGGAGGCGGGTTATGGAAGTTTTCGGAAATCAAATCATCACTTTTATTGAAGCCGGGGGATTGTTTGCTCCATTATTATTTATTAGTTTTCATTTAATACGACCGTTATTTTTTCTCCCTGTTATGTTTATCTGTATATCAGGTGGTATCCTATTCGGGACTATTGCTGGAACTGTTTATTCGCTTATTGGCATTACATTATCTAGCATTTTTTTTTATTTTTTTGTTCATAAAATGCCAAAGTCAATGAATCGGTTTCAAAAATTGAAAGAAAGGATTATTGGCAAACAAAAGTCATTAACAACATCACAAATAGCACTGCTTCGCTTAATTCCATTTATTCATTTCCATTTATTATCACTATGTTTGTTAGAAATATCTGCAGGGCTTAAAGATTATACAAAATCTTCCTTCTTTTCTAATATTCCACTAGCTTTTATTTATACTTCTATTGGCCAATGGATCACGAATTTAACTCCTTTGCACCTTAGTCTGTTCTTCTTGTTGCTTTTTCCCTGCGTGTATATGTTACGCAGGAAAGAAGTACATATTAAATGGCAGGAATTTTTCCATATACGGTCAGAAGAGAGGGTATAAGGGTACACTATACTTTTATAATACAAAGACAAGGGGACAAGATATTATCATTCTTAAATGAACAACGGATGTCGAATTTGGCATTCGTTTAATTTTTTTTAACATAAAAAATATCTGTGATTCCGTTCAGTTAAATGTATTCAAAGCTTCTTTATTGTTTAAAAATATTCACTGTTAAGTAACGTTTCTTTAAAATGAAAAACGAATCTCATGGTAAAGAAGGTATATATAGCTTACATTTGTTATCTTAATTCTTATAGTGCGTGTTCAAAGAGGAGTTGAAAAGAATTGAGTTCGGTAAAAATCGTAATGTCTTAAAAAAATAGATGTGCTGCTACCGAAGCATACTCTGTCCTTAAAAAAACATGTTGTCTCACTGTCGTAGCTTTTCCTGTCCTTGAAAAATCGCGATGCAAGAAGCTTTCGATGCCTGTGGTAATACCGATACTAGCGCGCCCTGTGTATTGGCAGCGTCGCATCGAGTAGCTTGAGTGTATGTAGTAGATACATGATTATTAGTAAACTTCTTCGAGATACTACACATGCAGGAAAGTTTTTTAACTTCCAAGAACAGAGAAACAAGCCAATAAAGAAAACTTGGGTGCGACAAGCGAAGCGTAGAAGATAACTTAGTTGTACTTATACTTAGAACGTAAAAATTTTTAACTACGGTCAAATGAACTTCAACGCAAATATTTTATCCGCTCTCATGTGCGAAGAAATTCGATGTGTCATTTTTGAAGGACTTTTGAACAACCTTTTATAACAATATTAAAAATTAATACAGAACCGTTTTACTCTTAATCATACCCTTTTATCAAAACTGCCAAGAAGGGGAAGCGAGTTTCATCGTTCTTGCCATTATTAAAAATATAAATGTAATTATACGATAATAGCAACTTACAACCATTGAACACTAATACTTTTTACAGTTGATCTACTGGCAATTTTAAAAAACAAAAATAGCGATATTTTGCGCTACTTCCGAGTGAAAATTTTTAAAACAGCTAAATCAATAACTTATTTATAGGGTGTTTCCATTCAATTTTTGCAAAGGGATAGCGAATTAAAATTTCCTCTTCAAGAAAATATAAGTCATCTCTTCTAAGACCACTTAATTCCAAAGGATCCTTTACTGTTACTTGTATATCAACAACTTCAAATGAATCCTCCGTTGTTCCGACATACTTTTCCCCTTCAAATAAGCACCCCTTATAAACAAACAGAACATTTTTTTTACTATTATTTGGATCGTCTAAAAAGTAAAAATCACCTTCTGCTTTAGCGATCCTTAGCTTTCGTAGAGGATTACGATAATATTGAATCCAAGTATATACAAGTAGTGCTAAAGCAATAACAATTAGTATGCGAAACAAAATAACTATCATACTACCGTCTCCCTGCTAGTTATTCTCCAATAATACGTATATAATACGTAATAGCGTATTCGAAGGTTTCACTTTTTTTCAATCTTCATGTTACAATCATAAAAAAGAAGTAATGATAGGTCATAATTGCAAAAACCGACAGACAGTTATGAAAGGATTAAATAGTTTTTCATACATAATGAAGCAGCACAAAAATTTACTAAAAATGGGGGATATTGAATGGAATATAACTTGAAAGTTAATTTGATACATGATGAGGCAAAATTACCGTATCGTGCCAATGAGGGTGATGCTGGGATGGATTTATTTTCTATTGAAGAGAAGATTATCCACACAGGGGAAGCTGAATTAGTAAGAACAGGAATACAAATCGAATTACCCAAGGGAACAGAGGCACAGATAAGACCGAGAAGCGGTTTAGCTTTAAAGCATTCAATTACGGTGTTAAATAGCCCGGGAACCATTGATGAGGGTTACAGAGGCGAAATTAAGATCATTTTAATTAATCATGGAAAGAAGGATTTCAAGGTAGAAAAACATATGAGAATTGCTCAGATGATCATAGCTCCAGTATTACCAGTTAATCTTGAACAAACAGAAGTTTTGTCCAATACTAAAAGAGATAAAGGCGGGTTTGGTTCATCTGGAAAATAATAAGTAAGTATGTTCAGATGGAAACAATTAACATCCTTTAGAATTTTGCAGTAGAAAATTAAAGGGGCGTCGTAATTAAAGAGATTCAATCCAAGCATAGTAAAATCAATTGCATTATGTATAAACTATAGAGCATGTGAAAAGGTGGATTTAAACCAATAGAGTACAGTACAGCATATTGTGAAAGTAAAAGTGAATTTGCAGGGATAAGTTGGAGGATGAATATGAACCAACTATTTACCATAGACTGTGGTGAAATATAGTAGAGTTTAGAATTGAAGATGCGCAGAAACTCTCTATTTATTAATAATTGTCTTTATGTAGGGAAACATATCTTATAAAACTGGGCGACTCAACTTACTGTTTTGAAACCTTAAAAATTAGCGGTATAATATGGAATAGAGAAAAGATAAGAGGTGACCACATTTGGGAAAGATAGATGATACGTTAAAAATGTTCAAAGAGTTAACAGATGCAAAAGGTATTCCAGGTAATGAAAAAGAGCCACGAAATGTCATGAAGAAATACATCACACCTTATGCAGACGAAGTGGTTTACGATAATTTAGGCAGCCTAATTGCAAAAAAGACCGGTATGCACGGCCCGAAGATAATGGTAGCCGGTCATTTAGATGAAATCGGCTTTATGGTAACAAAAATTGATGAAAATGGTTTTATCTATTTTCAAACAACTGGCGGCTGGTGGAGCCAGGTGATGCTTGCACAACGTGTGACAATTATGGGAAGCAAGGGAGATGTAACAGGCGTTATTGGTTCAAAGCCACCACATATTCTATCTCCAGAAGCTCGGAAAAAACCAGTCCAGATTAAAGATATGTTTATTGATATTGGTGCTTCAAGCAAAGAAGAAGCTAAGTCATTTGGGGTAAAACCAGGAGATTCTGTCGTCCCTTATTTTGAATTTACACCCTTAAAAAATGAAAAGATGTTATTGGCAAAAGCATGGGACAACCGAATTGGGTGTGCGATCGCTATTGAAGTATTAAAACAGTTACAAGACAGTGAGCATCCAAATATCGTTTATGGAGTCGGCACAGTTCAGGAAGAAGTGGGACTTCGAGGTGCTAAAACGGCAGCTCATACGATCAAACCGGATATTGGATTTGCTGTTGATGTTGGTATCGCTGGTGATACTCCTGGAATTTCTGAACATGAAGCTGACAGCAAAATAGGAAAGGGTCCGCAAATTGTACTTTATGATGCTTCTATGGTTTCTCATAAAGGTCTGCGTGATCTAGTGGTTAAAACAGCAGAAGAAAATGAGATTCCATTCCAATATGCAACAATGGCGGGTGGCGGAACAGATTCAGGCTCCATCCATCTTACTGCAAATGGTGTTCCTTCTTTATCCATTACGATCGCAACACGCTACATTCACACACATGCTGGAATATTGCATCGTGATGATTTTGATAATGCTGTGAAATTGATTGTCGAGACAATTAAAAAATTGGATCAGGATACTGTAGATTCAATTAAATTTGACTAGTGGATGAAATAAGAAGAGGCTTATAATTGGACATAAGCCTCTTCTTTTAGATTCGAGCCGATGTTGACTCATCGTAGAAGCAGATCGAAATTGCACCAGCTTGAGCACATATGCTAGATGATGCCACTTTTCAAAAAAGTTATCCGCCATATAGATGCGGATATAATTTCCTAGAGGATAAAAAAGAAAATGAGTGAATAAAATTTTCACTCATTTACGCTAAATAATTGGTCATTACTTTTTTAACATAATTTTGCGTTTCTCTAAACGGTGGAACACCTTGATATTTATCGACATTTCCTGGACCTGCATTATAGGCAGCTAAAGCAAGCTCCGTATTTCCGTTGTAACGACGAATCATTTGACTTAAGTAACTAACACCACCATTGATATTTTGCGCAGGGTCCAATGGATTAGAGACACCTAAGGCTCTGGCAGTTGCAGGCATCAATTGCATCAATCCTTGAGCACCAGCGCTGCTCTTAGCATATGGATTGAAGTTAGATTCTGCTTGGATGACAGAACGTATTAATTTTTCGTCGATTTGATATTTTACTGCAGCATTACGGATTAAGGAATCAATGTTACTGTCTGATTCAGTTGCAGCTATTGAACGAACAGGTGTATATGTATGCTTTTGTGGAGTTAATGGTGAATATGCCTGTAGTTCATTTGCTTTGTTTATTTGCTCTTGGAGCAACTGTCGGAATGCGAGATCGATCATTGGAGAGTGACTGGAAAATCCGCTCGAACCAGATGAAAGCACAGACATTGCTTCGTATTGCATCATTTGCTGCAAATTTCTAATCTCCATATCAGCATCCTCCTTCCTATCTTATCTCCTACTATTTTACTATATTCTCGTTTTTTCGCAATCATGTTTTTAAAAACTTGCAATCTCTTTCCCAGCCTGTTGTAACAGATCTTTATAGAATGGATCTTTGCCAATACAGAGCACACGTGTACATAATCCCTTTATTTCATCCATATCATGGGAAGTATAGACGATCATTTTTTGGTTATCTATAGCTAATTTTTGCAAGTAGAAGCTAATCTCTTTTTTAGATTTTAAATCAATTCCTACAGTCGGCTCATCTAATAGAAGAAGGTCCGGATCATGAATAAGACTGATTGCTAAATTCAACTTTCGTTTCATTCCTCCTGACAATGTTTGTACCTTGTCATTCCACCTGTCTAAATTCATATCAAGGCATAGCTGTTCCAATTGTTTTTCTGACTTCTTTTTCCAAGATAATTTCTCAAAAAACAACATATTTTCTCTTACCGTGAAGTTTTCCCAAATCGCGATATCCTGTGGGACAAAACCGATATGACGTCGTACTTGCTTCCGATTTTTTTTATAAGTCCAATCGTATAAACAAATATTTCCTACAGTCGGCGGCTGTAACGTAGCGAGCATTTGTAATAAAGTAGATTTTCCCGCACCATTTTCTCCTACTAAGCCAATGATTTCACCTGGTTGAACGGTAAAAGAAAGGTTTGTAATAATTGGCTTTTTATGATAAGCCTTTGTAATATTGTCCACTTTAAGCATATTGGTTCTCCTTTCTTCCATACCATAAACAAATAATTAGTACGACCATGTATAGCCAAATATTGTGAAATATTCCATTTAGAAATGGTACAAGGGGATGAAGCACACTTAAAAATGGCAATCCATCTATTGGAATAATGGCTCCACTCGTTAATGCAAGCAACAATGTAATTACGAGTGATAAGCTATAATACGCAACAATTTGTTTCATGCTTATTGCAAGCAAAAAAGCGAATCCGTTAATCATGAGTCGGAATGAAACGATTGCAGCAATTCGTGAAAGATTAATGGCTTCTCCAAAGACATAAGAAAAGATAAAAGCAGCTGCTAAATCGATAACGAACAACAAGACTGTATATACTAGAAGATTTAATAAAGCATATGTTTTATAAGAAAAACGAATAAATGCAAAACGGGTCCGCACGGAAGAACGAGTTTCCTTTACTAGCCAGTCAAATAAGAAAAAAGTTGCCAAGGTGGAAAATAATGCCCATAATCCCCAATGATCCCATAATTTTAAATTCGTTTCATTGGTTTTTGCTTGGCCTTTAAATTGAAAACTAGCTTTTAATAAATCTTGCTCTGCTTCTATTTCTTTGCTTGTTGTAATGATTTCTTCTATATTCCAATGCGTATTCGTCGTCAATTGCTCTTCTAATTGTAGAATAGTATAAGCGGTTTTAGCACGACCAGTATCTTTTTGTACAAAGGAAGCAATCATTTCCGATACAGGTGTATAGGCAAAAGATAAATCCGATTGATAGCTTGTTAGTAAACGATTACGACTACCGCTGTTAACTTGTTTCTCATAGCCTTCCTTAATAATAAATACACTATCTAATTCATGTTTTTCCAATTGCTGCAATGCTTGCTCTTTATCCAATTGCTTAACACGGATAAATGGAGCTTCGTTCATTTTATCCACCAGTTCTCTAGCTGTAGTTGACTTGTCCTCTATTACAATTCCCACAGGAACTTTGCTGTCTGCTTGAATAGCTGTTACAGCATAGTTAAAACCAAGTATAACCCCTATGGGTAAGACCAGCCAAAATAGCAAAGCAGGAAATTGATGTTTCCAATGTAAGAAGCGAGTTTGGATAATAGCTTTCATTGACAGATGCGCTCCTTTCCTAGTGCCATGCTTAAAAGAAGAAAAAATCCTCCCCCGGTCATTGTAAGTAAAGGAATGTAGTCAACAAATAAGCGATCGTTTAATACTACTTCTTGGAGCCAGTACAGCGCTTCAGATGAAAAGATGTAGCTTAATAGATTCTGTACATTCAAAGGTAGATAAATCGTCGGGAAAAGCGCACCACTTAATAATAGAACCATCATCGTAAAGCCAATTTGTGTTAGTAAACGTAATCGATGAGAAGCAATAAGCACTTCAACCATTGCAATACTAAATAGAAAGCAAGTACTATATAAGATTGTAACGATAATTATCCTTATTGAATCCATCAGATGAATATCCCAATGGAATAATTCAATGACCAAGAATAAGAAAAAGTAGCTTATTATCGTAACAAAGCCAAGGGTAACCAATAACTTGGCAAGGATTTGCTGTAAAGGATGAACGCCATATAAAGTTAGACGTTGTTTTAGTCGTGGTGACAAATCTTGATATAGGAAATTATAAATGATTAACAGCCAGATCGTAAAAATGATAAACCAACTTGCTAAACTATAGTATGAAATTGGATTCGCTGTAGCTTGATTAATAATTTTCTCTTCCTGGAAAAGTTGTTTCCTGCCGATCGTATAAAAAACAAACTCCTTAAATTGTTCAAATACCAGATCATTTCGCTCTTGATCATTAATAGGAAGTTGTTTCGCATAGTTGTTAATGGTTAATACATTTGCTTGAGAAGCTCGAATATGTCTGGTTACACTTTCGATTAGTGTTTTTACCATTTGACTTTGAATCGGTTGATTGGGGTTACCAATAATCGGTAAGGTTACGGGAATTCCCTGGTAAAGATTCGCTGTAAAGCCTTCTGGAAATACGATATATGTACTGAGTTCATCTGTTTCTAACTTCTCAATTGCTACTGTTTCATCCATGGCACTTAATTGAATGTAAGTTCCAAGTTGAGAAGCCTCATCCATCATATCAACCAGAAGCTTTGTTTCCTTTGATTGATCCAAATTAACGAGACCTACTTGAATCGGAGACCGTTCGTTTGGAGTAACGAATGTTACGATAATCGTAGCTAATAAGCCAATAATGATAAAGGGAAATAGCAAAACAAGAGGAAGTGTTAGCCACTTCCTCCTGAGCTGCAATACATTATTTTTAATTAATAGTAAAGTTATTCTTGCGAAATGCATAAAGGGGGGCACTTCCATTCCATCGAATTATTTAGCTGTTTGCCTAAGATGCCAGATTGCCACTAGCTGACAGCAACTCAACTAACCAACCTTCAAACTTAGGTCCAACCTCTGTTTCAAAGTATTGCATTAACTCTTCCGCCTGCATTGCTCCTAGATCTTTTGTTTGATCATCTTTCGGGATTTTCACGCTATCCATAGTTTTTCCATCAACAGCAGCGTGTAGCGAAAATAGATGCTGGCTATCCACAGCGGGTGCAAATGCAAAGCTGTGATCAGCATTCATTTTATCATCTTTATAAGTAGATGAACCACTCC
This sequence comes from Virgibacillus proomii, assembly GCF_900162615.1. Taxonomy (NCBI): domain Bacteria; kingdom Bacillati; phylum Bacillota; class Bacilli; order Caryophanales; family Bacillaceae; genus Virgibacillus; species Virgibacillus proomii. The sequence goes on along the minus strand of NZ_FUFN01000010.1, from coordinate 2,506,641 downwards.
AAATAATACTACCACTTTCACCATCAGGGTCTTTTAAACTGAACGTCCTTTCAAAATCTCGTTTCCCATCTTTTAATGATTCTTTACCATCATAGGAGAGGGTAAGATCTTCAATTGTTAGTTTAATAGAATCTTTAGCTTTCTCATCTTTCCAAGATAGATCTCCTGTTACATTCATTTTATCTTGGTTATTTGAATCTTCAAAACCAAAGTCAAGGTTAAATTGTTGCTTTTCCTCTTTTAGGAGATGTGTTCCCTTTATACTAAACGTAACAAGCTGATCTTTATCAGGCCCTAGTTTTACACTAAAATCACGCTGGGCAATAACGTCGTCATGTACCCAAATCGTTGATGTTAAACCATTTGGAATGTGTAGATTATCTATTCCATCCTTTGCTTCTTTTAAGGATGTATCAAATTCCTTCAGTACTTGATCGATGTCACTATCAAGTGCTGAACTACCCATTGCTTGTAGTTCTAATTGTTTGCGGATAAGATCTTTTAGCTTATCATCTGATTGTAATTTTTCGACAGTTTCCTTAAGCATTTCTTTCAGCTTTTTTTCACTTAATTTCATCGTGATTTTTTCTGTATCTAAAGATTGATCATGAACTTTAATTGTTTCGTCTTCTGATTTAAATGCCTCATCAGAAAGTTGGTCATAAATCATTTCGCCATATTCTTTTTTTATATATTCGACATCTTCTTCAGAGAGTGAGCCTTCAAAAAAAGTACCAAAATCAATGTTTTCTTCACCTGTATATGTCGTCGGATCTAATTGATACAGTAGATTACCCACATTTTTTCCTTTAACAGAAAGCAATTCATCAAGAAATGGTAAGCCAAGCATGAATTGTTCTGCAGTTAAATAATATTCAACGCCATCAACTTTAATGCCGCCAATATCTGCTTGAAATCTCCCAGCCATTTGTTTATTTTTCATATCTGCTGCATGTTTTAATGAAATAGTTGAGTTGTTAATATATTGGGATAAATCCATTTCTCCCATACCAAGATCTTCTGTCGCCATATTCGATTCTGCTGACAGTTCGTAATTTGTTTCAACAGGTTTTTCCTTTGATTGCTCTAACCAATCTAGTTCAGGCTCATATCGCTTTTCTATTTGTTCAGTCATAAATTCCATCGTATTTTTTTCTGCTAAGAAATATTTCTGTTTATCTGATACATTTGCAAAAATGTATGCTGCCACACCACCACCGATTAGTAGTATCGCCGCAATAATAATACTAATTAGTGCTTTTGGCGACAGCTTTTTTTTCTGAGATTGCGTTTCTTCCATAAACATTTTCCCCTCTCTCTTTGTTACTACATACTTATTTGTATTATTTAATAAGTAAAAGGATTACATTGAAGTACCTCTTTAGTTTATAACACTTCGAAAAAATATAGTCAAATTGTGCCAGATCTTGTCCAAACAAGGGGAAGCTAAAAGATGTATTAATTATCTTGAAGTTAAAATAAACAAGGGAAGGAAGGACTATTAAATCAATAGAGAAGGATAAGAAAATTCATTGTTTTTACACCTATAGACTCTTGTATTATTTAAGCTAGGTCAATAATACTGTTTTTAAGTTCGTTTTTTCTTTACAACGTATTTACAAATTAGTTATGGTTCATGATGTCGTGAATTTTTTAAGTTGACCGTGCCGCTGCGTTTACAAATTAAGCTGTTTCTCCATTGTTAATCCTAAAAAGGCAATAGTTATGTTTGGTTAAATGTAACTTATTATTAAATAGTGGGATGTACATAGAAAGAGTGATTAAGAATTAACTAGATTTTTGCTCAAAAGCTTGTTTCCTGTAATTAAAAACCGGATGGACCGGTGGCTATTCCTTTTCTTTATCCCGTATGTAACTGGTAGTAAGACCTACCCAAGGTACGGGACGAAATCTAAAGTCAAATGCTTGATTCAGTTCCACTATAGGAAAGGAAAGTATAAAACTTCAGGCTATAGCATAAGAGAAATAGCTGCCATAAAGACTTGGCGATAAGCCAAGTTTTCTAAATTCTAACAACAGTGGGGGATAAAAGAAAACCCCCACTAGGGATTTGAAGATTGACTTTATTGATTAGTAGCTTCTTTTACACCTTGCTCCAGTGCTTCAACCATTAGCTGTTTTTCTTCTTCATTGGTATGTTTCCATATTAATTCAAATAAAACACCAAGACCAGGAAGCATTTTTTCCTCACCATTTTCTACTGCGTCGACAATCGTTGCCTCTAATTGTTCTTGATCATTGGATGCAATGTTACTTAAGATAGCTTTTCGTAAATTTAAATCCAAGGGAACTCCTCCTTTTTATAAAACTTTCCAGTAATTTAAATTTAGTTTGACCTTGTTAAGCAGAAATATGTATACTATTTAGGATAAGCTTCAAGGAAGTAAAGGATGATAAATATGATTACTTCAATAAAAAATGATAAAGTAAAAATGTGGAAGAAATTACATAAACGCAAAGAACGAATGAAAACAAAAACTTTTTTAATTGAAGGCTTCCATTTAGTGGAAGAGGCACTTAAAAGTAATTGGACAATAATAGAAATGATAATCCAAGAAGGGGTTGAGCCGCCTTTATTGGATAAAGATATACCAATCATTACAGTAAAAAGTAATGTATTTCAAGCATTATCACAAACGGATACACCACAAGGAGTTGCTGCTGTTGTTGCGATGAAGCAACTAGTTAGTACTTGGTCTAGTGCTGTTTTATTAATTGATGCTATTCAGGATCCGGGCAATTTGGGAACGATAATTCGTACAGCAGATGCGGCAGGGTTTTCTGAAGTGATTTTAGGGGATGGAACAGTCGATGTTTTTAATGATAAAGCAATTCGAGCCACACAAGGCTCTTTATTTCATATTCCAATTCGACAAGCTAGCTTACCGGATGAAATAAAGCTATTGCAGGAGGCTGGATTTACGGTTTGGGCTTCTGCATTAGAGAAGGCGGAAGTTTATACAAGTCTAAAACCGGAGCGGAAAACAGCTCTTATTCTAGGCAATGAAGCAAATGGGGTGCAAAAGGAATTAATGTCTTTAGCGGATAAACGCGTTACTATTCCCATTTACGGCAAGGCAGAATCATTAAATGTTAGTGTAGCAGCAGGGGTTTTAATGTATTATCTTCAAGCATAATGTTGCAAACTGTAGGGTAATTCTTTATAATATATGTAACTTTATATGTAAAGCGTTGAAAGAGCCGGATAACTTACCAAATTATACGTTAACAGGGAAGAATGCCTTAGACTGAGAGCATTTTATCGTAGCGGTGTTATCCTTTCACTCTGGAGCAGATACTTGGACCTCTAGTCATGAGTAAAGGTATTCCGGATAGTTCCGTTATCAGTTACAAAGGTGAACACATGTAAATACTTGTGTTAACTAGGGTGGTACCGCGATGATAGACCTCGTCCCTTGTTGGGAGGAGGTTTTTTATTGTTTATAAAACAATATCCGTTTGTACATGGTGATAATTTTTTTGGAAAAGTATCTTTGTTTAGCTTAAGTGCTCGAATGACGAGCAAACTTCGATCTCCTTCCCATGATAAGTGAACAAGGCTCCTAAATCCCCATTTCGTTTGGGCAACAGGACAAGAAAAGCTTCGGAAGCGATACACCGCACGAAGAAAAGTGTTTTTCTTTTCAGGGAGAAGTAAGACTTCTTGATTAAGCATCACGATTTTTCAAGGACAAAAAAACCACGACAGCGATACATCGCACGCAGAAAAAGCGTTCTTCTTTTTCAAGGAGAAAAGTCTCCTTGAATGAAGTTTCTTTAATCACGTCAGAAAATCTGCCGTTTGTACGTCGTTAACTGAGCGCTTCTAGCCTTTGCTATGGGGTAAAAAGTAGATAGAGGTGCTTTAATGTTGTAACCATTTAAGTAAAAGAGGATATTTTAAAATTGGTTATCCTCTTTTTGAAACACATACTTCATGAATACCTGAGTAATCTGTGTAGAGACTAGGCGACAAGCCAAGTTTTTCTAATACTTGATGTATTCTATGATTATTTCAAAATAAGAAGGAGGAGTCTAAAATGAAAGATCAATTGAAAGCAATTGAAATAGAAGCATTAGAAAAAATTAATAAAACAGAAGATATTAAAAAACTGCAAGATATTAAAGTAGCATATTTAGGGAAAAAGGGTTCCTTAACTAGTGTGCTCCGTGGAATGGGCAAATTGTCCAAAGAAGAAAGACCTGTTGTAGGTGAGTTAGCTAATGCGGTTCGTCAACAAATTACCGCAAGTTTAGAAGAAAAAATAGAAAAATTGGAGCAAATAGCATTAGAAAAACAATTAGAACAAGAAGCAATCGATGTAACGCTTCCTGGTCGGCCAATAAAATTAGGTGGACCGCATTTATTAACGAAAATTATGGAAGAGATTGAAGATTTGTTTATTGGAATGGGCTTTGAAGTAAGGGAAGGTCCAGAAGTAGAGACGGATTACTATAATTTTGAAGCCTTAAATTTACCGAAAAATCATCCCGCCAGAGAAATGCAGGACACATTTTTTATTACGAAAGATTTGCTAATGCGAACACAAACATCTCCTGTACAAGCAAGAACAATGGAAGCGTATGGAGGAAATAGACCGGTAAAAATGATCTCGCCAGGTAAAGTGTATCGTCGGGATACAGATGATGCAACTCACTCCCATCAATTTACGCAAATTGAAGGTTTATATGTAGATAAACATGTTCGAATGAGTGATTTAAAAGGAGTATTAGATATCTTTGCTAAGAAAATGTTTGGAAATGACCGGGACATTCGCTTACGTCCAAGCTTTTTCCCATTTACAGAGCCGTCGGTAGAAATGGATATTTCTTGTAAGATTTGTCAAGGAAAAGGCTGCTCTATTTGTAAAGGGTCTGGTTGGATTGAAATTCTAGGAGCTGGAATGGTGCATCCAAATGTGCTTTCTAGGGCCGGCTATGATCCGAATATTTATAGTGGTTTTGCATTTGGTATGGGCCCAGAACGAATTGCAATGCTTAAATATGGCGTAAAAGACATTCGTCAATTTTATACAAATGATATTCGCTTTTTAAAACAGTATCATAATGCGTAGGGAGGAAAATCAATATGTTCGTATCATTAAATTGGCTAAAAAATTATGTGGATATTAAAGATATGGATCCAAAAGTATTGGCAGAAAAAATAACCAAAACAGGAATTGAAGTAGATGGTATTGAGTATGTTGCTGAAAAGAGTGAGAACGTAGTTGTTGGCTATGTGGAATCTTGTGAAAAACATCCAAATGCAGATAAGCTTCATTTATGTCAAGTAGATGTTGGAGATGAAACGTTACAAATTATATGTGGTGCACCTAATGTAGCTCAAGGACAAAAAGTAGCCGTTGCGAAGCCGGGAGCAGTACTTCCAGGAAATTTTAAAATAAAAAAAGCCAAATTGCGTGGTGTTGAATCGAATGGAATGATTTGCTCGTTGAAGGAATTAGGAATAGAAGAAAAATATGTACCAAAGGATACAGCAGATGGAATTTATGTATTTCCGGAAGATGTGACGGTTGGTGAGCCGGTAGAATCGTTATTAAACTTGAATGATGCTATTTTAGAATTTGATTTAACACCAAACCGAGCTGACTGTTTATCCATGCTGGGTGTCGCTTATGAAGTTGCTGCTATTTTAGATCAGCCGGTACAGTTGCCAAACCCTGCGCCAACAATGGCGGAAGAAGCTGCACAGGATTTTATTTCCGTCCGAGTGGAAGCACCCGAAGATAATCCATATTACGGAGCGTTTATTATTCGTGATGTGACGATTAAACCTTCCCCATTATGGATGAGTAATTATTTGATTGCTGCAGGAATTCGTCCGATTAATAATGTTGTAGATATAACGAATTATGTATTATTAGAATATGGTCAACCATTACATGCGTTTGATTATGATAAATTGAATTCGGATCAAATCACTGTTCGTCGTGCAAAGGATAAAGAAGTATTGGTAACCTTAGATGAACAAGAACGCATTTTGTCTCATGATCATTTAGTTATCACGAATGGAACAGAGCCCATTGCATTAGCTGGAGTTATGGGTGGACTGTCTACAGAAGTGACTGATTCTACGAAAAATGTTTTATTAGAAGCTGCATATTTTACAGGTGATGTGGTGACCAATGCTGTAAAGGCAACAGGGTTACGCAGCGAATCCAGTACCCGATTCACAAAAGGAGTTGATCCGGATCGAGTAAAGGAAGCAGGAATTCGTGCTTGTGAGTTATTGGAAAAATATGCAGGCGCAACTATTTTATCAGGTATTGTTGAATTCGATCAGCTTGATCGCTCTGAGAAACAAGTTGAAATGGATATGCATGAGATGAATAGACGTTTAGGAACAAATTTACAAACTGACGATGTAAAAGATGTGTTGAAACGCTTAAAGTTTAACTATGAACAAAAGAATTCTATGTTTATTGTATATGTACCAACACGTAGAGGTGACATTGCTATATTCGAGGATATGCTGGAAGAAGTGGCAAGAATATATGGGTATGATAATCTTCCTTATACCCTTCCAGATGGTGTTGGTCAAGCAGGCGGATTAACAGAAAGACAGCAATTGATTCGTAATATTAAAAAATTATTAGAAGGTGCGGGACTGATGGAAAGTCGTACGTATTCTCTAATCAGTGAAGAAACAAAGGATCAATTAATCAGTCCTGAGGTTAGTGAAGCAAACTATATGCCAATTCAATTAGCCTTACCGATGAGCGAAGATCATAAATATTTACGATTAAGTCTTTTACCAGAAATCTTACGAGTGCTTGCCTATAATAAAGCAAGAAACCAACTAGACTTAGGATATTATGAAATTGGTAAAACTTTTCTTACACAAGAGAGCGTCTTAACGAAGCAACCGGATGAGCGCTTGCGTCTGGCTGGAGCACTTACTGGAAATTGGCTTCATCATCCGTGGCAGCAAGAGAAAAAACAGGTGGATTTTTATGTGGTAAAAGGAATTTTAGAGAGATTATTTGATTATCTTGGCTTTTCTGTGGAGTATAAGCCATTCAAGCATAAAGATATGCATCCAGGCAGAACAGCATCCCTTCATTTACAAGGTAAAACGATTGGGTTTTTAGGGCAAGTACATCCGCGCATCCAAAACCAATGGGATTTAAAAGAAACGTATGTTTTTGATATCAACTTAGAAGGACTGTTGGCTGCCTATAAACCTGTAACATCTTATCAAGAAGTTCCAAAATATCCTTCGATTGGTCGGGATATTGCTTTTGTAATTGATCAAAGCATTTTGGCAGATGATATTAAAAAAGTAATTGAAGAAGTTGGAAAACCACTGGTAAAAGATGTTTCTGTCTTTGATGTATATGAAGGTGAAAATTTAGAAGTAGGGAAGAAGTCGGTTGCCTATCATATTGTTTATCAACATCCTGAAAAAACATTAACGGATGATGAAATCCAAGCTTCCTATGATCACATCATTGACGCTGTAAAAGAAAAATATCAAGCGTATATTCGTTCTTAAAGACGAAGCTTTCGACTAACGAGCAACCTGCATCTAGTGGCTTTAGTTTGTGATCATCCCAATAACAAAGACAGCAATTCAACAATTGTGATTTGCTGTCTTTTCAAGGAAATAAGTATAACCATATAAACGCCACTTAACTAAGTTAATACTATAGTTACAAATATGCGTAAGCTTTTTTTGTATTTTTAAAATGAACCTTTGCATAAGAATCCAATATGTCTGCACCATACTCGATTATAATTTTTGCAATGATACGGTCTACCTTTGGAGCAGCACCTTTTGGCAGTTCTAACCCTAATTGTTTGGAGAGTTTATCCATTTGGTTTAAAAAACTGGCACGAGCTAAAATAGATGCTGCTGCAACGGCTGTTGAATAACTTTCAGCTTTTGTTAAAAAAAAGGTTGAAGGAGCCAACGTTTGTTTTTCAGACATTAAATATTTTTGATAAACAGCCGGTTCACAAAATTGATCAATAATGATACCTTGGTTAGGTGTATCGCCAATTTTATTTAATAACTGACGAATCACGTGGTGATGAAGCATTGCTTTCATTTTTCCTTGTGACCACCCTTGCTTTTGCAATGCATTGTATTTTTTATTATGCAGAATGGCTGAAGCATAAGGAATTTTCCTTGTTAAAATGGTATTGGCCAATTCACGAATTTTTTTATCAGTTAATGCTTTTGAATCTGTTACACCCTCCGATTTCAGTTGAACCATATTTGTTTCTGTAAGATACACACCAGCTACCGTAATAGGGCCGAAATAATCGCCTGTACCGGCTTCATCTGTTCCAATATGGTTTTGGTTGAATAAGTCAGGGCTTGGAACGTAGGAATGATTTGGTTTTTGCTTTATTGTTTTAGCTTTTGATTCCACTCTTTGCGCTTCATCAAGCCAATTTGCTGCTTCCTTTTCAGGTGAGCTGCCCTGGAATAACACTTTTCCTGATTTGTAGGCAGTAATCACTGCATCTTTCGTCTTTGCCCGGAATATTGCTCCTGGTGGTGGAGCCAAAGAGAAAGAAGTATAAAATTCTTTCATCTGCTGTATCTTATTTGCAGAAAATTTATAAACAAGCTGAGACATCCTATTTCTCTCCAATCTTTACTGTTCAATTTCACGGTAACCATTAACTTTTGCCCGGTTGAATAAATTCGTTGTTTACAAACTGTCACATTCCTTTATACTATAGTAAATCAGTCAGTAGAGCAAATAGCTAACAGAAAATTGGGAATCATTCATGACAGTAATGGATAGTTTCCTAAATGTCTCACTTCATGTTAAGATAAGGTGAACAATTTTTCTTATTTGGGGAGGATTAACACGTGACCCAGGATGAAAAAACACGTACAACTGTAGAAATACACAATCGAACCTATACGATTATCGGCACAGAACCACAAAGTCATATTAAATTAGTAGCCAGTTTAGTCGATCAGAAAATGACTGAAATTCATGAAGCAAATCGACAGTTAGATACAACGAGGTTGGCTGTTTTAACCGCTATAAATACAATGAATGATTATTTGAAGTTAAAAGAAGACTATGCCTCTTTATTGGGTTCCATGAAGAGGAAAGAGAAAGACTAACTAGAAAGAGGAACACCGTCTATGATTAGTATATTATTGTTACTTATATTGTTGTTCGGTTTTTTAAGAGGACTAAAAAGAGGATTTATCTTGCAATTATTCCATCTCATCGGTTTTATTGCTGCATTTGTAGTTGCAGCACTCTACTACGATGAGCTGGGTCCACAACTGTCATTATGGATTCCTTATCCAGATTTGGGGGAGAGTGGGAAGTGGGCTGATTTTTTACAAAACTTGCCGCTTGAGAAGGGCTTCTATAATGCGATTGCGTTTTTCCTCATTTTTTTAGCTGTTAAAATTGTATTGCAAATTATTGCATCCATGCTTGACTTTGTAGCATCATTGCCTGTTTTAAACTCCATTAATAAGCTGCTTGGAGCTATATTGGGCTTTCTTGAAATATATTTGCTGCTTTTTATCGTGCTTTACATTGCCGCGTTAATTCCGGTTGCGCAAGTCCAATCATGGGTTAATGATTCAACAGTTGCTTTATTCATCATTGAACATACACCTTTTCTATCGGAAAAAATCAAAGAGCTTTGGCTAACAAATATGGCAGGTGTATTCCAAAATTTACAAACTTGAACAAAGGGCTGATTCGTATTATCAGGTGTATTGTATGAAGCATACAATTATTAACTGAATCGGATCAGTCTTTTTTACACTATAGGAAAGTATAAATTTCTATGGTTTATAGTATAAGAAAAACTACGGCTTTCGCCAAGGACTTGGCCATAAGCCATGTTTTTCTAAGGACAAAGTAAGTAAGCGGCTCAACTGTATAAAGTGATACTTCATTTCTTGGAGCTTTTACAAGAAATGTTAGATGAACGAATCGGGCCTTTAGGTGCCGTTTTCTCCCACTTAGATTCTTTTGTACCAGCTTAGGCTTAAAAGTGTGAGACTTACGGTTACCTTACAGGCGGGATAAAGTGAAACTTCATTTCTTGGAGCTTTTACAAGAAATGTTAGATGAACGAATCGGGCCTTTAGGTGCCGTTTTCTCCCACTTAAATACTTTTGTATCAGCTTAGGCTTAAAAGTGTGAGACTTACGGCACCTTACAGGCGGGATAAAAACTTAGAGACTTGTAAAATAACGCAGGAGGTTTGTTTACAGATGCTGCTAAGATTTATTGATATACTATAGGTATGATGTAGTTGTGTAGAACTTTATCAATGATATACAAATAGGGTGAGAGTATATGGGGATTAATAAAAAAGATGTCATTCGGTTAATGGAGAAAATAGCAATATATCTTGAATTACAAGGAGAAAATCCATTTAAGATCAGCGCTTACCGTAAAGCTGCACAAGCTTTAGAAAGGGATAACCGTTCTCTCGATGATATTCATGATTTTACGAAAATAAAAGGAATAGGAAAAGGAACAAATGCTGTTATTCAAGAATATATACAAACAGGGGAATCACAAACGTTATCAGAACTTGAAAAACAAGTACCAAATGGTTTAATTCCATTATTAGAGCTCCCTGGACTAGGTGGAAAGAAATTAGCAAAACTTTACCAAGAGCTCGGAGTAACGGATGCTGAAACCTTAAAGCATGCTTGTGAGCAAGGAAAGGTTGAGGAACTGCCGGGGTTTGGGAAAAAAACAGTGGAAAACATCTTAGCTGCTTTGAATGAAGCAGGAAAGCGTCCCGCACGTTTACCTATTGCTATGATGCTACCAATCGCTGAAAGACTTGAGAGCTATTTGAAAAAAATAGAAGAAATTGATCGTTTTTCCCGAGCAGGAAGCTTGCGAAGAATGAAAGAAACGATAAAAGATCTTGATTTTATTATTGCCACAGATGAACCTGAAGCTGTACGAGATGCGTTATTATCAATAGAAAATAGCAAAGAGGTTATTGCTAAAGGCGAAACAAAGATATCCATTGTTATAGAAGATGTTTACGATATCAATGTAGACTTTCGGATTGTGAAGAAGGAAGAGTTTGCGACAACCTTACATCACTTTACTGGCTCTAAAGAGCATAATGTAGCGATGCGTCAATTAGCTAAAGCACAAGGAGAAAAGATTAATGAGTATGGTGTTGAAAACGAAGAGACGGGTGAAGTAATCACCTTTATGACAGAAGAGGAATTCTTTAACCATTTTGACTTACATTACATTCCGCCTGAAGTAAGAGAAAATACAGGAGAAACAGAAATATTTAAAAAACCTTATCGGCTAATTGAGCTCCAAGATATAAAAGGCGATTTCCATATGCATACCACATGGAGTGATGGCGCGCAATCATTAGAGGAAATGGTTGTGCAGGCGAGAAACAAATCATATGATTTTATCGCCATTACGGATCATTCTAAGTTTTTAAGAGTAGCGAATGGACTTAATGAAACCAGACTGCGGAAACAATGTGAAGAAATTGCTAATTTAAATGAAAAATACCCGGATATTCATATTTTTACAGGAGTAGAGATGGATATACTTCCTGATGGAAAGCTCGACTTTTCGGATACATTTCTTAAGGAACTTGACTTTGTCATTGCTTCGATTCATTCCAGTTTTAATCAAACCGAAGAGCAAATTATGTATCGTTTAGAAGCAGCATTAGAAAATCCTTATGTTTCGTTAATTGCTCATCCAACAGGAAGGTTAATTGGCAGACGCCCTGGTTATCAAGTTAACGTAGATAAACTAATTGAAAAAGCAAAAGCAACGAATACAGCTTTGGAAATCAATGCAAACCCAAATCGGTTGGACTTATCGTATGAATGGGCGAAAAAAGCACAAGCTGCAGGTGTTACATTAGCCATTAATACAGATGCTCATAATTATCAGATGTTAGAACATATGAAGTATGGTGTTGGCATTGCCAGAAAAGGTTGGATAAAAAAAGAAACGGTGATGAATACGTGGTCTGTGCAAGCATTAAAAGATTATTTTAATCGTAATAAATAATAGAGTGATGGAAAGCATTTTAAAGGAGTCATTTACATGAACGAACGTATGCTTCGCGTACTTGAGTTTGATAAAATTATTGAGCGTTTGACAAGCTATGCGGAAACAACAATCGGTAAAGAGCTAACCAAACAGGTTAAGCCATCGATAAATATAGAGGAAGTTAAGCAGCTGCAAAAGGAAACAGATGAAGCGGTACACGTTCAACGTCTGAATAAAACACTACCCTTAGGCGGAATTGTTGATATTCGTACTAGCATAAAACGAGCTGCCATTGGCGGTGTACTTTCAACGACAGAATGTATGGATGTTTCCAGTACGATTTACGGTGGGAGAAGAGCAAAAGTATTTATAGAGAATTTAGAGGAGGATTTACCAATAATCCGTTCCTTCGTAGAGCAGATCGCCCCATTACGAGAATTAGAACAGCAAATTAATAGTTGTATTGATGATCATGGTCATATTATGGATAGTGCTTCCGAAAAGTTACGTGGAATTCGTTCCTCCATTCGGATGCTTGAAAGCAGAGTAAGAGACAGGTTAGACAGTTTTATTAAGACACAAGCAAATAAACTATCCGATGCAATTATTACAATCCGTAATGATCGTTATGTTCTTCCGGTAAAACAAGAATATCGAGGTGCCATTGGCGGGATTGTTCATGACCAATCAGCTTCTGGGCAGACGTTATTTATGGAACCGAAAGCAGTTGTGGATTTAAATAACCAACTCCAAGAAGCAACAGCAAAAGAAAAACAAGAAATGAACCGAATATTAAGAGACCTGAGTGCACAAATCGCCAATGAAGAAATACATTTAGAACAGAATGTACAAGTTCTCGCCAAGCTAGATGGTATGTTTGCACGTGCCAAACTGGGTCAGTCCATGAAAGCGTCTATGCCAAAGATAAATAATAACGGAATAATCAATATGAAACAAGCGCGTCATCCATTGATTGATCCAAATCAGGTTGTGGCAAATGATATTGAGATTGGTAAAGAATTTACAGCAATTGTGATTACCGGTCCAAATACAGGTGGGAAAACCGTTACATTAAAGATGGTGGGACTTTGTACGCTGATGGCACAAGCCGGCTTGCAAGTACCCGCACAAGACGGATGTGAATTAGCTGTCTTTAAACATGTCTATGCAGATATCGGAGATGAGCAATCCATTGAACAAAATTTAAGTACGTTTTCCTCACATATGACCACGATTGTAGAAATTTTAAGGCATATAGATGAAGACACGCTCGTATTGTTTGATGAATTAGGTTCTGGGACTGATCCGCAAGAAGGGGCTGCGCTTGCGATGGCCATTCTAGATGAGGTCATTCATCGTCAAGCACGTGTCATTGCGACAACGCATTATCCTGAATTAAAAGCATATGGGTATAATCGAAAGCAAGTGGTGAATGCTTCCGTAGAATTTGATGTACAAACACTAAGGCCAACTTATCGCCTATTGTTAGGTGTTCCTGGACGAAGTAATGCGTTTGAAATTTCGAAACGATTAGGTTTGCCCGACCGATTAATCGAGCAAGCTACATCATATATCGGAATGGATTCAAAAAGTGTAGAAAATATGATCACTTCTTTGGAAAAATCGCAAATCAATGCAGAAAAAGAGTATAAAAAAGCACATGAGCTTTTAATAGAGGCAGAAAAAATCCATCGTGATTTACAGGCAGCATGGGATCAATGGGAAAATAAACGAGAATTACTATATAAAAGAGCAGAAGAAAAAGCAGCTAAAGCGATTGAAAAAGCTCGAGAAGAAGCAGAGATAATTGTAGGAGAGCTTCGTAACATGAAAACAGACACAAAATGGAAGGAACATGAGTGGATTGAAGCGAAAAAAATGCTTGATGCTGCCGAACCTAAACTGACTGCTCAACAAACAGGAAATCAACGTGATAAAAAACAGCGACAACAAGAGCTTCACCCTGGGGATGAAGTTAAGTTACTAACAGCCAATCAGCAGGGGTCTGTGCTGGAAAAGATAAATGATAAAGAGTATTTGGTACAAGTTGGAATTATGAAAGTAAAAGTAAACCGTAAAGATTTACAGTATATAGGAAAACAACAAGAAACGTATCACCAGCCAATTACAACGATTAAAGGTGCAAACTATCACGTGAAAACAGAGATTGATTTACGTGGAGAGCGAGTAGAAGATGCGTTATTAAAGTTAGAAAAATATATTGATGATGTACTACTAGCTGGTTACTCTCGCGTTTCTATTATCCATGGTAAAGGTACAGGCGCTTTACGAAAAGGAGTGCAGGAATATGTAAAGCAGCACCCAAGAATTGCAGATTCACGACCGGGAGAATCTGGAGAAGGCGGCAGTGGTGTAACTGTCATTCGCTTGAAATAGATATAGCTAAGAGGTGAATGTAATGGTAATAGGAACGAGTTTTTGGGAAAATATAGTTGTTGAAACAACAGCTAGATATAGTGTAGTCATTCTATGTACGTTGGTGTTTCTTGCTATTTTAGAAATTGTTACATCCTATCGAAATTGGGAAGAAATTAAAAAAGGTAATTTTGCTGTCGCAATGGCAACAGGAGGAAAAATTTTTGGTATCGCCATTATTTTTCGTTATTCCATTGAACATAATGATACCTTATTGCAAAGTATTGGCTGGGGGGTCTTTGGTTTTGTATTGTTGCTTATTGGCTATTTCATTTTTGAGTTTTTAACTCCGGTTATTAAAGTCGATGAAGAAATTGGAAATGGAAATAAGGCGGTTGGTTTTATTTCCATGATTATTTCTATTGGTTTAGCTTTCGTCATTGGTGCGAGCATTTTATAGGGGAGGAGATTTAGTGGTTTTAGAACGACTGGCAAAGATCTTAACGGTTGTTGCTATTATCTTCTTTGTAGTAGGTGTAGCTTGGCTTATTTGGTAGATGATAAATTGATCTTAAAAACTTGGCGGGTGATTTTAAAAGTCAGATAAGAGTCGTGGTGAAGTTTCTTTTATGAAATTATTCATTCATCTTATCTTCCTTTTAAATTTGCATGTTTTGCCAAGTTTTTTAACACTATAGGAAAGTATGAAACTTTAGTCTTTATCCCGCATGTAAGGTGCCGTAAGACTCCTGCTTCAAGAGCCTTTAGTTGATACAAAAGAGTCTAAGTGGCAAAAAACGGCACCTAAATGCCCGATTGGTTCAAGGGCTTTAGGTCATACCCTTGTGGTACTAACATTCAGTAGGAGAGGGAAGAAAACTCCTACTGAATGAAGTTTCACTTTATCGTATAAAGAAACAATAGCTTTCGCTATAAATTCTTAGCGACAAGCCAAGTTTTTCTAAAAAAAGTTATATAATATTTCAAAAAATAGTGATTAATCGGTATAATGGTAATAACTATACCAAAAGGGAGGAAAAAGGATGGAAGGTAAAAGAAGTTGGCACCAGCATTATCCACCAGAGATAAAGACGTCAATCGCTTATGACGAAAAGCCACTTCACGCATTTTTATTAGAAAGCGCTGAAAAGTTCCCAAAAAAGAAAGCGCTTCATTTTATGGGCAAAGAGTTAACCTATGGAGAAATCTATACACAAGCGGCGAAGATGGCAAATTATTTACAGCAGATGGGCTTGGAAAAAGGAGACCGCATTGCGATTATGCTTCCTAATTGCCCACAGGCTGTTATCGCCTATTATGGTGCACTAATGGCGGGTGGAATTGTTATCCAAACGAATCCGCTATATAAAGAAAGAGAGCTGGAATATCAGCTGAATGATTCCGGTACCGCGTTCATCGTATGTTTAGATATTTTATTACCGAGAGTTACAAATGTAAAAAATAATACCGATCTTAAGCATATCATTGTAGCAAGTATAAAGGACTATTTACCATTTCCAAAAAACCTTATTTACCCATATATTCAAAAGAAACAGTACAATATGGTTGTAAAAGTAGAACAAGAAGAAACTACCCATGTATGGGACTATATCATGGATACCGCTCAAGCAGCTTATGAAAAAGTAGCGATTGATCCGAAAGAAGATCTAGCTTTACTTCAATATACTGGTGGAACGACAGGGAATCCAAAAGGTGTGATGCTCACACATTATAATTTAGTTTCCAATGTACAAATGTGCAATGCTTGGATTTATAAAACAAAACGTGGAGAGGAAATTATACTCGGAGTTTTACCATTTTTCCACGTTTACGGCATGACAGCTGTTATGAATAACTCGATTATGATTGGCGCCATGATGATCTTACTCCCGAAATTTGATGCAACAGAGGTTTTAAAGACGATAGATAAGCTAAAACCCACATTGTTTCCGGGGGCTCCGACTATTTATGTCGCATTATTAAACCACCCTAAATTAGCTAATTATGACCTATCCTCCATTGAGGCTTGTATTAGCGGTTCTGCTCCACTTCCGGTTGAGGTTCAAGAACAATTTGAAAAGGTCACAGGGGGTAAATTAGTAGAAGGTTACGGTTTAACAGAAACTTCGCCAGTAACCCATGCTAATTTTGTTTGGCACGAACGAAGAAATGGGAGTATTGGAGTACCATGGCCGGATACGGATGCTAAAATTGTTCAGGCGGAGACAATGGAAGAAGTGCCGATTGGTGAAGTTGGAGAAATTGCTGTCAAAGGACCGCAAGTCATGAAAGGTTACTGGAATAATCCAGAAGAAACCGATCAAGTATTACGTGATGGCTGGTTATTGACAGGCGATCTTGGGTATCAGACAGAAGACGGCTACTTTTATGTAGTTGATCGTAAAAAGGATATGATTATTGCTGGTGGATATAATATCTACCCACGTGAAGTAGAAGAAGTGTTATATGAGCATGAGGCTGTTCAAGAGGCAGTAGTTGCCGGCGTTCCTGATCCATATCGCGGAGAGACGGTAAAAGCATATATTGTGCTAAAAGATGGTCATTCCGTAACAGAGTCCGATTTAAACACATATTGTCGTAAACATTTAGCTGCGTATAAAGTACCGCGTATTTATGAATTCCGTGATGAACTACCAAAAACGGCTGTCGGAAAAATTTTACGCAGAAAATTAGTAGAAGAAGAAAGAGAAAAAATAAACGATAAAGTGAATACCAATTAAGTTAGCCCTCTTTTTTGCTATAATGATACAAGGTATATTGACAGAACAAATAAAAGAAGATAAAATAATGAATGAACAATCATTCATTATTAAGTATATAGGAGAGAACGATGAAAAAAAATAAGCCTAAATACAACCAAATTATCGAAGCAGCTGTACAAGTTATCGCAGAAAATGGCTATCATGCATCACAAGTATCAAAAATAGCAAAAAAAGCTGGTGTAGCGGATGGTACAATCTATCTATATTTTAAAAATAAGGAAGATATCTTGATTTCTGTTTTTGAAGAAAAAATGGGACAATTTATCAATCGCATCAGTGATGAAATTAAGAAGAAGGATAATGCAAATGACAAGCTTTATGTGCTTATTCAAATGCATTTTCGTCAGCTTAGTGAAGATCCGCATTTGGCAGTCGTTACCCAATTGGAGCTAAGACAATCTAACCCTGCCTTACGCATTCAAATCAATAAAGTGTTGAAACCATATTTAGCTGTCATTGATTCCATCATTCAAGAAGGGATAGAAGAAAAGATTTTTCGCAATAAATTGAATATTACCCTTGTACGACAGATGATTTTTGGTACACTAGATGAAACGGTTACAAATTGGGTGATGAAGGAGCGCAAGTATAATTTAGTACAGCAGGCTCTAGAAGTTCACACCTTATTAACCGAGGGAATTACTTCAGAGAAAAATTAA
The DNA here is from genome assembly GCF_900162615.1 of Virgibacillus proomii. NCBI lineage: Bacteria > Bacillati > Bacillota > Bacilli > Caryophanales > Bacillaceae > Virgibacillus > Virgibacillus proomii. The sequence continues at coordinate 2,488,785 of NZ_FUFN01000010.1, read as the reverse complement.
CAAGAGGAGGATGAAATTTGTGTCAACCTTAGCCTTGAAACGAGAAGAGTCGATAGCTTATTTAACGATTCAAAGCCCACCCGCCAATGCTCTATCTAGTACTCTATTAAATGACTTGGCAAAAAAACTAGACGAGATGGAGGCAGATTCCAGTATAAAGGCAATTGTTTTAAAAGGGGAAGGAAAGTTTTTTTCTGCAGGAGCAGATATAAAAGAGTTTACCTCCCTTCAGCAGGCTTCTGACTATGAAACGTTAGCGAAGCGAGGACAAGATTTGTTCGATCGTATCGAGCAATTTTCTATTCCTGTTATTGCTGCAATTCACGGGGCTGCGTTAGGCGGGGGATTGGAACTGGCAATGGCTTGCCACATGCGAATTGTAACAGCATCAGCAAAATTAGGATTACCTGAAATCACGTTAGGAATTATCCCTGGTTTCGCAGGAACACAGCGGCTGCCACATTATGTTGGATCAGCAAAAGCATATGAAATGATCTTGACAGGTGAGCCAATTAGTGGAGAGAAAGCATATACTTATGGTTTAGCTAATAAAGTAGTTGAAGAGGGGGAGTTAGAGGAAGAAGCTAAACGCTTAGCACAGAAAATTGTGGAAAAAAGTAAATGGACGATTAATCAAGTAATGCAACTAATTCCTTATGCAAAGACCAGTCAATTTATAGAGGGAGTAGCGAAGGAAAGAGAGGCCTTTGGGCAAATATTTGGTTCAGATGATGCGAAGGAAGGCGTCCAAGCATTTATAGAAAAACGCAAACCAAACTTCCAGGATAAGTAAACTTAAGGAGGAACAATGATGGATATTTATGTATTACTAAAAAAGACGTTTGATACAGAAGAAAAAATAAATATATCCCAGGGTCATATTGAAGATGACGGTGCCGAGTTCATTATTAACCCATATGATGAATATGCTGTTGAAGAAGCTATTAAGCAGCGTGATGAACATGGAGGGGAGGTTACTGTTGTCACAGTTGGTGATGAAGATTCCGAGAAACAATTGCGCACTGCTTTAGCAATGGGGGCAGATAAAGCAGTACTTATCAATACGGAAGACGATTTAGAAGAAGGAGATCAATATACAACTGCTAAGATTTTGGAAGCTTTCTTTGCTGATAAGAAAGTGGATTTAATTCTTGCTGGAAATGTAGCAATTGATGAAGCAAGTGGACAGGTAGGACCTCGGCTTGCAGAGGCTTTACGTATCCCTTATGTGACAACGATTACAAATTTAAAGATTGCTGGAGAAACTGTGACCATTGAAAAGGATGTAGAAGGGGATGTGGAGATTGTAGAAACTTCACTTCCGCTTTTAGTAACGTGTCAACAAGGCTTAAATGAGCCACGCTATCCTTCATTACCGGGGATTATGAAAGCGAAAAAGAAACCATTAGAGGAATTGGAAATAGATGATCTTGATTTAGATGAAGATGATGTGGAAGCAAAGACAAAAACGGTTGACGTCTTTTTACCGCCTGAAAAAGAAGCGGGTAAAATGCTTGAGGGGGATCCACAACAACAGGTGCAAGAACTTGTTTCTTTATTAAAAAATGAAGCAAAGGTACTGTAATATTTTTGACAGGGAGGAGTAATCGACGTGAACGATAAATATTTAGTAATTGGGGAAATGAAAGACGGAGCATTACGGAATGTATCTTTTGAAGCGATTGCAGCTGCGAAAAAGGTTAATCCGGATGCTGAGATAGTAGGAGTTATTTGCGGGGACGGTGAACTTAGTTCTTTAGGAGAGGAAATGGTTCACTACGGTGCAGATCGTGTGATTACGGTAGCACATGAAAATTTAAAAAATTATACCTCCGAAGGCTATGGGCAAGCAGTTATGGCAGTTATTAAGGAAGAATCGCCGAATGGTATTGTCATGGGTCACACTGCAATTGGTAAAGACCTTACACCAAAGCTGGCTGCTAAGCTCGAAACAGGTTTAATCTCAGATGCAGTAGACATAGAAGCAAATGAGGATCGTCCTCGGTTTATTCGGCCGATTTATTCAGGGAAAGCGTTTGAACGCAAGGTTATTACTGAAGGTCTAACCTTTTTTACGATTCGTCCAAATAATATACCGGCTTTAGAAAAAGATGAATCAAGATCTGGTGATGTAACAGCTAAAAGTGTAGATATTACCGATATCCGTACCATTATTAAAGATGTCGTACGGAAAGCTTCCGAGGGCGTTGATCTTTCAGAAGCTAATGTGATTGTTGCTGGTGGAAGAGGAGTAAAAAGCGCAGATGGTTTTAAACCATTGTATGAGTTGGCAGAAGTGTTAGGCGGAGCTGTCGGCGCATCTCGTGGGGCATGTGACGCTGAATATTGTGATTATTCTTTACAAATTGGTCAGACTGGAAAAGTGGTTACACCTGACTTATATATAGCAGTAGGTATATCTGGAGCTATTCAGCATCTTGCCGGTATGTCGAACTCAAAAATTATTGTAGCGATCAATAAAGATCCGGAGGCAACGATTTTTAATATTGCCGACTATGGTATTGTAGGCGATTTATTCGAAATAATTCCATTATTAATCGAAGAGTTTAAAAAGGTAACGGTGTAAAAAAGCGTCCTGTTTTAAATGATGGAGAGCGGTCACATTCCCTCTCCGTTTATTACATATAAGGGTGTTATTATGGGAGCAAATGCTAATGAATTGATTTTTTTATTTGTGAGATGATATAGTAGAGCAAAATATTAGGAAGCATAGGAAAACGATGATATACTCATCAATAAGCATGATAGCTTTTAAGAGGAGGAATAATCAATGGCAATTATAAATGCAACGGATCAAACTTTTGCTAAAGAAACAGCAGAAGGCTTGGTATTAGTAGATTTTTGGGCACCCTGGTGTGGACCTTGTAAAATGATTGCACCTGTTTTAGAAGAAATTGATGGTGAAATGTCAGATAAAGTGCAAATTGTGAAGTTGGATGTTGATGAAAATCAAGAAACAGCCGGAAAGTTTGGAGTTATGAGTATTCCAACACTGCTATTATTTAAAGACGGTCAAGTAGTTGATCAAGTTATTGGTTTTCAGCCAAAAGAAGCACTAGTTGATCTAATTAACAAACATGCTTAAAAAAATGCTATACTAGAAGTATGATTTAAAATCCCTTGTTGCTTCATGTAACAAGGGATTTTCTAAAGGTGTAGAATCGAAGTACATGCTAAAGGAATGGGGAAGTAATGAATCAGAAAATAAAAGATAAGCTAGCAGTACTTCCTGCTAAGCCTGGATGTTATATTATGAAAGACAAACATGAAACAGTAATCTATGTAGGGAAGTCGAAGGTTTTAAAAAATCGTGTTCGTTCTTATTTTACCGGTGCCCATGATCGTAAAACACAACGTTTAGTACAAGAAATTGACAGTTTTGAGTATATTGTAACGTCTTCTGAAATTGAGGCGCTTATTTTAGAAATGAATTTAATTAAAAAATATGACCCTAAATATAATGTCATGCTGAAAGATGATAAATCATATCCATATTTAAAAATTACATCTGAACGGCATCCGAGATTATTAATTACAAGAAGGGTGAAAAAGGATAAAGGAAAATATTTTGGACCTTATCCCAATGTTATTGCTGCCAGAGAAACGAAAAAACTTCTGGATCGCCTTTATCCATTGAGAAAATGTAATAATCCCCCAGGTAGACCGTGTCTTTATTATCATATGAAACAATGTTATGCTTGCAGTGAGCATCCGCCAACGAAAGAAGAGTATGCAGCGATTGTACAGAATGTCACTTCTTTCTTGCAGGGTGGCTACAAAACTATAAAAAAAGCATTAATAAAGAAAATGCATCAAGCAAGTGAAGAATTAAATTTTGAACGAGCAAAGGAACTGCGAGATCAAATACAGCATATTGAATCAGTGATGGAACAGCAAAAAGTGTCGTTAAATGATCGGACTGATCGCGATATTTTTGCTTATAGTTATGATAAGGGCTGGATGTGCATTCAAGTATTTTTCATTAGACAAGGAAAGCTGATTGAAAGAGATGTTTCTATCTTTCCTTTTTTCGATGAAGCTGAAGAAACGTTTATCAGTTACATTGGGAGATTTTACCTGCATCAAAATCATCTAAAACCAAAACAAATTCTTGTTCCGGTTGGGACGAACGTTGATTTATTAAAAGATTTATTAGAAGTTGATGTTCATACTCCATTTCGGGGCAGGAAGAAAGAGTTGGTTGAACTAGCAAAAGAAAATGCTCGGATCTCATTACATGAAAAGTTTTCTATCATTGAGAGGGATGAAGAAAGAACAATTGTTGCTGTCGAGAAGTTAGGTGAAATATTAAATATTGAAACCCCCCATCGAATCGAGGCTTTTGATAATTCGAATATTCAAGGGACTGACCCAGTTTCTGCCATGGTGGTGTTTATTGATGGTAAGCCGGATAAAAAAGAATACCGAAAATATAAGATTCGTAATGTTGATGGTCCCGATGACTATGAAACAATGCGTGAAGTAATTCGACGAAGGTATACAAGAGTGCTGCAAGATAAGCTTCCTTTACCTGACTTAATTATTGTCGATGGAGGTAAGGGTCAGATGAGTGTTGCCTTGGATGTTTTGGAAAATGAATTAGGACTTGATATTCCATTATGCGGTCTAGCTAAAGATGATAAGCATAGGACAAGTGAATTATTATATGGCTCTCCACCTAAAGTGGTTGATTTAGATCGTAAATCGAATGAATTCTATTTAGTTCAGAGAATTCAGGATGAAGTACATCGGTTTGCAGTATCTTTTCACCGGCAATTACGTGGAAAAAATATAGTTCAGTCTGAATTGGATAAAATACCAGGTGTTGGTCCGAAACGAAGAAAGCTATTATTAACCCACTTTAAAACGATCAACGAGATCAAAGAAGCCGATTTGGATGATTTTACTCGACTTGGTATTCCAAAAAACATAGCAACAGGTATTAAAGCTTATTTAAATCAAACTCCATTAGAAAAGCAGTAGTTCTCTAATCCAATTAGTAAACTACTGCTTCATCTATTCGTTAAGAAAATAAGTTAGTAGGAAATATAGCTGCATCTATTAAGAAAATATTACTTTAAATTCTACTTGATGAATTCGTGAGTGAATGGATTCTATGCATTCACATTCCCTCTTTTGAATTTGCTGTAAAGATTCAGCTAAAAACCCAGCCTCCAAACGAAAATCGGCAGGGAAAGGGGCTTTCAACCGCTGTACAACAGAATCAGCCATTAATTGGAACGTCATCTCTTTCTTTTTTAGTTTCACTAATTCAAGATTTCCCCATCCTAAATGTGCAAAGATATGTACAATATCCTCCGTTGTTTCTTTGTGAAACTTTCTTGCCAGTTTTCTTCCCATAAAATATAAGAGAGTATGAGATTCCTTTCCCAGTAACTCTGGTAGGCCTACATAGCGTAAAATATCATAGCCAGCACCTGCTGTATGTAAATTTTCTAATTCTTTAACGGATATTGATGTATCCTGTTTATAAGTCATGAATGTCATCCTCTCTAATTCTCTAAAAAATCATTTCAGTTAGGCAAAAACTCATCTTACATTATCTATCATTACGCATACTCTTGCAAAGAAAAATGGGCGAGCACAAGCCCCTCGCAGGTGATGACCTGCTAGTTATACTTCTATGCCAAGCAATATTTTTTTATAATACCAAAGAACTTCTACGCAAAATTTTATCCTTTCTTTACGTGCAAGTAAACAACTAATTTACTACATATTAGTTTACCATATATGAATAAAGCTGCTAAACTATGTTTTTGAACCTGAGGACTAGTATGTTCTCGTATCTGAAGAGTATGATTTTACCCACATTTTTAGTCACTCCTAAAAACTATTGCTTAATATATCTCATCATCCAACATAAAAGTTATGTTTTTATTCGTTGTCATACTTTCACCAACTAAATGAAAATAAATAATTGAAATAGAGCATCTAATAGAATAAAAGTTATGCTTTATCCCGCATGTAAGGTGCCGTAAACCTCCCCCATCAAAATCTTGAGTTGTACAAAAGGTCTAAGTGGGAGAAAACGGCACCTAAATGCCCGATTCGTTCAACTAACATTTCTTGGGAAAGGTATTCCAAGAAATGAAGTTTCACTTTATTTAACACCTATTTATCTTGTAATTAGCCGAAGATTTTTATACAGTATAAATGATTTGAAAAGTACTCTCTAATGGGAATTTTGTACTAAATTTAGAAATAAACGTCTATAGGTACCGTTTTCTTGACGCTTCCATCTGTAAGAAGTACAATAAACATGTCGCAATTGTACTAATGTCAACTCGCTGTACTTTCCTTTTTTGAGAGGCGTAGGGTTGACTACTAAATACGTACAACAATTTGATGCTTATTACAGATCAAACTAAAGGGGGGAACACATTGACAGAACATCGTGAGTTTTTAACTAGAAGACTTCACTCGTTGTTAGGCGTACTTCCAATTGGGGTATTTTTGATTCAACACTTAGTGGTGAATCATTTTGCTGTTTACGGCGAAGAAAACTTCAACAAAGCAGCGGATTTTATGCATAATCTACCATTTCGCACACTCTTAGAAATAGTAGTTATTTTCTTGCCTATCTTGTTTCATGCTATTTTAGGAGTTTATATTGTTTTTGTAGCACGAAACAATACGAGAAATTATGGTTTTTTCCGTAATTGGATGTTCTTATTACAACGCGTAACGGGTATTATTACGTTTGTCTTTATTGTATGGCATGTATGGGAGACTAGAATACAATTGTGGTCTGAGGGTGCAGACTATAGTCTCATGGAAGGAATTCTTTCCAATCCGTTTATGTTTTGGTTTTATATTGTTGGTGTTTTATCTACTATTTTTCATTTTGCAAATGGGCTATGGAGCTTCTGCGTTACTTGGGGGATTACGCAAACACCAAAGTCGCAAAAAGTTGTTACATACGCAACATTGATCGTCTTTTTAGCCTTAAGCTATGTCGGTGTAAGGACATTAATCACATTTGCATACGGTGTTTAATTTAAAGGAACAGGGAGTGAGTGACAGTGATGAGTAATCGAAAAGTTGCTGTAGTCGGCGGAGGTTTGGCTGGCTTAATGGCAACGATAAAAGCAGCAGAAGCAGGCGTTAGTGTCGATCTTTTTTCTATTGTTCCCGTAAAGCGCTCTCACTCAGTATGTGCTCAAGGTGGAATTAACGGTGCAGTCAATACGAAAGGGGAAGGTGATTCTCCTTGGCTTCACTTTGACGATACTGTTTATGGTGGTGACTTCTTAGCGAATCAGCAACCGGTAAAAGCGATGTGTGATGCAGCACCTGGGATCATTCACATGTTTGATCGCATGGGTGTTATGTTTAACCGTACACCGGAGGGTCTACTTGATTTCCGCCGTTTTGGTGGAACCCAAATGCACCGAACAGCATATGCAGGAGCGACTACAGGGCAGCAATTACTTTATGCAGTTGATGAACAAGTTCGTCGTTTTGAAGTAGAAGGACTTGTTACAAAATATGAAAACTGGGAATTCGTACGGGCGATTATTGATGAAGAGGGTGTTGGAAGAGGAATTGTTGCGCAAGATGTAAAAACACATGAAATAAAAGCATTTCCTTCTGACGCTACTATTTTTGCTACTGGCGGACCGGGAATAATTTTTGGTAAATCTACGAACTCCATGATTAATACTGGTTCAGCAGCAAGTAAACTGTATCAACAAGGTGTAAAATATGCGAATGGTGAATTTATTCAAATTCATCCTACCGCTATACCAGGTGATGATAAGTTACGATTAATGAGTGAGTCTGCCCGTGGAGAAGGCGGCAGAATATGGACATATAAAGATGGAGAACCATGGTATTTCCTAGAAGAAAAATACCCAGCTTACGGTAATCTGGTACCACGTGATATTGCTACACGAGAAATATTTGATGTTTGTGTAAACCAAAAGCTAGGTATTAATGGAGAGAATATGGTTTATCTTGATCTATCACATAAGGACCCTAAAGAGCTTGATATTAAGCTCGGCGGAATTATTGAGATTTATGAAAAATTTGTTGGTGAAGATCCGCGAAAAGTACCGATGAAGATATTCCCTGCAGTGCATTATTCCATGGGCGGACTATGGGTAGACATCAATCAGATGACAAATGTTCCAGGAATATTTGCAGCAGGTGAATGTGACTATTCTATGCATGGCGCTAACCGATTAGGTGCTAACTCTTTATTATCTGCTATATATGGAGGAGCAGTTGCCGGACCAAGTGCAATCAAGTATATTGAAGGATTAGATAAACATGTAGATGATCTGTCATCCAGCTTATTCGAAGAAAATGTGAAGGTTGAACAGGATAACTTTGAAAAATTAATGAAGATGGATGGCGACGAAAACGCTTATCAAATTCATAAAGAGCTTGGAGAATGGATGACTGATAATGTAACCGTTGTTCGTGAAAACAAAAAACTATTAGAAACAGATGAGAAAATCCAAGAATTGATGGAGCGCTTTGAGAATATTAATATTAATGACACATCACGGTGGAGCAACCAAGGAGTAATGTTTACCCGTCAACTGAAGAATATGCTTCAGCTAGCCCGTGTTGTAACACTAGGTGCCTACCACCGAGATGAAAGTCGTGGAGCTCATTACAAACCAGAGTTTCCAGATCGTAATGACGAAGACTGGTTGAAAACAACGATCGCTGAATTTGATCTCGAAAAAAATTCACCTAAATTTTCCTATGAGGACGTTGATGTTTCTCTGATTAAGCCACGTAAGCGTGATTATACGAAGAAAAGTGAAGGGGGAGTAAGTAAAAATGGCTGAGAATAAGACAGTTACGTTTATCATTACTCGACAAGACAGTCCAGATTCTGCCCCCTATCAAGAAACATTTCAAGTTCCATATCGGCCAAATATGAATGTTATTTCTGCATTAATGGAAATTCGTAAAAATCCAGTTAATGCAAATGGGGAGAAAACAACACCAGTTCAATGGGATATGAACTGTTTAGAAGAAGTTTGCGGTGCTTGTTCTATGGTTATCAATGGCGTGGCTCGACAGTCGTGTGCGGCACTTGTAGATAAACTAGACCAACCAGTTCGCTTAGAGCCCATGTCAACATTTCCGGTAGTCCGGGACTTAATTGTTGACAGGGAGCGCATGTTTGATGCATTAAAACAAGTTAAAGCTTGGATTCCGATTGACGGTACACATGATTTGGGGCCTGGTCCACGTATGCCGGAAAAGAAACGTCAATGGGCTTATGAATTATCCAAATGTATGACGTGTGGGGTTTGTTTAGAAGCTTGTCCAAACGTCAATGATAAGTCTAATTTTATTGGTCCGGCTGCTATATCCCAAGCTCGTTTATTTAATGCACATCCAACCGGTACCATGAATGCCAGCGAACGGTTAAATGGTCTAATGGAAGATGGCGGTATAGACGGTTGCGGTAATTCACAAAACTGTGTGCAAGTATGTCCGAAAGGTATTCCTTTAACTACTTCCATTGCAGCCATGAACCGGGCAACAAATATTCAAGCGTTTAAAAACTTTTTTGGAAGTGACAGCGCACTTTAATATCATTATACAACGAGCCCCTGCCAAAAGCGGCCGGGGCCGTTTTTTTACACATGGTGAAAGTTTTATAAGTAAGTCCATGTTTCAAAGTTTATTATATGTAGGTGGGAAATTGCTTAGCTTTAGGTATGTGTTAGACTTGTTGTTTATTAACAAGTAATATATAAATAATGAAGATTGAATGTTCAGTTAGTTTTGGGTAAGTAAATTGTTTAGATGTTCAGGTTACCAAAGTAGTCAAATAGGAGAGGGAGGTACTCATGAGAATTTCATACATAGAGGATGTAGATAAATGGCGTTCAACATTTACGTTTTTCATTCCAATAAAGGTTCGTTTTTCAGAAACAGATTTATTTGGTCATATGAATAATACTGCTTCATTTATCTACTTTGAACAAGCACGAATCGAATATTTAAAGTCACTAGGCTTATTTAATAGTTCAGGTGAAATAGAAGCTATTCCGGTAGTTTCTGATTTACAATGTAACTATTTAAAACAGGTATATTTTGATCAAACACTTCATGTTTATGTAAAAGCTCAGCATGTAGGAAATACATCAGCAGATATTCACTACATGGTTTTAGATGACAAACAGGAAATCGCACTTACTGGACGCGGCAGACTAGTATACATTCATGTCCAGACAGGTAAGCCAGTGCCGCTAGAAGAATCAATGAAGGAAGCTCTTCTACATCAATAAGAAGAAGCAGCTCATATTAAAGTTATAATGAGTGGATTTTTCAATATACCGAAATTTAATATTTTGCGAAAAAAAGTGCTATACAACATGTACTAGATTTTTAATTGGCTTTAGTGTCATTTTAATCACCATCTTTAATCATTTATTTATATGAAAGTGTTGTTTTTCCAAATCTATTTAGGGCAATCAATGCAAGAAAATCGCATCGCTTTGTTGTGTTACTAGCTTACTCCTAACGCTTACATTTACTATTTTTGCCGGCTTGATTATCTGGTGTGTAGTTTACAAAGGTATGGAGTTTTCTGGCGATTGGAAATAGCACAAATCCGGGGTGTATATAATGATGAGGCCTTCTTAAGTTAATAGCTTGAGGGAAAACCTCGCTAGCAGTTTTTATGGGGAAGGGCTGGAGAATGATCCATAATGGAAGCTGCGACAGTCCTTTACCCGACAACTCTTTTTTAAATGATGAAGCAACATTTAGAAATAAAGCATTTTTATAGCATATACTAAATGCTGTACTGAATCAAGTATTTTTAGCGCTCATTACATACTACTGCTTACGTGTTCTTATCCAACTGGAGATGAAAAGCAAAAAATCACTACTGCGAATCACTCACTGGTTAAAAATTAGCGTGGAAACCATCCTAGACGTCTGGATTAGGCAGTTTGAAGATGTTGCCGTTTGTTATCTTATGTTAATTGTATATTTTTAAAATGGAAAGTGCGTCATTATTCAGGGTTTGAATTTTGGATCCAAATTATAGAAATAAATTAACTGAATATTATTATTTATTTATGTAATGCTAGTGATAACTGCATAAAGAAATCCTCAATAGCTTAGTATTTGAACTAAACAACAGTTATGTTGAAGGGTTTAACAATCAGACCAAAGTGATTAAATCCGTAATATATTTGGATTCAACGCTTCGATCGCTTCGAATGAAAGTAGTGTTACTACATCATCCATGCAAATATATTAATACAGGAGTAACATAAATAGGAGTGAGTTTTTAATTACCCACCCCTTGCGAGAACGTTAAATAAAACATATTCATATGAATGTCCATATTGAATCATTATATTTATTGAGAGCTTGTTCAATAAACGATTCATTACTTTTAAACCATGTACACATTCCGATTGAAAATTAATTGATTTACTATCTGCTTTATCCAACTCAACCGATCCACCCTCCATTATAGTTAAACCTTTTTTAATACATCGACATAGCGACAGTTTTTTAAAATAAAGGCTTGATACCACTATTTCTCATGCCATCATTAAGATTTACAAGTAAGTAAACAGAAGTTCATTTATGATTAAAAAAGTGACATCATCAAGATAAGAGGATGACATATTCTTTTCTAAGGTAAAGGTTTTTCAATAGATAAATATACCTAGCTATATTCCTGCAACTGGAAATTTGATATAATGCATTTAAGTTATTAAGTAGACAATTCTTTCAATTGGGAAGGAAGAATATTTAGGAGTGAAACAATGCGGAAAGAAGATGTGAAATCTGTTTTAGAGGCTTGGAAACTAGTTGAATCTTTGTCTCCAAGTAAGGTGAATAGTATTGGAAAAGTGATCAGCAAAAATCATTTTGCAGACGAGAAAAAGCATCGTAAAACTGAACAAATTAGTTTGTCAGATAAACCGTGGGAGCAGGTGAAATTAAAAGAGGCTAGTAAAGAAAAACTACAATTTCGATATTATTTGGGATGCTTTCAACAATATAAACTAGTTGAGTATTTACGTAATTTACTGCAAAATAATGAAGAACTTATCAACAAAGACAAAACAATTCTTTTTAGCTTTTCCTTTTTGGTTGATCAAAATGGCGAGTACATAAAGGGCTCAATTTTTGTTCCAATTTTAATGTATGCAACTAAGATAATGAGTAAAAAAGCTCATATAGTATACGATGAGATTAAGACAACATTTGATGATAAATTACAATTGTTTGAAGACAAAGTAGATGCTATTTTTAAAGGAGGAGTAGATGAATATTCGCTCAATAAAGCTTTAGATACATATCGGCAGTATTTTTTTCTACTAGAAAACCAATCGCTACATTATGTGGAGAAAGAGATTATAAAAGAAGGCAGTAGTGGTCAAATTAGTTTCAACAGCTTCTTTTTAAATGATTTAGAAAATATTATTCGAAAAGGAACTAATGAGACTTTATATAAGTTCATCGAAGGGGTAGATTCTAATAATAGAATTATCATCGATGAAAATAGGGAGGTTATAGAAGAAATATTACAGCCTAAATATTTACCGAATGGTAGGTGGCCTTCAAAAGTTGAACATAGGTTGTCTTTGATGCAACAGGTTGCAGTTAACCAAATTATAAATATGAATGAAAAGGTGCATTCAGTCAATGGGCCTCCAGGAACAGGAAAAACAACTCTATTAAAAGATATTTTTGCTCATATCATGGTTGAAAGAGCGGAAGCCATGATTAATTTAGAAGATCCAACAAAAGCGTTTCAAAAGTTGAAAACCCTTCATTTAGATGGCTTCAATTATCCAATCTATGAGATGGAAAAATCAATTAGAAATTATTCAATGGTTGTAGCTTCAAGTAATAATGGTGCAGTAGAAAATATTTCTAAAGACCTTCCAAAAGAAGGGGAAGTTATTCGTAAAGTTGACGAAAAGGATAAGTTTAAAGCATTTGAAGAACTCTATGCTGATGAAGCAAAACAGTTAAATATGTATCCAATTGCTGCAAAAGAGTTAATGGGAAATGGCGAAAATGTGTGGGGGCTGTTTTCTGCTGCAATGGGAAAAAAGGAGAATATATCGAGCTATTATAATAAACTTTATAATAAAGATGAGAATAGTTTCATAAATCAATTAGAACAAGATAGTAAAAACATTAGCAAGTCTGATTGGAAAAAAGCTGTTAATGAATTTCAAGTAACACTAAGGTCTATTAAAGCAAAGAAAAAAGAACTTCAATTTATATGTGATCAGAGTAAATTTATTAATAATTTAACAAGCGAATTAGATAGAATGAAGAAAACTTTATTAAATATAGAAGAGGAAGAGAAGAAAGTAGAAGAAAAACTAGAACATTATCAAGAAAGAAAAACATTATTAGAAGAAGAGTTTGAAACAGCTTCAGGACAAGGGCTTTTAAAGAGAGTAATTAGTAAAGTGCTTCGTAAAAAGAATGCGCAAATATTACAGTTAGAAGCTGACTTAATAGAGATTAATTCAAAAATCGAGAAAGAAGTAGATAGTTTACGTCAATTGAACTTAAAAAAGTATGTAGCACAAGAAAATATTCAGGATGAAAAAAATAAAATAGATTACTATTATCGTGTAATGGAAAAATATGCAGATCAAAATTTAGTGCTACCTGATGAAGAATATTGGAGTGATTCTGCATATGATTATAGGCAAGAAAAAGCAATTTGGGTCACTGATGAATTAAACTATGAAAGAGGATTGTTATTTTTAAAAGCAATGAAAATTCATAAGTTGGTTTTAATATTCAACTACAAAGCGATAAGATCTAACCTCCGTTTATTAAATTTTCGAACTCAGTTAGATTTAAACCAGAGTGAACATAGAAGATACTTGGAATATGCTTGGCAAGCTGTTCATTTGATAACTCCATTAATAAGTACAACTTTTGCAAGTTTTAGTTCAATGTACAAAGGAGTAAGCAAAGATTTTATTGATTATTTGTTTATCGACGAAGCCGGACAAGCTAGTCCACAGCAGGCAGCAGGAGCATTGTGGCGTTCCAAAAATGCTATTGTAGTTGGAGATCCACTTCAAATAGAACCAGTCGTAACTATTGATCAAACGGTTTTAGGAGACATAAAAAAATACTATGATGTGGATTCTATTTATATTGATAAAGGCTCCTCAGTACAATCTATTGCAGATAATGCAAATAGATTTGGAGTATATAATAAGTATGGGCAGTGGATTGGAATTCCTTTATGGGTTCATAGAAGGTGTTCAAGTCCAATGTTTACCATTTCTAATGAAATTGCTTATGATAATAAAATGGTTTTAGCTAAAAAGGAAAAGGTTGGGGAAAGTGCATGGTTCCATTGTATAGGTAGTGCAACTAATCGGCAATTTGTAGAAGAACAAGCATACTTTGTTGCGGAAAAGATCGCTTTACAATGGAAAAATGGTATAGAGCCTCCTGATATATATGTAATCACCCCTTTTACTGCTGTAAAAGACGGTATAAAGAACATTGTAAGAGCACGCTTAAAGCAAGAAGGTATTCCGAATCGAGATATAAGTAGCTGGATCATTAAATCAATCGGAACTGTTCATACATTCCAGGGCAGGGAGGCAGATATTGTTTATTTTGTAGCTGGAACAGATGAAGATAGCGATAGTGCTGCCGACTGGTCATGCTCTAAGCCTAATCTAATTAACGTGGCTGTGACAAGAGCGAAAAGAGAATTTTACATGGTAGGAGATTATAAACGTCTTTCAAAAAAAGAATATTATAAAACCATTGCAAGAAATATTGAAGTTTTTAAAGTTCATTCTTTAGTAAAGGGTATTTAATGTTTTGAAGCATGCTCTCATGAATCGGATGACCATATAATTAAGTGATCAGCCTTTATTTGTTCTAGAAATGGGGGTAAATAGGTTCTTCAACATTTAGTTGTAAAATGATTTATTCTGTAGTTACTATTTAATAATTTGTTAGTGAAAGTTGCTCTGGTAACGCAAAACGAGTATAGAAATTATGATTAAAGATAACCCAATTGAATGGAACGAAGATAAAGAAGCAAATGAAGTAAACTTAAAAGGTAATATAATTGCGGCAAAAACAGCCAGACTGTTGAGGAATCAATATTTAAAATAAATATACAGGTGATATTAATGTCATATAGTATAGAAGATAAAATTAAAAAAATTGTAAGCGATAAAACTAATGAAAAATGTATTCTTGATTATAAAGTAAAAGAGTATGATCTTGGTACAAAAAGTAAATGGGAAATGATCAAAGACATTATAGCAATGTTAAATAGTGAAGAAGCTTTTGGTGAACATAAGTTTATAATATTAGGAATAGCTGAGAAAGAATTTTATGTTAAAGGATTAGAACGAAATATGCGAGACGATAATGAATATCAGCACTTATTTGAATTTATAGAACCTAGACCCAAAATTGAGACGGGACAAGTATTTATAGAAAACAAAACCATAGGGTATATTTTTATAGATAAGATTAACGCTAAAAGACCGTATACCATAGCTAAAGATAATGAAAAGTATTGTAGGGGAACTTCATTTATAAGGAAAGGAAGTATAAACATTTCCTTAAACAATGAAACAAGAGAGAAGTTAATATTAAAAAAATTCATTAAAAAATCGAACGTTAATGAAATATATCAGAATATCTTAGATAAAAATGCTTTAAAGTCAGAAGTAATATATAAAAATAAGGATAGTGAAGGAAAAGAAAAAATAGATCCCTCTAACAATAATGGGAAATTTACGATAGGAGAAGGGTTGTTTGAATTTAAAATCAAATTTGATGTAGCAAATAATGGAGTTGCAAGAGTATATAATGATTACGGCATACAAGTATCTCGAATTAAAAATAAAGGCTATTTATTTGATAGATACCAAGAAATAGCTTTTGAAAAATTGGATTTCACAGATAGGTTAAGGAGATACGAGACAAGTGATTTAGCGGTTATAGTAAATAGAATGGGGAAATTTGCGCTACTAGCCTTTATTAATATTGATTCTGAGTCTCATGGTGCTAATTCTGATTTGATAGAATTCAAATGGAAGATTATATGATAAGTTTTTTTAATCAGAACAATCGGTTCAGATCGTTGAAGAGTTAGCACAGCTAAAAAATCAATTTAATAAGAATTATTGTTTTTGAATGAATGTTTTTTATTTCACCAATTAGGTACAGTTCAGTTCTGTTGTATATCTAATATTTTAAGTTATATATCGTGATATTTTGTCTATTTGGATAAAATTTGCATTAGACGATTTTTATTTTTGTGATTAATGACATATTAGTATAAAAGATATAAGGATAAGTTTCTTATTACAAAAGAAATAGTACGTAAAAATAAAGGAGAGGTATTTTATCAAAATTGAATAGATTATAATAAGAGGATTTAGAAACTTCTAAGATGAAACAATAAAATTTGCTAATCAAACGTTAATTATAGGTCTAATGATGTTGGTAAAACCAATTTAATTTACGCGTTAAGAATTCTGTTTGATAGGAGTCTAAGCAAAAAAAATTTAGAGTTACTTGAAAGTATGATTATAATGTTTCGATAAATCTAATTCAATTGAAATTACAGTCAAAATTACAGAAGTTACCGAAGACTGCTTAATAAGCACTTTTAAAGGTGACTTAAAAAGATCTACAATGTGATTTATTAAAGCAATTGTGCTTTGATCAAACTATCCATGTATATGTAAAAGCGTATTATGTCGGCAGATCATCTGTTGACATTCAATATATGGTTTTGGGCGACAAACAAGAAATAGCTTTAACAGGACGAGGAAGACTTGTCGATATTCATGCAAAAATAGGCAAGCTAGTAAAGCAATGATACTAGCTTTGTTTGGAACAGTAAAAACTAGAATTGTATCGATTCGTTTATGTCTTTTGTAATAGACAATAATTGAATAAGTGAATGGAGTGATTGCATAAGATAGGGGTTTTATTGAATTGGGAGAAAGTTGCTTCTTAGAATGCAAGCGCAAAGCACAGATAAGATGAATGCCCATTAAATTTTTTGAAAAAATAAAGATAAAAAATTATGCAGAACGCAAAACTACATTTTAGTGTATGTTTGATGTAAAGATTTAACGAATAACTTCTTTAAATATATATTAGTGGTGTATTTATGACTATAGCAGACACGGCTTTCCATAGCGGAAAGCCGTGTTGATTTAGAGCTTTAATTCCCCCATGCGAAGGAGCTCTACAACAGCCTGTGAACGCCCCTTAACTCCTAACTTCTGCATAGCATTTGAAATATGATTTCGAACTGTTTTTTCTGATATGAATAATTCCTGGGCAATTTCTTTAGTTGTCTTATCTTGTACTAATAGTTCGAATACTTCTTTTTCCCGTTTAGTTAGTAATTGCTTCGGTTTATACTCGTTGTCCTTCAAATGGTAACCCCTCCTTGCTGTCAATAGAGCTGCATAATGAAGGGAAATTATTTAGTCAATAATAGCTTATGATGAAGCAAATAAACGGTGCGTACATTTGTCAAGAGTAACAGGAATCTCCCTAGAAATGTTTAAAATGAGTAACCTAATTGCTACTTATATTCTTAAAAAAGTGTAGCCGAGAATCGACGTAAATCAATTAATTTTCAATCGGAATGTGTACATGGTTCAAAAGTAATGAATCGTTTACTGAACAAGCTTTCAATAAATATAATGATTCAATATGGACATTCATATGAATATGTTTTACTTAACGTTCTCACAACACTTTTTATATTTTCCCCCATTTCTTTTTTCCGTTCTTGTTCTTTATGTACTCGTAGTTTTCCATGAGTTAGCTCTTTTTTTTGAATGACTGAAAACATCGGCTGTTACAGTGGAATGGGAAAAAAGAAGCTGCATATTTAAAGATTGTCATATTTTGATCTACTGCCGATATTGATAACACGTTTTCATATTTTTTCTTTTTTTAGACAATACATTTTTACTCTTGATCCAGCTAAACTTTAAGCTCTTCGTTTGTAACCATCTTTTGTTAGACCTTT
The DNA here is from genome assembly GCF_900162615.1 of Virgibacillus proomii. NCBI lineage: Bacteria > Bacillati > Bacillota > Bacilli > Caryophanales > Bacillaceae > Virgibacillus > Virgibacillus proomii. The sequence continues at coordinate 2,470,727 of NZ_FUFN01000010.1, read as the reverse complement.
TGTAAATTCCCGTTTATGTTTATTCTATTTAACATTTAAAATTAGGAAACTTTAACTTAGATAATGTTTACCGCTAGCCTTCTTCTCATACTTTTTTATAGCTCATTTAATACCATGCCTAGCTACATGAATTGCTATGACTACTAAAGGATACCATGAAGCTTGTACTTCCGCAGTTTAACATCATACTTCTCGCCAGTATCAAGATCAGTAATAATAGCAGTAAAATCAGCAGTAAAATCAGCAGTAAAATCATCTCTATTAATACTTGTTATTTCCACATCAAAAGTTATAATCTATTATTTCTCCCGTATCTGTTTCTTCAATGGTTGTTAAAACAGTTGAATTTTCCCCTATCCCTAAATTAATTTTACTATCAACTTTCACATCGCTAGTATCTACATTATTGTTGACCACTATTTCATCTTTACTGGAAATATAGCTTTTGATTTCTACTTTATCTTCCAATTCTTCTGTAAGAGTTACTTTTTTATCTCCCGTGATTAAATTTATCTTTAATATTATTTTCTAATGATTGCGCTTCTGTAATATGCGGTACTATGTTGCTAAATATAAATGTAAATAGTAATATTTTTATAAATATCTTTTTCATTATTATGCCCCTTTGCTTTGCTATATAATAACCCATTTTTACATAAAATCAAATAAACCATAATCTTACTTAATTGCTATCTTTAAGTTGTCCATACCTATAAGAAGAGTCCCTTTTTCCTCCTGGTAAGTCAGCAAACTCTATTAATTTTTCGTAATAATCGTTTTTGTTAATTTTTTTAGCTTTTAATAGTTTAGCAATGACACCTGTGGCATGCGTAGCTGCAAAAGAAGTACCACTTAAACTTTCTTGTTTATGGAATGACAATAAAATATAACAAGAAAACAAACGAAATATTATTTATAGATAAGAATGATGTTATACAAACATTTTTTAAACCTAAACGAGGAATTAAATACTATAAAGATCAATAGGAAGGATTTGATATAATGAGCAAATCATACATTTGTCCAGTATGTGGGTGTGACGGTTTAGAAAAAGCACCTTATAATGAGCACGATTATGGCAGTTTTGTAGATTGTAGTTGTTGTGGTTTTGAGTTTGGAGTGAGTGAAGATAATGATGTGGATTTAGGTTATACTGTTATTCCAAAAGAAATGAGGGAAGCTGCTTTTCAGTTATATCGTAAACAATGGATTGGAGAAGGCGCTTTTGTAGCGAATACAGAGGAGTACCCTAAAGAATATCAAGATAACGGACAGGTAAAGCGAGAAATAATTATAAAGCAGCTAAAACGTCTTAACCTACCAATAGAAAAGTTTTATTTTTTATAATGAATAGTTCCCTTGTCAGTAAGGGAGCTATTCTATTCAAACAGTTTATTGTAAAGACAGTTTGTCTAAGTGTAATATTTTTGGCAAGCTGTAAGTCAATCTCCGTAAGTGTCAAATAGCCCCCTGTCAAGTAAATAGTTAATTTTAACTAAAGATGATAAAATTATTACATTTTTCAAACCTAAATATGCTAATAAAAAAGCTGCAAATAATATTTTGATAATCAATAATGCTCAAGGAGATGAAAAAATGAATGAAAAATACCTTTGCCCCGTGTGTGGTCATGATGGGTTAGAAGAAGAAGCGTTTGATGAAAATGGTGTAGGCTCATATGATTCTTGCGATTGCTGTGGGTTTGAATATGGTTTTAGTGAAGATCATGAAGTGGGCTTAGGCTACATTGTAACACCTAAAGAGATGTTAGATGCTGCTTTTCAATTATATCGAAAAAAATGGATTGAAAATGGAGCAATCGTTGCTCATCCAGAATATTATCCAAAAAAATTTCAAGAAAACGGAAATGTAAAAAAAGAAATCTTACTGAAACAATTACAACGTTTGGACTTAGATCTAGATAACTTAGAATTTCTTATGGATGAATGATTTATCATTACTATTTGTATACGAAATCAATACGAGAGTTGATAAATGGCATGATATAAATAATACAAGGTTATATACTTTATTTCTAAAAAACGTTGAGCAAAGTGATTTCTTTATTCAACGTTTTTTTATTAAAAAGTTTGCATCCAGTATCCTACTTTAGGAGTTTACAACTTAAGTTAGATGTCTAAAGTAAAGAGTATTTATATCAATAGCTAGAATGGTTTTCTTCTACCTTTTAATTCGTTCCAATAACAACTTTAACAGTGAAGTGATGAATAAGCCTCTACGGAATAAATGAATTTGTAAAAATCCTGCCTCTAATAAATTTTACTTAGATAAACAAATCAGCACATTATTCTGAGTCTCTTCATCAATAATGTGCTGATTATATTCAGAACATATTAATCTGAAACTTCCCAAACGATGTTGGAATCAGGAGTATCACCTAGCGTCCACCATTTAGCTCGATAAACAACGTTATTATAGATTACTTTATCACCGGAAAGATATACTTTGTCCGGATCCCACGGAAGGATGCGGCTATCCTCAGCGGAATTATCAGAATCACTTCTGCTTATTAATTTCCAAGCTAGAGATTGATCAGGTTTTTCATTTTGTACCCACCATTTAGCTTGGTAAATGGCACCATTATAAGAAACTTTATCTCCATTTACATATACTTTGGTCGGTTCCCAAGCAGCAATTTCATCTGAATCAGATGGGGGTTCAGTAGGGGTATTCGAACCACCGCCGAAATCAACATCAATTATACTATAAAAAGCATTAGCAGTATCATAGACTTCCCAATAAGCAAGGATTACATGATACCCAGTACGTTTTGGTACAGAACAGTTATGACTTACTTTAGATCCTGGAACTTTTCCGCCATCATTCACTGTACAGAATAATTCTAGATCGGAACGCTTTAATGGCTGATTAGGATCCCAACCCTCTTTTGTAATATAATATTCCCATTTTTCTGTAGCATGAGGGGCGGTTAAAGTCCAAGTAAATGTATTCATCCCACTTTTTATCGGGTTTTTTGCCCAACGAATAGATGATTGTTCATCAAGTTCAGGAAATTTGCCACCGGCACTTGCGATTTTCCCATCAGGCACCCCTTCACTAGGGAAATTACCTAGTCCCTCCACACTTTGCGGTTCATAAGTCACAGCTCCACAACCTTTATTAACCCCTTCTTTACAGAGTAATGCTCTACTTTTAGGGGAATCGACATAGCCATGAGCAGATACCTCATTTGAAAATGCCAACATAATAATAATTGCGATAAAAATACTACTCAAAAGAAACAACGATTTTGAAAGTGAAACTCTAAACGCCAAAATTGATCTCTCCCTTCTATTCATATAATTACCAACATATACTTTGGAAAATGATTAACTTATTGTATAAAGTTGGTAATATTTCGCTTTTAAGTATACAGAAAATAGAAGAAATTACAATGATATTTTTGTGAAGATTTTGTTATAAAATCTAATTAATTTAATTTTCATTGATATTTTTGGCGAAAAAATATAGGTTATAATGTATTTTTTAATATTTTAATGTTGTTTTTTAGCATATTTTGAGGAAATATTAAGTGGAACTTATTCTTTAAAAAACAGTATTATCATTACGAAATGAAGGTAACATGATCTTACAATAAATCTTGTCAAGTTTATAAACAAATAATGATCGAGGTGATTTGAAAACTATATATGCGAACTGTTCAGATCTATAATAATTATTGGAATATTGCCAACAGATTAATTTTTGTATGTAGAAGATGGAAAACTATAAAAACCTTAATAACTGTTTATTACTTGTCACGACTCGGATGATACCGTGGATATTTTTCCGGACTTTATTTGAAATCGTTCTGTTCATCGCTTCGTTTCGATCTGTTGGATTGTAAGATACTTTAAAATTACTAAGAATAGCTGCACGATCTATACACGACCTTTCTACGGATATTGCGAGATATGTCATTATCCTAGTAACAGGTGCATTGCTACTAGGGGGATTATTCAAAATATACTCAACAATTATCCAAAATAACATATTTGTTTGTCATAAATACGTGTTGGATTAATTTTAGTTCATTCAGTAAGGGGAACTCTTCTCGAAAGTGACTTTTACCCTATTAAATAATTTAATTATTAAAATATTTAATGGTACATATAGAAACAATAATAGAAGAGATTGTAAAGATTCAACATAAATTCAAACAGTTTGCAGATATGCTTGCTGTAGGGCAAAAACTGTCGCCAAGTCAACACGTTCTACTGGTGCAATTAAACATTAGTGGATGGTAACAAAGATTACAGAGTTTGGTAATGTAACGCCTGTGCAACTGTGGCGATCTGTGTGATAAATTAGAAAGGCAGGACTTATCGAACAAGTACATGATAGGAAAGATCGTCGGGGTGTTACAATGAAATTAACATCAGAAGGCAAACCACAAGTATTACATATTTTTAATAAGTTTGATCAGGAACAAGTCGGAATGACAAAAATTTACAACAAGTAAATCAATTAATGGGTATATAATAGAGCTAAAAAGCTCTTTTTTTGTTTTGGATATCAGCTGCTGTAAAGTGGAAGGCAATATAAAAAGTCTAAGGGAGATAACGGTCCCTAAGTCCCAACTCGCTCACTGAACCGTTACTGAGGGATGAAAAACCCGAATATGGATGAAGATTCGCTTTATATGAAGTTTATAGATACAACATTTATCTTACATGTAGCTTACAGAAGAACCTGTCGCTACGAGGAACCCATAGGCTTAAGATTCAACATCTCTGCTGGGCGGGTGTATCATACTTCACGATTAATTACATTTTTTTCTCAATACTCAAAGTATATGATGAGAAAAAACTATCTTAGGGTAAACGCTATAACGTAGTACTTAGTCATGTAGCTAAGAAACTTTAATAAGGGTTATATTCCATTTACTGCAAACTGGTGAAACTTACAAAGAAGCTCGATGATTTATTTTAAAAATAATATATCATCAAGTTTCTCGGTTATATACCTAAATTTTATTAAAAAGGAAATTGAAATTGTCACCTATAGCTTTTGACTTTATCTAATTAGTCTCGCTTTTATTTTTAATGACTTTTTACAATTTAGGTCTTGATAACTCTAAAGGGAGTGAGCTGCCTCACAAAAGCCTTATGTACCTAACAATTACAACATTGCTGTTTTCCTGTCTCTATCTATCTAAATTTTTCACTCGGTGAGTTATCATTTATATACTCCTTTTATCTTTATTACGATATCCATATATAATAAAGTAAAATTAGGAGGGATCTTATTTAACTTGGTTTGTATTTTTTTAATGGTAGAATGCTAACTTGTACAACCCCTTAGATTTGCTTGTTGTAAATTCCCTATCATAGGTTCTTCAGCAAATAATTTTTAAAATGATCTCCAAGGATATGAATGCTATCTCAAGTAGAATAATTTATAAATATACCTCAATTTGGCAAAAATATGGGGGATGAGCGGTCATGGGTTGCTTGGAGATTAGACGTACCGGTAACGTTTGTTTTTCCAAGTACAGCTAGTTAGGCCGTTAGTGTGGATGATGGTTAGGAATTGTATCTGATTAAATCAGTAGATCCATTATTCCCATTATGCCAATTATCATAATCTAGAAACTTACAGAAACAAGAGCATTTTAAAGATATTTTAATTATCTAGAAGGAGGTCTTTCCTATGTTAACAGAGCAGCTTGCCTCAGAGATCGTGAAGCGAACCATGTCTATACTAGATTTGAATGTCAATGTGATGGATAGAACAGGGACGATTCTTGCTTCGGGAGATATCGGGCGTATTGGGCAACTTCACAACGGAGCGCGAAAAGCAATTGAACAGAAATTAACAATAGAGATTAACTCAAGTGAAGCGAACCAGTGGGAGGGTACAAAGCCTGGGATTAACTTACCAATTCGATTTCACGACGATATTGTTGGTGTCATTGGTATTACTGGTGAACCAGAGAAGATCAGAGGTTTTTCCAAATTGGTGCAAATGGGAGCCGAACTAACGTTGGAACAGGCTTTTTTAACAAGAGAAATAGATCGAAATGCCAGAATGCGTGATGATGTTATTTCCCATTTGCTATTAGGGTCTGATAAAGAAAAAGCGTACATATTAGACAGGGCGCGATCACTAAAAATAAATACAAATGAGACGTTTGCAATTATCCTCGTGTCCGTTCCTTTTCATACAACAAATGTCCAACCGGTGAAACAAATAGAAAAATGGGCAACGACTTTGGTAACAAAAGGAGACGAGATGGTTCATCTGTACACGAATCAATTTGTTATCTTAAAAAAGCAACAGATGCCATATTTAGATACAGATGATAAATTAAAAGAATTGATAGAGAAAAAATTACCTCATGCTCCGGTTTCAAATTTAACAATAGCATTAGGATCATTTGCAAGTGGATTCTTAGGATGGAGACAATCGTTCCAAACAGCACAGATCATTAAAGATACTGCAAAAGCTTTATATCCAGAAGGCGGTGTTTGGAATCAACACACATTAGGAATATCCATTTTGTGTTACCGCTTTTTAAATGAAGCAAGAGAGGAAGCGGGGAAAATTAGTGCTATTTATAAAAAACTATTGGATGCAAGTGATGGTAAATCATTAGACGTAACATTTACTACTTACGTTAAAGAAAATGGGGAGATGGCTAAAACTGCAGATAAGTTATTTATTCATCGGAATACATTAGCATATAGGTTGGATAAGATTTATGAGATCACTGGAAAGAACCCAAAGAATTTACAAGACCTTATTGAACTAAAAATAGGACAAATTCTTTATCAGTTATCGATATGATAGTGCATTTGCATAAAACACAAAAATGAAAACGCCTTCTTTGTGTTCATTCGCACAATGACCCGCTATATGTTTTACACTTACAATAGATATAGATGTATTAAACGTACTACTGCATTCTATCAACGAGGAGGAAATATAATGGATATTGAAGTAAGTGCATTAGGAGCAATTATTGGATTATTAGTAGCAATTGTCATGATTTTAAAAAAAGTACCACCTGTTTATGGACTAGTTGCTGGTGGAATTGTAGGTGGTCTTGTAGGTGGTGCGAACTTAGTAGAAACGGTTAGTCTAATGATTGATGGAGCTCAAGGTATTATGCCAGCCGTACTGAGAATTTTAGCTGCTGGTGTATTAGCTGGAGTGCTGATCGAGTCAGGTGCAGCATCTAAGTTAGCACAGACAATTGTTTATAAATTTGGTCAGACAAAAGCATTGCTTGCTTTGGCAATTGCAACCATGCTCTTGACAGCAGTGGGTGTGTTTGTGGATGTGGCAGTTATTACCGTGGCACCGATTGCACTTGTTATAGCATTAGAAGCAAAACTTTCAAGGTTTGCAATTCTAATTGCCATGATCGGTGGAGGTAAAGCTGGAAATATCATGTCCCCAAACCCGAATACGATTGCAGTTTCTGATGCATTTGATGTATCTTTAACTTCCGTAATGGCAGCGGGGATTATTCCAGCAATTTTTGGACTTACTGTAACCTATCTAATAGCAAAAAGAGTCTCTACTAAAGGTACTGCTATTCAGGTGAGTGAAATCGAGCAATCTACAGTTGAATCTTTACCTTCTATATATACAGCTGCACTAGCTCCAATTGTAGCCATTTTATTACTTGTGTTACGACCGCTATTTAATATAAATGTTGATCCAATGATTGCATTACCTGTAGGCGGTTTAGTAGGCGTTGTGGCAATGGGGAAATGGCGTAGCACGAATGAGTATATAAAGAGCGGATTAGCTAAAATGGCACCGGTTGCAATCTTGCTAATTGGAACAGGGGCAGTAGCAGGGATAATTACTAATTCAAGACTGGACACGGCTTTAGTCGGGATTTTGGAAAACTTAGGTTTACCAGCATTTGCCTTAGCACCAATCTCGGGTGTGTTCATGTCAGCGGCAACAGCATCTACAACAGCAGGTTCTGCTGTAGCAAGTAGTGTTTTCGGAAATACGATTCTAGAATCAGGGGTAGCAGGTTTGGCCGGGGCAGCAATGATCCATGCAGGTGCAACAGTGCTTGATCATATGCCACATGGTAGTTTCTTTCACGCAACTGCAGGAAGTGTTGGAATGCAAATTGAAGAACGTTTGAAACTAATCCCATATGAATCATTAGTTGGTATAACGATGGCGGTGGTTTCAACGTTGATTTACGGTGTCTTCCAGTGGTTTTTATAGACAGTTAGATTGGTTGTTGTAAGTATGCTTGTTTCAGCAAGGACAGAAAGGAAGAGAGATTATGAACGCAAAAACAAAAATTGTAATAGCTCCGGATTCATTTAAAGAAAGCATGACAGCAAAACAAGCAGCGAAGGCTATTGAACGTGGATTTCGCTCTGTTTACCAGGATTCTATTGAAATTGATTTAATACCGATGGCGGACGGTGGTGAGGGAACAACCCAATCTTTAGCAGATGGATTAGAGGGAACGCTCTATGAAAAAGAGGTAACTGGACCGTTAGGCAAAATGGTAACGGCAACGTATGCGATTTCTGGTGATGGATCAACAGCTATCATCGAAATGGCTGAAGCATCTGGTCTTCATCTTGTCCCGAAAGAAAAGCGTAATCCATTAAAAACAACGACATTTGGTACAGGGGAATTAATGAAAGCAGCCTTGGATAAAGGCGTATCTAAAATTATACTAGGAATTGGTGGTAGTGCAACAAATGATGGCGGTGCAGGAATGATTGAGGCTCTTGGTGGCATCATTTATGGTAGCGGAAATAAGACAATAGCTCGAGGTGGTGGAGCATTAATCGATCTAACTGAGATTGAACTTTCCAATTTAGATCCGCGCTTAAAGACTGTAGAGGTGGAGGTTGCGTGCGATGTCGATAATCCGCTCCTTGGACCTAATGGGGCAAGTGCCATTTACGGACCACAAAAAGGTGCAACGGAGGAAATCATTGTTCAATTAGATGATGCATTACGAAATTTTCATGAAGTAATTTCTAAAACTACCGGAAAGGATGTGAAGGATATTCCTGGTGCAGGTGCTGCAGGGGGTCTTGGTGCGGGGTTATTAGCGGTACTTGATGCTAAATTAACACGGGGAATTGATATTGTGTTAAGAGAAACAAACTTTTTTGATCGTGTGACAAATGCTGATCTAGTAATAACTGGAGAGGGCAGGATGGATGGACAAACGATCTATGGAAAAACACCAATTGGAGTAGCAAAAGCTGCAAAACAAAACGGTGTACCAAAAGTGATTGCCCTTTGCGGTACACTAGGAAAGGGTTACGAAGCAGTTTTTGAGCACGGTATTGATGCGGCGTTCAGCATCACTCCTGGACCATGCCAACTCGAAGAAGCTATCATGAACGGTGTAGAATTCCTCGAAGGAGTAGCACGGAATGTAGCCAGTATCTGTCACTTACCGAGTTGTGTCGAATGAACGCACTTGGTGTGGTGCTTAATTGGGCATAAGAGAAGAAAAAGAAAATGTTATTTTAGTGAGACCCGACATAATTAAAAAGATCAACTCTAAATGCAAATGTTTATCTGAATAAGGAAGCTTATAAAAAGAGAAATCCAAACTAATTCGAATTCTAACTGAAGAATTTTGAATCATTGTTCGGATTTTTCTTTGACGAAAATACTTTTGGCTCAGCCTCTTTATAGGTTTACCCAGTATAGGCATAATTTCTAGGGTCTAAGTCACGAACGGTAAAGATAGAAGAGTAAAAAAATCTATTTGCAGAACAAGATATGTATTAATTTTATAAAGACGTTGAAGATTGATTAGGAAGATGATACAGCTGTTTGCAATGTAAATTACGGTGAGATGAAAAGTCATTAGGGTAAATGCTTTATGTTAAATACTCGGAGTGTGCCTAATTTGTGTTTCAGCAAATCAAAGTTACGATTATCCTTATCAAACACGAATGGTTGTTTTCTTCATTTTTTATCAACCATAATTAGCATTGAGATGTACGGAAAGTCAAAAGTTTTTCGTTATCCCATATACAAACCATTTTTTTCAAGACAGGAACAAAGTTATGTACTTTACTTTTCTTTTTTAAACATACTTTTTAATATCCTTGAAAGCCTGGTTTTTAACAGCAATGAGCAAAGAAGCAAAAATATCCTTACTTGATTTTTTTGCTTTTCTTTGCAGCAAGCCTTTCAGACGCAGGTAGTTGATGACAGAAAAATACGATTAGTTCATTTCCTGCAAAATAGAAGCCTGTTTTTTTATTGAAAGCAATTTGACTTTAAGAGTATTGTTTAGGACATAGGATTCATCTTTTTGTTGTTATTGTTCAACATATCGTTAATTGTTTCACTCAATATGTTTCAACTGTATCTAAGACAAAAAGAACTGATAGTTGATTAATAATATGATGGTGTTGTGTGTCCGTCTCATTCATATACAAGATTTTCGGATACCGGATAAAAAGCAAGACGCAAACATTATGTATTTAATAGCACTTTGTATCCGACCCTCACTCTCACCCCACTCCACTCCTTAAGGATCATGTTACATTGATTTGAAAATCAGTAAAGCATTTTGCATTGTGTGTTTTTTATTTTAATTGACAATCAGGACTACATATGTAATATTAGACTACAAATGTAATCAAATTTGATCCCACATCTAAAGTGACCATAATACTCTTGTCTCACAAGTTAATACGAAGAGGTTTAGTGACGGATCAGGGTAACTAAAAACCGATTTTCATAGAATCAGAAAAGCTTCGACAGCATCACACTGTACACGAAAAATAGATTTTCTTTTTTCAGAGACAAGAAAGACCCCATGACTAGGCATCACACACAGAAAAAATAGTTTTTTCAAGGATGTTGCGATTACAGCCTTTGATGTTAGGAATGAAGGAAAAGCCTTACTAATTGAAGGTTCATTCTATATCTTTACATGATAATAATGTACTGCAAAGAGGTGATTTTCAGTAAAAAGACTAATTGCTTTTTGATTTATATGTATAGCTTAGCAAAAAAATGAAAAGGGAAAGGGTTTGATAAATATGCTACGTAAACGGAAAGTTATTGCTTTACTCTTTATCTTTGTTGCTCTTGTTGGTTGTGTAGACAAAGAGATGAAAGTAAGTAGTGATGAATCAAAGGAAGTAAGGAAAGCGTCAAATGAAAAAAATATATTCCGTATGCTAGAGGAAGAATACGATGCGAAACTCGGTATTTACGCACTGGATACTGGTACTAATCAAATTGTATCTTATCGAGCAGAAGATCGGTTTGCTTATGCTTCCACGCATAAAGTGCTTTCAGTAGGGGTTTTGTTGCAGCAGAATGATATAAATAAGCTGGAGGAAGGTATTCTGATCGAAGAAGATGATCTTGTAAATTATAACCCAATTACTGAAAAACATGTAGGTGAACAGATGACGTGGAGGGAAATTAGTGATGCTTCGATTCGATATAGCGATAATGCCGCAGCTAACCACATATTAGAACAGATAGGTGGGCCAGAAGGATTTAAGAAAGCACTGCGTGACATAGGGGACGATGTGACTAACCCAGAAAGAATTGAACCATATTTAAATCAGGTAAAGCCAGGGGAAACACGAGATACGAGTACTCCTAGAGCACTTGCGACCAGCCTGCTTTCTTTCACTATTGGAGATGCTCTGACAAAAGAGAAACAGGATTTGTTGGTGGATTGGCTAAAGCGAAATACAACAGGAGATAATTTAATCCGGGCAGGAGTCCCTAAAGGATGGGAAGTTGGCGATAAATCAGGGTCAGCGTCTTATGGGACCCGTAATGACATAGGTATCATTTGGCCACCTAACGAAGACCCTATTATTCTCGCTGTTCTTTCCAGCCAAGATGAAGAAGATGCCGAAGCAAACGATGAACTTATCGCAAAAGCGACTGAGAAAGTAATTAGCATCTTAAAGTAAACAATTTTCGCTCATAATCTGCTGTTTCTCCTAAAACTTCATACTATGAACCTAGATATAGTTTTAAAATACATTGTAAGGTATTCTTTAAAAATGTTGATGATATGCTCTTCAAAAAAAGTAAACATTATTGGTTTTATTATGGATATGTAGGTTGGCAGATGCAACTTTCAAATTATCAAAATATAGTTTGAAATGGAACATGTAAAGCAGTTGGAAATTAAAATAGATGGTCACGTACATTGAAGAATCCATGGAACATTTGGGAATCTAGTCCAATTTAGTTTCACCTAAACAATTATCCGCTTCAGTGTTGTAATACTAGAAAAGGGTAGATGAACAGTCAAGTGTATCATCTACCCTTTTCGATATCTTTAATGTTTGGGTAGTGAATAAGTAAAATAGTTATCTAAAAAATATATTCTACCTGCTTCTATCTCTTACACATCAAAACTCTATAAAAAAATCTAAATTTTGATTAAACAAATTTAAAATCAAAGCTCATAAAAGCCAGTTGTAACTTGATGGTTGAGGTTGGAATATATTAGTATCAAGAATTGCTGCATTCTATTTTTTGCGTTTTTTCTGGTGTAGTTTGTCTATCTCTACCTAATGGTTCTAAATAGCACGCCTTTGTTTCATTTTTTTAGATACTTGAATAAATTTATTTACTTCTGAAATGATGAATGTATTCGTTTTTTGGACAAGCTCGGTAGATGTTATCGCTTTTCCTTCTGCACTTGCTATTCTATTTCTAAACAAATTATTGATATAATATCCCACCAGTCTTCTTAGGATAATAATTTCTTTTTTCGGTTAGCTGAAGAAGTGAGACAGGTATCATCTAGTTAGATTGTTTTTTACTTGCTTCTATTAAAAGTGTATGACAAAAACAATGGTATAGATTCTAGTCATTATACCCTCCTAGTTGAAAAACTTGTTTTAATGAAAGGTAATAGAGTTAATAGCAGTAACTGAGATTAATATATCAGCATAAAACCAATCAAAAGGTAAAGTTACTGTACAAAATATGAATATTTATCAAGTTATTTCATCTTACTTGAAAAGGGATTTGTATATCAAGGTTATAACGAATAGAAATATTAAAGCTACTATAGTGTACTTTTATAACAGTGGGTGTATTCGTTCAGATATTCTGGATTTGAAAAACGGAAACATGGTTGATAAACAAAAATGACAATTATAATTCGTATTCTCTTAATAAAAACTACTATCAGCTTTTTCCAAACTCTAATGGCAATAATTTGTTCTTACTCTATACTTCAATTAATCCATGTAGGCTAATTAATATTTGATTAGCTATATACAAACCGATACATATACTTGATTTTGTTAGAATATGTATATATACTGTACTTATAGGATAAGTACAGTTGATACACTTAGTAGGTGAGTAATATGGAAATTTTCATTAAGAAAAATAGTCAATTGCCAATTTATGAGCAAATTACGGAACAGGTTAAAAATCAAATTTCGGAGGGTTTATTGAAGCCTGGAGATCCGGTACCCTCTATGCGTGCTTTGGCAAGAACACTGGGTATTAGTGTAATTACAGTTCAGCGTGCTTATGAGGAGCTGGTAAAAGAAGGCTTTATCGAAACAATACCTGGTAAAGGCTCGTTTATCTCTGAAAATTGCGTCGTATTTTTTGAAGAGGAAATGACAAAAAAACTGGAATTCCATTTAAAATCAGTTATAAAAATAGCCAGGCGTTTGAACATTTCTACTTATTATATACACGATTTATTAGACTATTTTAATCAAGGAGAAGATTTCGATGAAAGCGATTGAAATAAAAAATTTAAAGAAAAAATTAGATACATTTCACATAAAGGGTTTAAATTTCACGGTACCAAAAGGGAAAATTGTAGGCTTGATAGGAGAAAATGGCGCTGGTAAAACGACTACTATAAAACTAATAATGGATGTGATTCAAAGAGATAGTGGGGAAGTTCTATTTTTTGGGAAACCTTTAAGTAAATCTTTAAAAGAAGACATTAGCGTAGTTTATGATGAAATTAATTTTTATGAAAAAATAGATGTCACTAAAATAAATGCTATTTTAAAGAATATTTTTAAAACATGGGATACAAAAAAATATTTTCAACTAGTTGACCGATTTAAATTACCAAAGAATAAAGTGATAGGTAAATTTTCAAAAGGTATGAAGATGAAACTAAACATCATTATTGGGTTATCTCATTCACCTAAACTATTCATTTTAGATGAGCCGACAAGCGGCTTAGATCCTTCATCCCGTATGGAGATGCTTGATCTGTTTTTAGAGTTTATTCAAAATGAAGAGCATTCCATCTTACTGTCTTCGCATATTACAAGTGATCTTGAACGAATTGCAGATTATATTGTCATGATTCATAATGGAGAAATTATTTTGCAATTAAATAAAGACGAATTGTTGTATCACTATGGTATTGTGCGTTGTTCAGAAAAGCAGTTTCAACTCATTCCGGAAAACGTCATATTTGCTTATCAAAAATCAAATTCTATGTATGAAGTCGTGATCACTAATGCGCCTGATATGAAAGAGGCATATCCAGAGTTAACCATAGATGGGAATTCCATTGATGATATGATGACGATTTATTTAAAAGGAGAGAGACGACATGAAAGGACTAGTCATTAAAGATTTGTATAATGTTCTAAATAATGGTCGAGGATTATTAATGATGATGTTAATTCTCGCAGTAGCTATTGTACCGACTCAAAGTCTCATTGGTTATATTATTGCTGGTACAGTAATATGTAGTATGATGAGTACCACTTCATTTGCCATTGACCATAGCTATAAATGGGAGCAATTTGCCATTACCTTTCCGATTGAGCGCAAACATATCGTAAAGGGAAAATTTATTACACTGTTTATCTTTACAATGATTGGGATAATACTTTCAATTATTTTAGGATGTTTAGTAGCATTTATGTTCAACCAATTTGATATGTTTAAAACAACGGACGTAAAAGAACTTGGCAGAATTATAATAGTGAGTATTTCAGTAGCGTTATTTTTTGGGACTAACTCAATTGTAATGTTACTAAAGTTTGGGGCAGAAAAAGCAAGGATGTTTTTAATTCTAAGCTATGTTATTCCCGGAGCCGTTATCACTTTTGTTGTAAAAAAACTAACTGATTCAGGTATTATATTTACAGGAGAGAAATTAAACCAATTATTATTTATCCTTCCAGTATTTATAATAATATGGTTAGGTGTTAGTTATATTTTAGCAGTAACTATAATAAAGAAAAAGCAATACTAATTAGGATTATCCAGTATATTTTAATGTTGGATAATCTTTTTCTTTTCTGCATGGTGGAATATCTTTATTTCTCTCTAGCTTGAGTGATTAGCAACTTCAATCATCTTCCTATGTCTCGTCAGAAGCTCTCCAGCCTGTATGTACCAACAGAATGCGTAGTGATTTTTATTCGAATAAAGATTTCAACAAGTCAAATATACAACTGATTTAGAAACCATATTTTTTATGAAGTTATCATCCATCAAAAGAAATTGGAATTCCATTATATTATATTCTTCCCTCCTATAATGCAATATAAAAGTAAGCATCTAAGAAGTATATGAAGATAAAGCCCTCATAGTTTGGGAACACAAGCAAGTTACTGAGCCAGTAAGATAAAATTAAATTTCTTTTAGAAACAACTTGACAAACTATAATCGTTAGTATAATCTTTTAAAACGTAATGATTACGATTTTGGAGGAGGGATCTATGATTGATGTGATTACAATTAATATTATGGAAACAGAATATATTTGATGAAATTTACTTCGCATGTGAAAATTTATGCATGGATTATATCAGGTTTCAATGAAAGTGCAAGATTGTATTAGCAACAACATTATAACAGAAATTTTTTTACACTTTTTTAAATCGTAACAATTACTATTTAGAAGCGGAAAATGAAGAAGAGTTCGGGATTATAGAGAGCAGATAAGTAGGGGAACATGTTTTGATAAACGAATAAAGGATTTAATTAAAATCATTATGTATATTCAATCAATACTTTTAAAAAGTTAAACTACTAATTGAACAAAATCAAAATATATATATTTTTCTATGGCTTGGTTCATCATTTTAAAAATGATCAAAGTAGGATTAAAAAGGAAATAACTAAAGCAGTTTTTGAATGAAGAATTTATTAAACGAGCCTATTTTGAGGTTATGTAATGACGAATTACAGAAGCCTAACTAGGACAAGAGTTAATAAAAAATAATCAAATTTTAAAGGGGAGAATAGAATGAGAAAAAAAATAATTACTGCCGTATTATTTACGATATCTATAATTTTAGCGGGATGTCATTCAGGTTCAAATGAATCGCAAAATAAGAGTGAAGACCAAGAAAATAAGCTAAACATTGTAACAACTTTTTATCCTATGTATGAGTTTACAAAAGAAATTGTAGGGGACAAAACAAATATCTCCATGTTGATTCCTACAACAGTTGAACCGCACGATTTTGAGCCTACGGCAAAGGATTTAGCCAACATTCAGCAAGCAGACGGATTAGTATATAACAATGAAAATATGGAAACATGGATTGACGAAGTTCAACAAGCAGTAAATACCGAAGAACTAGAATTGATCAATGCTTCTGAAGGAATTGAACTATTGCCATTTTTAACTGAAGGACACTCTCATGAAGAAGGGCATTCCCATGAAGAAGAACAATCGCATGGTGAAGGGCGTTCCCACGAGTTTGATCCACATTTATGGTTAAGTCCTAAAATGGCAATGTTAGAAGTAGAAAATATTTCTAAAAAGATTATTAGAATTGATCCGGCGAATAGAAAAACATATGAGCAAAACACGAAACATTATTTAGAAAAACTGAAAAAATTAGATGAACAATATGAGTCGGTTCTAAAGAGTGTGAAAAATAAAGAAATTATTACACAACACGCAGCTTTTGGATACTTAGCTGATTCATATGGTTTAAAGCAAATTCCTATTGCTGGATTATCTCCAGATAATGAGCCAGGTGCAAAACAATTGAAAGAGTTAAAAGAGTTTGCGAAAAAACATAATATTAAAACGATTTTCTTTGAAGAAAATGCTTCTTCCAAAGTAGCGGAAACATTAGCTAACGAACTGCAAGCTAAAACGGCAGTATTAAGTACATTAGAAGGCTTAAGTGATGAAGAGATACAGAATGGTAAAACTTATATTAGTATCATGGAAAAAAATCTGCAAGTATTAGAAAAGGCTTTGAAGTAGAATGTCTGAAATAAATACGTAATGTGCCTTAAGCAGAGGAGATAGGAGTTTTTATAAAAATGAAGCATGTTATTGGTCTTGACAATGTTACTTTTGGGTATAACAAAAATGTTGTAATAAAAAATCTTTCTTTTTCAATCCAATTAGGGCAATTTGTAGCTATAGTAGGAGAAAATGGTGCAGCTAAAACAACATCAATGAAGCTGTTATTAGGTATTTTAAAGCCGTGGAGGGGTCAGAGAGTGATGACTAAAAACGCACGTTTAGCATATATACCTCAAGAAATTTCTTCCATTGAAGAGGACTTTCCAAGTACGGTTTTTGAATTTGTGCTTTCTGGTGTTTGGACTGTAAAAAAATGGTATAACAAAATATCGAAAAGTGACCGTCAGAAAACCATAAACTTACTTCATCATTTTGGATTAAAAGAATTTAAATCATATCCTATTGGTAAATTATCAGGAGGACAGAAACAAAAAGCCTGCGTAGCAAGGGCTTTAATGTCTAACCCAACGATATTATTGTTAGATGAACCAACTATTGGAATGGATCATGATACTAGAAAAAGTTTTTATCTGCTTTTAAAAAGTTTATGTCCTACGGTTACCGTTATTATTATCTCTCATCAATGGGAAGAATTAAAAAACTATGTAGATCAAACTATTCTACTGGAAAGAAGGCGAGAATGTGTTTGAACTAATATTTATGCAAAGAGCTTTATTAGCTGGCACGTTAATTGCTCTTATTGCCCCAACAATTGGTGTGTTCCTTATTATGAGAAGGCAATCTCTTATCGCAGACACCTTAAGCCATATAGCTTTAGCGGGTATAGCTACGGGTTTATTATTAGGAAATAAACCGGAATGGATGAGTGTAATTGTAGTTATACTAGGAAGCCTAATAATTGAAATGCTACGATATCGTTTTAAAAGTTATTCAGATGTTTCAATTGCTATCATGATGGCTGCTGGCTTATCTTTAGCGCTTTGTTTAATGACACTAAGTCCCAATGGTACGAAAACCATGAACCAATATTTATTTGGGTCTATTGTTACTGTAACGTCTAACCAAATTATTTATTTTATTATTTTAGTAATAGGATTGCTTTTTTACTTTTTAGTTACAAAACGTGCTCTTTATACCATGATTATACATGAAGATGCTGCTCGAGTTGTTGGTATTCCTGTAAAACTTTTTTCCTTCTCTTTTAGTGCGGTAGTTGGGCTGTTTATATCTATGACAATACCGATGATTGGGATGCTTCTTGTTTCAGCAGTTATTATTTTACCGGCTGCCATTGCGAGTAAGTTAACCGTACGATTTCAATTAATTTTTGTAATAGCAGGTATTATCTCTATTATATGTACTTATTTAGGCTTAATTAGTTCATATAAATTTGGAACTCCTCCAGGAGCAAGTATAGCTTTATGGATGGTGATAATGATGATCGTAACTTTATTTTATACAAGCTTAAAAGAATTTATCTTCAAAAGAATGGAGAATAAACTTCTGTAACTGTACTTAGTGGTTATTTCAAGGTACAGAAAACACAAAAGGATTGGTCGTTGTATCCAACTTTATCTAAATTAAAACTTTTTGGATTTTAAATTATATTTGAAAATCTTTTTGCTGTAAAAGAAGATCACCTCTTTAGATTAATATTGTCTGAAGAGGTGAATTTGTTATAATCCTAACGTTTCTGAATATGAAGAGGAGTATAAATTATGAGCACATAATTATCAGATATATTTGACTGTTTTGCAATAGGATACTAAACTGTATGTAGCAATATTACTTAACATATAAATAAAACTTTAGAGTTAGTCATAGATTACTAAGAATGTACGTTAACAATTTTAGAGAAAGCCATTAACGATGAAAAAGATATAAGGGGAAGTGTTACTGTGTTTGTAGCTACTAATAAGGATGATCTGCTAATAGCTTTAAAAAATAAGGAACCCTATATATTGATTAAAGGGGATTATAAAAATGAAGTCATAAAATTAGCAGATTCCACACTTTCTGAAAAAGAAACTTTAGGCTTTGAATTAGGTTCAGCCGGTACTGCCAACATTTTAGCAGAGCTGTTTTATCAAATAGCCAATAAATTTAGTAATAAGCCCGACGAAATAAAGACCATAGAAAGTAAATTACGACAATATAAACTGAAGAAAAAAAATAAAGATGAAATAATTTTATATTTGCGGCAACTAGATTATTAAACAATCTGGATTTTGAATTGGAGTAATACTTTGGATACTTAGCAGTTAACTTTTTCTTGTGCTACTAGTTTTTTATAATAACAACCATTTAACCTTCTTAAAGATGGAGCGAATGATATTTTCTGACGATACGTTGTACCCGTCTACAAAATTAATAGGGCTCCTAGTTTAGATAGACACACTTTGTTTTAGATGCTGATTAATGCATAATCAGCAATTTTGGTGCATTGTTGTTGCAATTAACTTGTAGTACCCGTTCTCGAAGCCCCTTTTCTTTCCTGAAAAAATGAACGTGCTAAGGCTAAGACATTCATAGCTTCTCTTTTATTCAATCCTCTATGATCTATCGACAGTAAGCTTTCATTAGAATTTTTTATTTAAAATTAAAAGTCCTTTTCCATACGTCCATCTCCTTAGCACTGTGCAAGGCTTTTAAGGGATTGGGACAAGCCCATCTTACTTTCGCTCGGCATGCGTATGTCCATCACGTGTAAAATACTTTTGTTATTGTCTACACTTCGGGATTTAAAGGGTCCTCTTTTTTGCTATCATCAGATGCTTGACCTTCGTTGTAAGCTCTTTGGTAACTTTCCATGAGTAGGCCATAATTTGGCATGATCTCTGAATAGATACTGGCAAACTCCATTGTATCTGGACGATTCCATGTTTTTTGAATTTCAGATATTACAGCTAATGTGTCAATTGGAATAGCTCCGGCTTGTACAATACGAGCAAGTGTAATATCTGTGGCCATCTTATTCCAGTTACCTGATGCATCGACAACCGTGTATACTTTGTAACCTTCAGCAAGTGCAGATAAAGTCGGTAATGCCATACAAACACTTGTAAGAGTACCTGCAATTATTAAGGTTTGTTTACCAGTTGCTTCTACCGCTTTTACAAAAACAGGATTGTCCCAAGCATTAATTTCCCCGTCACGTGATACATATACCAAATCTGGTAGAATTTCTTCGACTTCAGGAATTAAAGGGCCATTAGGACCTTGAGGTACAGAGTCGGTAGTAATAGTGGGTAACCCTGTTAACTTTGCTAATTTTGCTAAAGCAATTACATTTCTACGCAGAGTAGACACATCCATATCGTTAACTGTTTGGAACAAACCACTCTGGTGGTCAATGAATAAAAGAGCAGCATCACTTGGGTCAATAAATACGTTATTTTTTTTATTTGTCATTAACTATTCCTCCTAATTTTCTAAAATTATTCTCTCAGAGCAAAACAAAGCTTTGAATTATTGATCGGTTAACTAGGGATATAAGTGATATCCCCCTTAATAAAGGAAAACGATTTACTCTAATAAAACTAGTTTTACATGATCGATACCATTACTCACCTCTAATATTATAGGTCCATTCTTGTGTTTTACGGTCTGATTTAAAGTTTTTTAGTTGCTGCTTAGCCATCACCTCCTTTAAGGTTTTCATTTTACTAGCTATTTCTTTCTCTCTTTCCCTGGCAAAATCAATATTAAACTAAACGTGTTTTCTCTAAATAAATCCCCCTGATGTTCGAATAACTTTGCATAGATTCATCATTAAGCGTACTGGACTCTGAGGATATGGTATTTAACTATGGTTATATACGGATTGATACTCAAAAGTACGGATAACTAATTCATCTTTAAGTAAGGAGCGTAGGATCATTTCTACCGGGTATTTAGCAAGTCAGGAAATACTTATCATAAAATTATTAAATTAGTGTCTCTATATAAACCTATAGTTTCAATTGGAATAAAATACCTCTCGGGAGCAAAATACTTAAAACTATATAAATACATATGTAATTGTTTTATAAATCATACTAACATCATGTAGTTTCTTGTCTAAAACCAGACTAAAAAGATGGGCCGACTTATAAATATTGGTTTCGAAATGTTTTTCCGATGGATTTTATTCAGTATATAAAAAAATAAGACTACAAGGAATATAATTCAATGGTTTAAATATATATGCAAGAATAAATCTGCGAACTCACATAACGTTTTTATGCAGTGGTTAGCATTTTTTAGTGCCGTAAAAAAACTGTTGTATTTATAAGCTCTTGAGGAAAACTATGGGAGAGATTAAATGAAAGAATAAAATAGATGCTTTCAAAAGTCGACCCAGAGACGGCGTTTGGAATAATTTTTTTCCGAAGGGGTATTATCAAGGTGATCGATTTGTTTATTTTACTGGTGTGGAAGTTAATGAAGTTTCTCTAATTTCTAATGGATGAAAAGTAACGAATATGCAGGGATGAAGTATCAAGGTTCGATTCATGGGATTAGAAAAATATTTGACTACGGATGGTTTCCGTACTCAAAGTATAAAATGCTCGAATACAACTTTGAGTTAGAATGCTTTGATAGAAATTTTCTTGAAAATGAAGATGTGATTCAGAAATAGAAATTCACCTTTCCATATTAAAATCAAATAGGTTCCTTGTTCTGAAAACTGTTATTTAGGTCATATTCGAAATCGTCTCTAGTAATACCTTTATGAAAGAGATGAATAACAAAATATTTATCCTATTGGATCGCCTTCTCAAAGTGAAAAATGTAGGTAAATTTTAGAATTTTTGAGTAGATCTTTAAAAATATTTGTTGTAGGGAAGACTTCTTTTTCTATAAGTTGTGTTATAGTGATTTAATTCCACAAGAAAAGGTCTTTCTTTTTTATTTATTCTTTTACATAAAAAGTTTTTGACGCTCTTCATCTATAGTGACACAATCCAATATTTATAAAAAGGCTCCAATGTCACACCACCCCTGACACTCTTTGATATAGTAACATTATATGAAACTTAGAAAGCAGGATCGATGTTGTGCATATCAACAACTTATCTGCTACATATGGTACAAGGAAAGCTGTTGATCGTATTAACTTTAGTGTAGAAACCTAAGAAAGGTCGTTGGGGTGGCTTGGGACGAATAGTAAAGGAGACTTCTCTCTAATTGATGCTTACTAGGTATTGAAAAACGATTTTTTCGAAGAACATTCAATACTTGGAAAATCACCAATTCAACATCTTCCTTTAAGAGGCGGTGTCCAATTTTTAAGAATCAAATTTTCAAAAAAAATAATGGTATGTGACGCGTTAGAACATTTGAAATTTCTTTATATGCATACGTTTTGTCTACACGTTTACATTTAGGCGGGAAGGGGGGAAGCAGTTGGTAAATTCTCTTTCAGGAAGCTAACGTCAACGCTTAGCAATTCTATATTGATTTTTAAAAGAGATTGGAGCTTATACTATGATTCATAAACTTGAGAAGAAAGACTACCAAAAGATACGGGCACTATTAACACCCGAACAAAAAAATGATCTGACTCTTAACGCGATTATTAACCTTACCAATAGAGGAACGATTTACGTAGATGATGTGGAACAACCTCGAACAGCATTGATAGATGTAACAGGGATATGCAGTATCTTTGTCGGGGATGTTTCCAATGAAAAATTTATCTATCATCTGCGAGAGTTTATTGAAAACCAATTGAAAATAGATATTTATGAATCCTGTGGGGGAACTTATTTTCTTGCGGTTATAACAGACGAAACGTGGGAAAAAGTACTGCAAGATGTTATTTCTCATAGAGATTTTGAAATAGATTATGAAATATACTACCAATTTAACGAAAGTCATTTCAATTCTTTGAAAAAAAGTTACAAATCCTTACCAGATGGATATACCATAAAAAAAATTGATTCTGAATTCATTAGTAACGACCCGGATGAAATAATATTTGATGTTTTAAGTGAATTTTGGTATTCGGTGGATGATTTTCTTCATCAGGGCTTTGGATACTGTGTTATGAAAGGAGATAGAATAATCAGTGCTTGTTTGTCCTGTTGCGTGAACGAAAAAGATCATGAAATAAGTGTGGAAACATATGATGAAGAAGAAATGAATAAAGGTCTGGCAACGTTGGTATGTACTGTGTATTTGGAGCATTGTATTGAAAATGGGATAACACCGCACTGGTCAACGCTTGCAACAAATGCCGAATCGAAACGATTAGGCAAAAAACTGGGGTTTGAGTTTGAGTCGAAGTGTAAGACGCTTGAGTTCGAGTTTTAAGGATGAATGGTAAAAGACAGTTTCATTGGAATCCAAATAACAATTTTATATGTTAAGCATTCTTATAGATAGTGAAACACATATAAATAAATGATGTCATCTACAAAACTATCTCCTTCATGGATGACCTCTCACACTTCCTTTCAGCATGTAAACAAATCCATGAAAGATTCTTTACATTTCTATGGAAGCAGATATCACTCAGATCGAAATGGCTATCCTAAGAATTGTAGTAGGGATGCAGGTGGTAGACCATTAATTTAATTCTGCTATTCGGTTTCAGAATAAGATGCCATGATTGATAAGCCCTTTGCCATAAAAGCCTTAGCGATATTATATATATGACAAACCTTGGAAAGATACTCCTTATTCGCTATTTTATAAGAATTAAATAGATCGATTTAAAAACATCTAAGCAGATTGTGCTATTCATCTTTCTATACAAGGTCACGAATTCAATTATCAACAATTAAGTTACTGATATTATATAGGAGTGATAGGAATGCCAAATATTCATTTTCGAAGAATTAATGCTAAAACCGTTCTTGAGATATGTAATCTGAGTGATACACTTTCTCCTATTCAACGGACAATGGTTGCAGATAATGCCATATCTATAGCTCAAGCTTATTTCTCTGAGAATGCATGGTTTCGAGGGATCTATGCCGATGAGGATGCGATCGGTTTTATTATGTTACATCAGGGATCGGATTATGATGATGAGATAGACGTCCACGGAGTCTATTTATGGCGTTTTATGGTTGCGAGTCCCTATCAAGGAAAAGGATATGGAAAACAAGCTATTAAAGTACTTATGAAACACTTGAAAGGGCAAGGGATTAATGAAGTGATAACGAGTTGTGAGGATAGAGAGGGAAGCCCTATGGGTTTTTACACTCGATTAGGGTTTACACCTAATGGAGAAACTTTTGGAGATGAGATCGGGTTAACACTCCATTTTTAATGTATCCATTACTCGATTTGACATTGGGTTATATCGATCAACGTATTTATCCTAAATATAGCATTAAATGTTTCCATAAATGTAGAGCAGACTCGTATAGAAATATTTGTTCGAATAAATAGTGCTTATTTGTCCTACTACACCAATGAAAAAGACCATAAGATTAATGTAAAAACATACGATGAAGAAGAGAGGCATAAAGGATTGCAACATTAGCATATGCAATGAAATTGGAGTCAGATTATAGGGAGGAAAAAGAAATGAGCAAACCTGAAATGAATGTAGCATTAGTATGCGGACCTGATTGTGATAGGGACACACAAGCAATACGTGCTACGCTTGATATTTTGGTGTGAGAGTATTTACTTATTGGATTGGTAGACCGAATGATTTCACTGATATCTTATCTGGTAAAGACCTATATCCTGATACTGACATGATTGTTCTTAATTTCCATGGTGATGAAGGGGAATTCATCATGCCAGAACTCGATGAAAGTGTTTATGAAGCAGGAGAGACACAGGGAAATTTTGGTCCAGAAGAGATTGCAAGCTCAGCGAGTTTGGATGGGAAAATTGTCATTGGTAATGGTTGCACACTAGGTGATCCCGTGTTGGCGAAAGCTTTTCTGAATTGCGGGTGTCAAACCTATATTGGACCAGATGATTATCCAGATGGAAATGCTGCACTTATGTTTGTTCTTTGCCTTTTCTATGAAGTTATTCAAAATGAGAGAGGCGTAAATGAGGCTTTTCAAATAGTCAAAACAATGGACGAAGAAATGTTAATGTATCAAATTTATGAGAATTATCAATAATTCAAAGAATTATTTTGTATCCCCTGAGGTTGTCAAGACTTTCTCGATAATCTCAGGAGATAGGAATAAAATACTAAAAAAATTAAAGATATCCTTTTTGAACGTAAGTCCTAAATTATATAAAGTTAATAAAGTTCAGTTTTTTGAAGTTACAGAACTCCCATACTGCTACGATTCTTGCCTTCAGGTATAGAGGGAAGTTTTTTTTATATTTATTAATACAATCCTGAAAATGATACTCAAACACAAAAACTATATTAAAACTTTAAATAACTCAAGATATTTGATGAACCTATCTGAGTGTAATACTGAGTTAACAAACAATATCAAGTAGTTATGGGGAGTGATAAAAAATGAGTATAAATTTAAAAGCAAGAATAATGAACGCAACAGACCTTGAAGAGTGTTCAGGCTTAATGTTAAAGGTTTTTAAGCGTTCCCCATGGTTTGATAAATGGAACTCTGTTCAGCACGTACAAAAATATCTTAAAGAATTTCTAAATAATCCTGTTTTTATTGGGTTTGTAATTGAACAGAATAATAAAATTATTGGAGCATGTTTTGGCCATACAAAGAGTTGGTATGAAGGCGAAGAATACTATATTGATGAATATTTTGTTGATTCCACCTTACAACATAGCGGTATTGGTTCAAAGCTTTTAGATTATATTAAAAAATATCTGGTCTCTAAGAATATTCATTGTATTGTGCTACTTACAGAAAAGAATCTTCCCGCTGAGAAGTTTTATAAAAAACATGGATTTGAAGTAAAAAGTGATAACATTTTTATGTACCATGTTTTTTAACACACGTATTGATTACCCCTAATTAGGAAAGCTTATCCTGCATTTATAGTGTTTATACAAAAGATGGTGGGCTCGGTCTACTAGTTTTATGCCAAACTATCTTTTAAGCTGATGATGTCGGAAGGATATGAGATAAAGCAAGCGAGAGAAAATGATCGCTTACAGGTGAACATTATCGTCGCTCAATGGATTTGATGTATATCTTTTTTCCATGTGAAAACGGTTGATGAAAAATGGATGGATTAAGAAATTTTCTTTGCTTGTCACCAAAAAAAGACAAAGTGAATCTCTCTAATCAGCCATTTTGACATAGAGGCTAATATCAAGCATAAGTATTCAATTCACAAGAAACCTTTTAAATTTAAGGTGATTCCTAGTGAATTTAAAGACAAGAAAAAGCCGGGATCATCTCGGTTTCACTAGCAGAATAATTGGAAAATGGGAAGTTTAATCGTGATTAATTAGAGAAAAAATTAGCGTTGGCCCTTAATCAACAAATTAACTCCATAATAATGTAAAATACTAAAACCATTCCTTATCTTGTAATAAGAAGGAATGGTTTCATATATATTCATCTTTATAAAGAATGAACTACTTCTGAAATGTCTTTTTCTTTTATTTGTTTTATTGGTCTAACAGTTGCCAGAATTGTAACAGTTAAAGTGATCATCAGGATAAAAACAACTTGCATTAACGGGAATTCCCAAGTTAATCGCAGCGATGAGAGCAGTTGAGTAATCAACACTTTTTGTAAAGCTACGCCGAAAATACAGCCGATGCTACTACCTATTAGGCTGTAGGTTGCCGCTTCTGCCAGCACCATTTTTTGAAGTTGAGCATTTGACATCCTAATGGCTCTCATAAGCCCAAAATATCTTATTTTCGAAACCACGCTTGTATGCAATGTATTAATGATATTCAATACGCTAATCAAGGCGATCACGGCTACAAAGCCGTACACAAAGATTGCCATCGTTAGAAAGGTTTGATCGATTTCTGCATTCCGTTGGCGAGCGTCTAAGAACGTAATAGAAGGGTTAAGCATTGCCTTTATTTCATTTACGGTTTGTTCTTCGTGCTTATTAGCGAGTTGAATATCTATATCTGTAAATGTAGATTTACCGTTTAGTTTCATGAATAACTTTTCTGTTGTAATAAAAGTAGCTAAATGTTCCTCTTTAGGTATTTTAAAAGGAACGTGACGCAGCAAGGCCATAACCGATAGTTGC
This sequence comes from Virgibacillus proomii, assembly GCF_900162615.1. NCBI lineage: Bacteria > Bacillati > Bacillota > Bacilli > Caryophanales > Bacillaceae > Virgibacillus > Virgibacillus proomii. The sequence continues at coordinate 2,443,405 of NZ_FUFN01000010.1, read as the reverse complement.
TTTGTGCCATCATCGGTTTGAATATAAATCTTATCGCCTAACTGGAGTTGGGTTCCGTTAGTTGATTGGCTTTTATCGACAATCGCGACCACTCCATTTTGCGCATTCAGTTCACTTTCGAAAGTTCGCCTGCAATCAAATCTTGTTTAGCCCACTGTAACTGGCTTTTGTCATAGGAGATAAGCAACGAACTTTGAGGTGGGATGAATAAACCGTTATTTTCCACTTCTATTTGTCGCATTCTTTTTTTATAGTCATCAGTTAACCGATTAGCATCAAAAGTTGCATCTACTTTTCCGTACATCCTTCCATAAACCTTTTCAGCACCTTCTATATTCGACAGTTTTTTATATAGACTCTCACTCATACCATGCTTAGATGTAAGAGAAATATCAGGTGTATATGGCTTTGTCGTTTTTAAAGCACTATACATAAAGTCAATAAACACTTGAAATCCCAAAAACATGATAATGCTTATAGCAATCGAAGACGACATTAATACAAGCGTTTTCTTTTTGGTGAGAGCATTAGTGATTCCTATTGCTTTCTCTATACGAAATATCTTTGTCAATGAGCCTCGTTTTGTAGTCTTTTTCACTTTTATCTCGCTGCTTCCAGTGACTGCATTTACAGGAGAAACTTGTGCCGCTTTTCTAGCTGGCAATAAAGAAGCGATATATACGGTAAGAAACCCGATAATAATGCCTGCTCCTATACCTGTTATACTTACTGAAAACAAAGGAATTTCGCTAAAAATCTTTTGGTTGTAGTACTTCAAGATAACGGAACAAATAAAGGTTAATAGCATTCCTGATACGACACCGATAGGAATGGCTTTCAACGTTATCATAATGCCTTCCCGCTTTACTAACTTTTTAATCTGCTTTTGTGATGCCCCGACACATCTTAACAGTCCGAACCGATGTACCCTGTCCATGACCGAGATATTAAACATGTTGTAAATCATGAGTACACCAGCAACAAGAACGATACTGAACAAAACAGCACCTGTAGCATAAAGCCCGGTCACCGATCTCCCTTTGCCTTGTCCTATGACCGCCAGCAACCGATTATTAAGACCGATTCGGTCGTGCGTAATATTCAAGTTGCTTTTAATATCTTCCACCGCTTCATGTACATTTACTTTTTCCTTAAATTCCACTAGGAAGAGGTTGCCCATTTGTCCAGCCATCGTCTTGGCTTCGTCGACAGATAAATATACGGCAGGTGTCCCTGAAGCCTTTGTCCCGCTTTTGTCATTAGATATACCACTGATCGTATATTTCTTTTGCGTTTGATCAGGTAGAGTAAGCTGGATTTCATCATTTACATGGACATTCATACTCTCCGCAGCCCATTGTTCAATCATCATTTCACCCGGTTTTGTCGGAAACTTTCCTTTGATGAGATGGATAGTTATATTTTCAGCAAAGGATTGATCAATTGCTCCAAGCCGGATTTTCATCCCGTTTATTTTGCTGTCATTAAGAGCAATCCACCTTCCTGAATTCTCTACATCGATTCGGCTGCTAATTGCTTTTCTTTCTTTATTGGAAGCATTATTAACAAGAAGATGATAGTTTCCTTTATCATTAATAATTTGTGCTTTTTCGAATTTCAAGAAGACATCAAGCATAGAAAAAATGCCGGTTATCAATGCAACGGAAATGGCGATACCGGCAATAGCCAGCCTTGTTTTCTTCCGATTAGCCGATAAATATTTAGAAACGAGGGACAGGTAGTTCTTCATTACCCTGGCCCCCAAGCTCTGTCACAATACCATCTTCTACATTCAATACCCTGTCCGCAAAAGATGCAAAGTTAGAGTCATGTGTAATCATAATTAATGTTTGAGCGTATCGCTCAACAGACAGCCTCAACAAATTCAACACTTCTTCGCTATTCTTGCTGTCAAGGTTTCCTGTAGGCTCATCCGCTAAAATGATCGCAGGCTTAGTAGCGAGCGCTCTTCCGATAGCCGCACGCTGCTGCTGGCCTCCTGATAGTTGGTTAGGAAGATGATGTTTTCTCTCTGCCAGTCCCAGTACATGAAGCAACTCCTCAATATACGGCTGGTCTGGCTGTTTATGATCAAGTAAAAGCGGCAATGTCATATTTTCCTCTACATTCAATTCGGGAATCAAATTGAATGCTTGAAAAATAAAGCCGATTTGGCGTCTGCGAAAGATCGCCAGTTCCTCCTCCTTCATAGCAAAGATATTTCGCCCATCTATATATACCTCGCCTGAAGTAGGAATATCCAGTGCTCCAAGCAGATTAAGAAGAGTGCTTTTACCAGAACCCGATGGCCCAACGATAGACACGAATTCACCTTTGGAAATGGAAAAGTTGGCACTTTTTAAGGCTTCTACTTTTGTCGCTTCTTTTCCATATGTTTTCACAAGATTAACCGCTTTAAGAATCTCCATTTTTAAACCCCATTTCTATTATTCCTATGTTCATGCACGAACAAATTCAGAATAACCCCCTTACCTTACCCTGCAATGAATTTTAGCTTACAGTTTTGTAAGTTTAGGGAGGTGAACGGTAAATAATGTGCCTTTTCCAATTGAACTTTCGACCGAAATAAAACCGTCATGCATGTCTATAATTGTTTTAGCTAAGGTTAACCCTATACCAATACCTTGCTGATCTTGAGAAAGTTGACTGCGATAAAAGGGATTAAAAATATAATTAAGGTCATTAGGATGAATGCCTTCACCGTTATCATAAACAGCTATTTTTACCAATACCGGAGTTTCTTCAAGATGAACCTCGATACGATCGCCTACCTTTGTATGGTCTATCGCGTTTTTTATCAAATTACTTATAGCCTCAAGCAACCATTCTTGATCGTACCAATAGGCTACTGTTTTGTCAGCTTTTATATCCAAGCTTTTTTGTTCACGCACTAATCTCGTTTCAAAGCTTGTAGTAATTTGTTTGATCAACTCATTCAATTCACAGTGACTTTTACGCAGCTTAATAATCCCTGCATCTAATTTAGCGAGCTTTAAGAGGTTGGCGATTAAGGTTTCCATGCGTTCAAGCTCATCTTCACTTTTCTTCAAGAAGTTTGTAATTACATCATTTTCTAAACGTTCGTTTCTCATAATTTCATTGTAGATCGCCAATGCGGATAAGGGAGTTTTCAACTGGTGGGAAATATTTGTTAAAAGATCTTTAAGAAACAATCTGTTATGTTTTTCCTTTTCAATAAGTGCATGTAAAGATGCTGTCACTGTATTAATAGCTGCAGCGAGTTTAGGCAGGCTACCTTCTTCATTATCATCAAGCTTAGTCGAAACAGCTCCACTCATGATTTGGTAAACATTCTCTTGATACTGATCTATTTTTTGGTAATGCCTTTTGAAAAATAAAAAGGCAACTGCAAAAAGACAAAGACTTGTCCCAATCCAGATGCTTGTCTCCACTGCTGCATCCATTTGATAGATCGAATTCACTACAGGCATAAAACGTATTTGCATATCATTTTTATATCCATATGATTTAAGTAAAGATTGACCTGCATGAAGGTCGTCTTTCGTTTTATCAGAAGTGAATACAGCTGGAATTTCTTCAGACAAGTTTGGGTAATGGTTGACCAGATATCCGGCAAGTTCATAATCATGCTTCATTATTTCCCGCTTTAGTTGAATGGCGTTTGCATAGGAAAAAAATTGCATAAGTATAGCACCGATTAATAAGATGAATGTCCCTTTCAAAAAGAAATGCTTTGCCTCTTTATTCATCCATATATTCATGATAAATCCCCTTGTTTTGTAGACCATTTATACCCTAAACCTCTGATTGTCGTTAAAAAGGAAGGCTTCCTTGGGTCGTCTTCTATTTTGTCACGCAGCCTACTTATATAAACAGCCAACGTATTGTCATCAATAAAGCTTTCACGATTGTCCCATAACTTTTGCATGATTTGTTCTTTTGATAAAACATAATTCGGATGTTGCATAAACAAACAGAGAAGCCTGTATTCAACTGCAGTAAGATCTAAATCCACTCCATTTTTTAAAGCTCTCCCTTCTAAAAGCCTCACAATTATTCCATTGGAGTTTAATTCTGCCGATTGCTCATTGACATAGCCTGACCGTCGCCAAGTAGCATTCATTCTAGAAATAAGCTCATTTAATTTTAAAGGCTTTGTCATATAGTCATCTCCGCCAATATCTAGTCCCATCACAACATTCGCCTCTTCATCAGAAGCGGTAAGGAAAATAATCGGAACTTCAGATGTTTGTCTAACGGTTTTACATAGATCAAAGCCACTGCCGTCGGGAAGCATTAAGTCAAGCAGTATAAGATGAAACTCGAATCGATGAAAATAATCATTTGCTTCCTTTACTGTCCTGGCAACCGCTACATTAAATCCTTGCTTTAACAGAAAAAATTTCAATCCTTCAATCAGGCTTAAGTCATCTTCTACTAACAATATTTTTTTCATCAGTGCTCATTCATCTCCCACATTTCATCAAATATCCATTGATCATTTTTTATGATAACAGTGGATGGCTTTCTTTTTCAAACTAACCTTGCTTATCTATTTGCCGGATGATCTTAGCTTCTTTATTTTATCCCAATCTAAAGGTGCCGTAAGACTCCTGATTCAAGAGTTTTAGAGAATGGGAAGAATTTTTAAGTAGGAGATAACGGCGCCTAAACCCCCGATTCGTTGAACTAACATTCACGGGAAATGCACTCTTTGAATGAAGATCTTTGTCAGAAAGCTCTCCAGTTGTACAACACTAACCAAGCGCTTTTAGCTTTTGTTCTATAAATATGGTAAACATCCTTTTGTTTTCCCGCAACTAGAGACAACACTATCAGGACGTTTTCCTTTGTGGCGAAGAACTTGATTATTCAACCTGACGACTAGGTAAGCTTCCATTTTTAAATTAATGGGCTAGCTCTCGAGACCTTTGACCAATACGTGCACAACATAATCTATGTTTATTATAGCTCTCCCTGAGCATGTTCGAATGGATAGGACCCTTGTTATGAAATTCTCTAGAGGGTGTAGATGGTGAGCGTTTTAGTTTTTCTGCAATTGTACAAATAGACTTTTTTTGATCATACAACGTTTCTATACGTGCCGTTTCAAATGTGGTAACGATGGTTAGTTCATAATAGTACTTGCTTGTTTTTATTCGATTTAAATTGATTTTTTTATTTTTTATAGGTAAGGTTAACAGATTTTTAACATAGTCTTATTACTTTTTATACGAGTTTAACAGCCGAGCTACCTCATGTGCATTTTCAATTGCTTCTTCCAACGAATGAGTAAGCCGATCTGTCACAGTGATAATATCTTCATGCTCATCGGGCGTATTAAGTACTTCTTTGACATCTAGCACTTTGGACTGGTCCGCTTGATTTAGTAGTCGAAGAATTGAGTTCATTGAATAGTGAGCAGATCGTAAAGTGCGAATAATCTTCATTCTATTGATTTCATTCATTGTATAGGCTCGATATCCATTTGCAAGTCGAGGAACAATGAGTAAACCGTTTCTTTCCCAGTTTCGTACTACTTCAGATGTTACTTCCAATTCTTTAGCGACTTCTTTTCTAGAGTATGTAAGAGTTGATAAGGATTTTTTGCCGCTTAGTAATTGTTCAACAAGTCCAATGGCTTCCAAAGCTCTTGCATACTGTTTCTCTAAATGCAATAAATAATCTTGTGAAAGCTGATAAGCTAATTTAAAATCCTCTTTGCCACTAGCTCTAACAATGGCTCGCACTTTTGATCGAATATTACCTTGAACAATTTCACAGCGAAAAGCAATTCTTGCTACTTGCAGTTGAAACAAATGCAACTCTGAAAATATCCTATAACCATTAGAAGCTCGAGGCACGGGGGAAATATAACCCCATTTCTCATAAATACGAACAGTATTTGGATGTACATTCACTAACTTGGCGATTTCGGTTGTTAAATACATCGAGCAATCCTCTACTTCCACTTAAAGAATTTTTTGCTAATAATAACCCTACTATAATGAAGAGGCTTAGTGCAATGATAGCAATAAATGCGCTACTAATAGGTTCTCCCATCGATATTTGCTTCATTAAATGAATTCCTTGTACGAGAGGTAAGAAATCTATGATTCGTTAAGCAAACGTTGGCATGATTTCATATGGAATAGTTGCTCCAGAAAACAGCAACATAGAGAATAGCTAGTAGAATCCAAGAGATTAGCAGATTTTTGATTAAGTACAACATTCCCAATAAAATATACCGATACTGTATATGAAAGCTAGTACAAAGAAATAGGATAGAGGGAAAAGACCCCAGGACATTTCGTAATGAAATAGCAATGTATAAACGATCGTAACACCAACTAGTGAAACAATCGCCGCTGTAAGTTGAATAATACTTTGTACAAATCAAATGTGTAATGGTAATGGGAGTTACTATGAATCGTTTAAGAATACCGCGATGGGGGTAATCAGCAATCGTTAATGGCACCCCCATATACCTGTAGCTAAAATCCCGATGGTAGCGACAGCGAGGTAAGTGGTTTCAAACAGTGATGTGCCATTGTTAGCTGAGTTGTTACTCAATAGATAGCCAAAGAGAACAGATAGTATAATTGGAAAAGTATGCCGAAAATTAGAATATCTATGCCTTTCCATACAAGCTTTCCCTCGATTTTTAACAATGTCCAGAACAAACTCATATCCACTCCTCCTCTCCAGCATATCGTAAATAAGCAGCTTCTAAATTGTTTTGACCACTTTTCTCGATTATTTCCTATATAGTACCTTTCACTACTGTTTCTCCATTTTTTAAAATTAGCAGTCGGTCACACAAGGCTTCCACTTCGCCCATATAATGTGAAGTTAATACAATCGCTAATCCTTTTTCTTTTATCAAAAATAGTTGCTTCCACAGCATTTTACGTGCTTTAGTATCAAGACCTGTCGTTAGTTCGTCTAAAAAAGACGAGCTTGGGTTAGGTAGCAGTGCTAATAAAATAGCAAGCCGTTGTTTCTCTCTTCCAGATAAGGATTTAATTAATTGCTTTATTTTGTCTTGTAGACCAAATGTCGTTAGTAAAGGCTCTACAGCTTGAGTTGTTTTGTATAGGGCTTGCCATTGAATGCAAGCTTCCTCGACCGTCATTTTATCGGGGAAATTTGTATTGAACACCTACTTCCTCAAATGTTTTTTTTCGCTCCGTAATAGGTGATTTTTCTAATATTAGAAGTTCTTCACTCGCACTTTTTTCAACACCTAAGATGGCTTTGATGCTAGTGGATTTCCAGATCCATTTGCTCCTAGTAAGCTAAATGCCTCTATTTGTTTGATTGAGAATGTTAAATCTTTTACTGTGCTTGTTCCTGTAGGTGACAGTAAGATTTTTGACAGATAAAATCATAGGTTCACCATCTTTCAACGTGATAGATTCCTACTATAACAAACAAACAGAAGAGTGGTGTAATATTGGAACCTTAGAATATTAAGCTTAAAAACTCTCTAATATTACACCAACCTTATTATTCTATTGATAAAATAAAATGAACGGAAAGTGGGCGGAAATAATGCATCAGTATATCATTTGTTTATAATATCTAATATTGTGTATTTAGCATGATGGTAGACAATGACAAAACCTTTAAATTTCTACATTAAATCGATTTTTGTCCGATATTATAAAAAAGGAATAATATCATTAATTCGAAGGGGGTATTATGTACATGCATACATCTTTTTTATCAGCAAATCTAGTAGTTAAAGCTGCTAATCACAATCATATAATCACACGACCTTTAATAAAAACAAGTGTACAAGACAATGCGAAAAGTAAAGATACAGTTACGATTAGCAATTATGCGTTACAAGCTTTTAATAATAGTATGACAAAATCGAACAATTTAATAATCGATCACTTACAGAAGCAAAAACAAGCTTTAGATGAAAAGCGTATTAATTTTATAAGTAATTCCTTGGATAAAGGAATGAGTGCAGGAGTTATACACTCTCAACTTGAAGATATTGATAAACAAATTCAAGAATTAGAAGAACAAATATGGAGTCTTCAGCTTGAGGATCAGCGAAAAGCATTAGGTATGGTGAATAAAGAAAGTAAAAAAGAAAAGCAGAAAAGTAAAGAACAACAAAGTGAAATCAACTCAATTACGGTGCCTGAAGAGGAAACTTTCTTTTCTTCCCCTACGATGAGAGCCATTTTGCACGCCAGCCATATGACAACCCATTTTACTAGTTTGAAAAATGCGCAAATAACTTTAAGAAGAGAAGCGAAAGGGTGGGAACATACTGATTCTATACGCTCTGCCGTATTAAAAAGAAAGGCTGAAGGTTTAAATGCAAAAATGTTAAAGATGTCTAGTGAAATAAATAACGACATATCAATTGCTATTAAGAAGGATAAAGAGGTAAGCATCAATACTTTAGATAATGTTAATAACAGAACAGAGAAAACGGAAAATGGTAAGGCACAAAAGGAATCTAAAAGTGCTGAAGATAACTCTACTATTTCAATTCAAGATGGGAAACAAGAAGACAGTAAAAATATGAAACTTTAACATTCTAACATCCTTCTATACTATTTCAATCGAAAAAAGTTTAAAAAAGAATGGATGGCTTAGTTCAAAATAAAGAAAAATCGCCACATAGGACAAAACATAAGTAGACTATAAGAGCTACTATGGGTTTTATATAACCATATATTTTAGCTTTGCACTTAATATTAAAATCCGTTTATTAAAAATGGATTGTCTTTTATAAAAAGTAGAAGGTTATTGGCTAGTAGATGATCAAACTAAGGTGAAGTACAAATCTCACAAGGTCAAGAAATCTAAATGTTTTTGTAGCAAGAGAAGATATTACTGTTAACCTAGTTATAAAGTAAATCTTATTGCAATGATATGGCACTTCTACATGTTTAAAAGTTACTGGCCCATACAGTCGGAAATGACATTTGAGCTTTATTTCGATTTCATTCGTCTATAATCAGGCACTTTAATTGAATAAGGGTAACTGAAAAGATCAACCTTATTTATAAATAATAGTTCAATTGAATATAAGTAATAGCGTGTGTGATCAATTATTTTTCGAAATGTGATCTTTCATTTTGTCGTTTATCGAAGGTTTGTAGTATCTATTTGAATCAAACATTATGTTCAAGCAAAATAGGTGCCTATCTTTACTTTAATTTTAAATGAAGTATTGATAAGGAAAGAACTATCCTCTCTAATTCAGTTATAATTGAAAAACTATTATTTATATAACGTTGCATTTTTGTTACCTTTATTTACATCAATCGTATTAAAAACTCTGTAGCTTATCGTCATGGTGGAGCAACCTATGGTGATTATCATTTATTATCAAAGAATATTGACTTTTTTTAGATCATCCTCTAACATGTTAGGTATCTAATATATCAGAGGGGTGATCCGGTTGGGACTTTATGAACAAGTGAAACAAATTAATGAATCTGATTATGCCATTAATCGTCTCATTTACAAACACTATAAAAAATATTTAGCTAGTAATATTACTACGCAACAAGCTGTTCTGTTAGATATTGTTTATTATGCTAAAAAAATCAATGTAGGTGAGATTGCTTTAGAAATGAACATTAGTTCTAGTGCTGTCAGTCAGCTTATTGCTAAGATGGAGAAAAAACAGTTCATTCATCGTTCGATTAACCCTGAAAATCGTCGTGAAATTTTTATCACATTAGGTAGTAAAGGGTGGGAGTATTTTAAGAAACAAGAGCATGTTGAGCGAGCTGTCGCTGACCGTTTATTTTCTAAATTGACTTTCTCAGAACTTAATGAACTGGAACGAATTACAAAGAAACTAAAAAAGATTGCTTTAAAAGAGTTCGTGTGAATCCTTTACATGAAATATGTTAGATATCTAATTTAATAAGGGGGGTTAAATATGTTTCAAACCATTCATACTACACTTGAAAGAATACAATTCAATGGTGCTGTCTATATAGAGAAGGGTAACAACGAGAGCTTACATTTAACATTAGGCTTTGCAGATATGAATGATTCAGTACCTATTACAAAAAATACATTATTTAACATCGCTTCTTTGAGTAAAATGTACACTTCTGTGATGATACTACAGTTAATAGAAAAAAATTTAATTAGTTTTGAAGATAAGCTGACAAAATGGTTTCGTACTAAAAACTTTCAAAATGTGACCATTAAACATTTACTAACCCATACATCTGGTATTCCAGAGTATATAGATAACTTATCATTTCAAGAAGATATTGAAGGGATCTTATATAATAAAGAACCTTATTTTCCGCCAGGGTGTGGTTGGCTTTATACTAATACAAACTATGTCTTGCTAGCTAAAATTATTGAACAAACAAGTGAATACTCTTATGAGGATTATTTGCAAAAAATGATTGCCAATCCTTTGCAACTTCCATATACTACAACAAAGCCAAGGTCTGAACAACTCGCTATCGGTAAACTATTTGATTATATCCATAACAAATACATTCCTTTATCAGAAGATCCTATTTTTAAAGATATTGATAAAAAATATAACTTTTATGGTGATGGTGGTATTTATTCTACAGCGAAGGAGATTGCCAAATTTTTAAAAGGGTTTATACAAGGTAGATTGGTATCGCTTGAACTTGTAAAACGCGCATTAACTCCTACTCCTTTAAATAACAAATATGGCTATGGCTTTATAATTCAAGAGAATTCGTTTGGTCATTCGGGTGGATGGCCTGGTTATTCTTCACATTGTTTATGTTCTTTGACAAATGAAACAATGACTATTCTCTTAACGAATGAAGAAATAAGCCCTTTTTATGAGCAACAAATATTAGCGTTCTTAAAGCAATCTCAAGACAGTAAAGAACCTAATGCTCCAAAACATCCCCGTATTACGTTAGCAAACAATAGTGATCATATAGAGGGAATTTATCAACTTTCTGATGAATATCAAACGCGTTTTACGATTAAACGAGATATAAACTTCCATATTATATCTTTTGATGATCAACACAATACTCACTTATTTAAAGTGAAGCCTGATCTCTATTGGATACGAAATACAATGAGTTATATCAATATGGCAAACGGAATTTTTATTGATGAAGGTATCGAAGTACCATTTAATAAACAGTAGGAACTATGTAGTCAAATGCTAAAGAAATATGTTTAAGATACGTAGAAAAGTGCTTCCCTTTTAAAGGAGAAAGAGGACTTCTTGAAAAGCATCAACGCAAGAACGACGACAGCGAAACATCGCGGTTTTTCAAGGAGGGTGCGAACTTCGTCTTTGATTTACTGCTTAAGGAGAAAAACAACCCTTGAATAGGTTTCTCTTTATTTTGTAGAAGTTCTCTGGTCTGTACGCCGCTACCCGGGCACTTCTAGCTTTTGTTCTTACAGTTCAATAATCAAAATCTGAATATTTCTGAACAGAGTTTATTTCAAAAGTCTATCCCATCTGGTGAGGAAATTAGGATGAAAAAAAGAAAGAGCGAATAAAACGTTTGACTCCTTTTTTTGTAGTTTTAGATGCATGATATAGTTTATTGAAAAGTCTAAAAGGGAAGGGGACGTATTTTTGGTTATAACATCTTAGCGGCATAAAAGAAACTACCACATTCAGTATTGGGACAAAATTTTATAAACAAAACACCACTTTCCGTACACGATGGGATAGCGGTGTTTTGTATAATTTATTTTTTTGATCATTTGTAAGACCTTATCGACTTAAAGCCTCATAAACAGTTGATAAAACTTATTTCATCCATTTGGTTTTATAGTAAATTTATTATGGTTACAATTGATCCAAGGACTAATAAAACGAGTGGTATTGACATTTTGTTAAAGGAATCTTTCATTTTAATATGTGTAAATATTGCACCTATCATTGTAACGATGATCATCAAACTCCCTATTATCGCTAATGGCTTGATCCAGATTCCAATACTAATAGTAATGGCTGACGCTATTTCAAAAATTCCAGTAAATATACGGAAGCTATTACTATACCCAAAATAATTAAATCCTTTCTTCATATTTTTTGATATTAATTTTTGAATCCCAAACATTAAAAATCCTAATCCCAGTATTATTTGTAAAACTATTGATAAAATAATCATTCATATTAGTCCCTTCTAATAACTATAGTTCAATTAATATTTTTATAGGTTGACAGTTTAAAAATTTTTTATATTTATCCATATTTTTTGGGTGTACTTTAATATAGTGGCAGGTTAGATTTTCATATTTAAGCAAAAATCAATTTAAAAATTTCACAAATTCATTAACTGGTTTACGGTATCCGCGCAATCTTCTAGAGCTTTCCTTTTCTTTTCCAATTGTCATCATTAATACAATTTCATGTGTGTGCGGAATTTCCAAAAGCTGACGAACTTTCTCAGCATTGAAGCCAATCATGGGGCATGTATCCCAGCCGCGATTTTTAGCTGCGAGCATGAAAAACATAGATGAAAGTGAAGCATTGCGAATTGCTTCTTCTTTCATAAATGGTTCGCCTCTTCCTTCATAAAAAGAATGGTTTTCTTCAATCATCTTATTCAACTCAAATTCAGTCAACATGCCAAGAGCAACCATTCCTTGATGTAATCTTTCCGTTTGTTTATAAGCATAACGATCAGCTGTTACAATAATAACTGCTGTTGCAGTGTGAACTTTATATTGCCCATAGGCTGCTTCCTTTATTTGTTCTTTTAATTCAGGATTTGTAATAACAACATATTCCGTATGTTGTAAATTGTAAGCAGAAGGTGCCAGCTTAACATCATTAAAAATGGGTATTAAATCTTCTTCAGTAATTGGTATATTTGGTAAAAAGTTATTTGCAGAATGACGAAATTCTATTAATTTTTGAAAATCCATTTGTTTACTCCTTTACTAAAAATCATATTTAGCGTCTTTTATGGCATGAATTGCTTCAAAAGCTTCAACTGATAACACGATATCCTCTACAAGACGTTCTATGCGGAAGACAATATCATCATTGATAATTTCTTTACGCAAAAAATCTTTTTCTTCTATAAAAACGTAAGTGGGAACAATATGTGCTTTCATATAGGCTAAAATGGGTTTTAATTGTTGTTCAACCATTAAATAATGCTTAGATGTTCCAGCAGTGACAACTATACTTGCAACCTTATCTCGGAATGCATGAACTGGCAGCAAATCAAAAATGTTTTTAAGTGTAGCTGGAATGGATGCTTGAAATACAGGTGTACCGATAATGAGGGTATCAGCCGCCATAATGGTTTCAGTTACATACTTGGTGTCCCCCTCGTAATCAAAATAATTCCGCCCATCGCTGAACTCTATTTTATATTCAGCTAAATCTAGCAAGATTACTTCATGTTGTGGATATTTTTGTTTAAATATCGCTATCACTTTCAACATAGCTGTTTTTGTTTTAGAACCTATTGTTGATCCAGATATTGCTACAACTTTCATTGTACTCCCTCATTTTTTGTATATTTTTTGATTGCCGGAATAATATCATTCCCAATCATCTCAATGTTCTTCATAATTTTACCGAATGGTACCCCACCAAAATCGATTTGTGCCATAAAACGTTGCATACCATATAATTCATATTGGTATAAAAGTTTTTCAATAATTAGTTCTTTGCTACCAACCATAAGTGCATCTCGGTAATCCGTTGCCTGTGCAAATTGTTGTTTTGGATATCCTGCTCCGCGAACTGCTTGAAAACCCACATTAATATGGGGGTACATTTCCTGTAATGCTTTCTTTGTTGTATTGGCTACATAAAATAAACTTGTTGTTGCAATTGGCAATGTGTCCGGATCAAAACCTTTATTCTGTGCTGACTCACGGTAAGCATCAACAGAGAGTTTAAAATTCATTGCAGGTCCTCCTAATGTGGTAAGCATCATAGGAATTCCCATATCTCCTGCTTTTATTGCACTTGCTGGCGGTCCTCCAACAGCCCGCCAAATGGGAAGTGAGCCATTTGGTTTTGGCAAAATTTCCGCATTTTGGAGCGGAGCACGAAATTCGCCTTGCCATGTTACACGTTCTTGCTCATTAATTTGTTTCAGAAGGTCTAGCTTCTCCTCAAAAATTTCTTCATAGTCCTGTAAATCAACGCCAAGTAAATGATAAGCTCCAACACGTGAGCCGCGGCCAGCGACGATTTCAGCGCGCCCATTTGAAATTAAGTCAATTGTTGCAAAGTCTTCAAACACACGTACAGGATCTAAAACGCTTAGAACAGTTGCTGAACTGGTAAGCTTTATTTTTTTGGTTGCTTGTGCGATTGCTCCTAAAATTACAGTGTGTCCTTGAGATGTAAAATAAGTTTGGTGGCTTTCACCAACACCAAATACATCAATACCTGCCTGTTCTGCTAATTTACTTGCTTCTATTAGCTCATGAATTCGCTGCTGTGCTGAAATACGGTTACCTGTAAGTGGATTGATAATATGATCACCTAATGAATATAGACCGAATTCCATTCCTTTTGATTGATCCATACGATATTTTTCCATTCCTATGCTTCCTCCAATGGATGTAATTTTGCTTCAATTTCGACACGGCGGCTTTCTAAAAGTGGCGGTAAATCCAGGTGTTGACCAAGCGCTTCTATATCTCTATCAATTGTAAATCCTGGTCCGTCTGTCGCAATTTCAAATAAGATTCCGTTCGATTCTCTAAAATACAAACTTTTGAAATAGTAACGGTCAATAATTCCAGATGAATGAAACCCCCGGTTACGAATTTTTTCGTCCCAGTAAGCTAGTTCTCTCTCATCATTGACCCGAATGGCTAAATGGTGAATACTTCCTCGACCTGGTTTTTCAGTAGGTCCGTCTAATGATTTGACCACAATTTCACCAAAAAGTTCGCCTTTTACTGATTGAAAGATTGCTTCTTTGTCTGATCGTAAGACTTCTGTGTAGCCAAATACTTCTGTTAAAGTACGTGCCAGTTTATCTAAACGACGCACAGTTATTTCAACAGAACCCATCCCTTGAATCTGATGTTTAATTGGAACGGTTGAGTTTTCCCATGCTTCCCAATGCGCTATTTTTTTACCATTTGAAACGAGAAGTACCATTCGTAAACCTTCTTCATCCTCAAAATGTAAGGCTGAATGATTAGCGTATGTTGTTATTTCACTATGGTTAATTCCATATTGTTCAAAACGTTTTTTCCAATACATTAAACTTTTTTCAGATGGAACTAGTAACCCGATTTGTGTAATTGCATTCGTTCCGCGATACGTACTTCCGACAAAGGGCATTTCAAAAAATGATAATTCCGTCCCAGGGCTACCAGTACGGTCTCCATAAAATAAATGGTACATAGATGGATCATCTTGATTAACCGTTAATTTAACCCTGCGTAACCCTAAAACGTGGTGATAAAAGAAATGATTTTTCTTTGCATTTTTTGTAATCATCGAAATATGATGATGTCCTGGGATGATATACATTTTTTCTCCTCCATTCATTTGACTAATCAAGTGAAAGAATAAAAAAATTATCTGTTTTTTGACAGCTTTTTTTCACTGTTTTTTTGCACACGAGACATAAGTGATAATAACGTTTTTTGCTCTTTCTTTGTTAAACAATCTTCAAAAAATGACGATTGAAATGCAAGCTGAGCTTTAAATGCTTGATCTAATTTTTTTCGTCCTTTAGTAGTTAAAGAAATAGTTTTTGTTTTCCATTCCTGTTTGCGTTGGATTAGTTTATCTTTTTCAAGACGTGTAAGCATCCGTGAAATACCGCCTTGGGTTACCGTAACTTTTTCTGCAAGTTCACTTTGGGTTAATGGCTCATATGTTGATATTTGAATTAACACATCAAATTGTGCAGCTGTTAAATCATATTGCTTTAAAAATTCATTTGATAGCTTGTTACTTTGATGTGTAAAGCGTGTAATTCGTAACCAAATGAGCGAACCAAGCGTATTTTTTTTCATCTAGTCCAACCCTTTCTTTTTACTTGAGTCTATATCAGTTTACTACTCAAGTGATAAAATTGCAAGTATAAAACTTAATAATTGGAAAAGAGGTTAAGGTAACTTTGATTATCGTTCATAATTATACTTTTTACTCCACATATGGACATAATCTTTTCAATGTTTTAGTCAAATTTTTTAAAAATCTAAGAAGTTGTGTCCATAATACTATACCACCATTATTAAGTAACTGATGGCGGTTTAATGCGTTTATTGATAAACACAAGGATGACTGTCCGGTTCAAACCATGTGTTCTATCCTTGGTATTTCTAAAAAGTATGTATTACCAGTCTTTTAATAAAAATGAAACATTTAAAACTAAATTTGTAGGAAAAAGAGAATTTGATAGTCTAGAACTATTAGCCTTATGTACATTGTTTAATCATCATTTTGAACATGAAAGTCTAGCTATCCAATTTTTAAATTGCAACACCCCACAAAACGGTCTAGTGAAGTGTTGACATACCATAGCTTGAAAGAACAGCTTCTGGGTTTAATTTTTATTGGGAAAATCGCTAAACTTAATAAATATATAATGAAAAATTAAAGATGCTGTGTTATACTATAATAAACTAAAGTTGTACTTAGGAGGAGTCTGTCACCAAGGGCGGGGAATTATGGCCTTTGGTAACAGGCTCTTTTTTGTGTTTTTTAAAGGGAGGTGAGGCTAATACGTTAGAATCAGATACTATTATTTATAAATTTGAAAGAATCTAGTTAAATTTTTATAAAGTAGTTAAATAACTTTAAACGATAACGAGGAATTTTAGATAACAACTACATAGGAGGATACTGCATTATGATTATTGGATTAACAATAATATTAGTACTTGTACTGTTTTTACCTTTTACAAAAATTGTCGAACGTAATTTGGAAGTATTTTTATTTATTATGGGAGTCTTATCCGCGTTAGTTAGTCAAGTCTTAAATAGGGATTTGATAAATGAAGCTTTAATACACCCAATAAACATTACATTGGCAGTTCTAGTTGCTGGTCTTTTGTTCAGGTGGTTCCAGGGTACAATTAAAAAGGGAGTATTAGGTATAAGCAAAGCGATACCATATCGCTTGTTTATTGCATTATTAGTAATTATTCTTGGATTGATCTCTAGTCTGATTACCGCAATTATTGCCGCAATCATTCTTGTTTCTGTTATCAGTGTTTTGGAAATGGATAAAAAATCAGAAATTCGCTTGGTTGTTTTAGCATGTTTTGCAATTGGAATGGGTGCTGCACTTACTCCAATTGGCGAGCCACTTTCAACAATTGTTGTGAGTAAATTAGACGAAGATTTTATGTATTTATTTCAATTAATTGGTGTATACGTAATCCCGGGTATTATAGTTTTTGGGATATTAGCTGCATTCTTAGTTAAATCAAGAGAAGAATCAAATAAAATATTAGGACAATCTGCACCGGGATCCACTAATCCAGATACGGAATCTCAGGTTGAATCATATGCGGAAATAATTATTCGCAGTTTAAAGATTTATTTATTTGTTATGGCTTTAACTTTTCTTGGTGCAGGTTTTCAACCTTTTATTGAGGAATACTTACTCGACTTAAATCCATTAATATTATATTGGATAAACATTGTCTCTGCCGTTTTGGATAACGCTACATTAGCGGCAGCAGAAATTAGCCCGGTAATGAACGAGACGACAATTAGGGATATTTTACTTGGACTACTGGTCAGTGGAGGAATGCTCATACCAGGGAATATTCCAAATATTATTGCTGCTGGAAAGCTTAAAATTACAAGTCTACAATACGCACGTTTTGCTATTCCAGTTGGCTTGATTGCCATGGTAGTATATTTCGTTGTAATCCTTGTGATTTAATTCCTAAAAAGCAGCAGGATTGAAAATACCAGTAGTTATAATATCTATAATTTTAATCGTAATTTAATGATAAGGTATGTTTTGTTTACAGCTATATTTTTAGCCCAGTGGTCGATTTTGAACAATATCACTTGTTCCTTTTTCGATACTTCAATCTTGAATAAATGTTTGTATATGTGTATAATCGAAATTAATTCTATAAACCAAATGTTTTCTAGGGTTCCGCAACAAGTTGTTGGTCTGGTCCAAGAGAAAACTCACAGCTTTGCTGTGACACGGAGGGATAAAAGCCTGGGAGAAACTGTTAAACAGTTTTTCTTAGGTTTTTTTGATTTTATGAGTGAAAAAATGGAGGTGTCACTTAAATGAATAAAGACTGGATGAAAGTATTTATTGCTGCTTTTTTTGAAGTTTTTTGGGTTATTGGCTTAAAACATGCTGATAGCTTTTGGGAGTGGATTGGGACTGTTATTGCTATAATTATTAGCTTCTATTTAATGATTATGGCTGGCAAGAAACTTCCTGTTGGAACCGTATATGCTGTTTTTGTAGGACTGGGTACTGCGGGAACTGTTTTTTCGGATATAGTAATTTTTGGTGAACCATTTAAAGTAGCAAAAATTATATTGATTTTAATTTTATTGGCAGGTGTAGTTGGTTTGAAATTAGTTACCGAGGACAACGTCAAGGAAGGAGATAAAACATAATGGCATGGGTTTCTTTGGTTGTTGCAGGTTTATTTGAAATGTTTGGTGTTTTAATGATAAATACGTTGCATAAAAATCGTAATTGGCAATCGTTGGCACTCCTAATTTTGGGGTTTGGAACAAGTTTTTTATTTCTTGCATTTGCAATGAAAACATTGCCTATGGGAACCGCATATGCAATTTGGACAGGTATTGGTGCATCTGGCGGAGCGATATTAGGAATGGTTTTATATGGTGAATCAAAAAACTGGAAAAGAATTGTTTTTATAGCAATGGTATTAGGAGCGGCTATCGGTTTAAAACTAATCTCGTAAAGAAGGGAGTTATCATTGCAGGTATATCAGAAATTTTCGTATGCTCATGCTTGGCTGGACAGACGGAAATACTTTTATTCCATCGGCTTTTTCGTTGTTAAGTTCCAAGAAAAGGAAGAACCGTTTTTAAGAGATTAATCCTGCTATTGACAAGCGTAGAATCGGTTATAAGCTACGTAAGTAGGGTGTGAAAAAGTCAACAGAAGCGATGTTCAACGTCCTGGATAAGGTGCACTCACTTTGCAGCTATTTATTAAAAACACGCTTTTTAACAGTTGGTTTGCTTTTCTCAGGAGTGATTAAATGAGTCGTTTCTGACTCCTCTTCAAGTATACTCAAAAAAATATACACTCTGTTTATTATATGTAGTATGAGGATAAAGAGTTACACACTGAGCCAGCTGTATAAGGAAGCTCGAAAAAGCTCGAACGCGCCAAAATTCATACTTCTGCTGTTGTTGGTTTAGGGCTGGAGATAAGGTAACAATATACATTATTGTTATTGTGGGGATAGGAACTGTACAAAAATTCGGGATTATCGACCTCTCTGCTATTTGGTATGGATATAGCCGTAGTCTGGGAGGTTTTATACGGAGTGGTGGGCATGATAGCATTGTATGTTTGAGCCAATATTCCTTGGTAGCGTCTTGGTTTAATGGATCATGTCCGCAGAAGCTCCGTTCAAACCGAATGCGATTGGATTAGCTAATGGGAAGGAGCCAATTATCGGTGTGTCATTAATAATAGAAAACATAATCAGTGATTGATATATTACGAAAAACGGAAAAAGATACACATGTTTTAGGATTTTTTCAAGAAGCCCGATTAGTTGCTGTAATACTACAGCCAATCGTGGTTAAATTCATTGCAAACTTCATAATACAACAAGATGAAAATTCTAATTAAATTTAACTGCAATAGTAGTTTGCAGGATTATCCAGATACATCAGGCTTTACCTGCTTATTCAGTGTGCGAAAGTTGAGTCTCTAAGTAAGCTAGAAGTTTTTTATTCAATTGTTTTTAACCTTTATTTGTTATATAATTTAATTATTAAAATATTTAATAGGCAGTGATTAAATGGTACATGTGGAAACAATGATGAAAGAAATTGTAGAGATTCAATATAAATCGAGGCAGTTTATGGACATGCTTGCTAAAGGAGAAAAGTTGTCGCCAAGTCAAATCGTTTTGCTGGTGCAATTAAAAATTAGTGGCGGAATGAAGGCGACAGAGATTGCAGAGTTTGCCGGTGTGACACCTGGTGCGGTAACGGCCATGTGCGATAAACTGGAAAAGGCAGGGCTTGTGGAACGATTACGTGATAGTGAAGATCGCCGAGTTGTTACAATGAAGTTAACATCAGAAGGTGAAGCGCAAGTACTGCAAGTTTTTGATAAGTTTGAACAAAAACATGTAATTGAAATGACAAAGGTTTTACAACAAGTGAATGAATTAATGAGTAGAATTTTATTGTAGAGCTTTTAGTATAAAGCTCTTTTTTATATAGTACAAAAATTAGGATGGAATTTGATACAAAGTTTTACGTTAGGGAAACCAAGCTAGTAACAGATGCTAGCTTGGTTTTTTATTTGACAAATTAATTCAATTACTATATATTTTAATTATTAAAATGTATTGGAGTTGAAATAACAGGATGACAAAAAAAATGAGTTTAGTGGGGGCAAGTAAGCAAAGGGAACCCATTAGAACAGATAGAATAACTGCACAAGGACATCATCATTTTTATGCAACGGTTGAAGCAGATTCAGCCGAGATTACAGGTAGCTGTATTATGGATAACACAGCCCTGTTTAAGACGTTAAAAAGTGATGGCCATTTGCGTGTCGATCGAGCAGAAATAGATAGCTTGGCTGTTACTGGATCAATAAATGCAACACATCTAACAGTAAAGAATATGAGGGTTCATGGCATCATACAAGCACAATGTCTGAAAGTAAGATATGGTCAAATAATCATGAAAGGTATTTGCCGTATCGGTCGTATCAATTCTGTTACAATTGAAGTGAGCAAAGGCTTTGCGTTAAAAAAACGCCTGATATGTGAGGAGATCACTGGAAAAACTGTAGTCTTAATACATACGAAAGCCAATATAGTACGAGGGAATGATGTATTTATTGGAGAACATTGTGAAATTGAGACTTTATTTTATCAACATCAATACACAATTGCACATACTGCAACCGTAAAGCAGATCGTAAAGGAAACGTTACAATGATTTGGGTCTATCGTTTTTTTGCTGCACTTGGTTTATTTGTGTTGGTTGTGTTATATGTAAGCTTAATAGGAACTGCAATTTTTGGTTTAGGTGGTAGTATTTTGCGTACAATGGGTGTAGATCAAATTGAAATGACATTTATGCCAAATACGCCAATTCCTCGGTTTCTAAGTATCCCAGTAATGCTAGTTGTTGCATTTGTTTTGTTTACTATTGCAAAATATGTAAAGCGTGCAATTGAATTTTTATGTATACCTTTTCAATGATAATTAAAATTACCTGCATTTATCCATGAAACGATAATCATAAGAAATTATGATGAATTCTTTTTCTTCGATCCATTGTTTTATCTTTAATATAATATGTAAGAGAGGAAGGAATCAGATTTTAGCACCGCTTTTCGGGAGAAATAGACAAAAGCTAATTTGTGATATTGTTAAATAGTCAGGCATTCACTCCCTCTACGATCTGATTTTAAATGATCGCGACATATGAGGGTGGTAACAAATGAAAAGTTATACAGTTTTTTTGAACTGGTTCCGTATATCAGTTAATTTTATTTTCCTTTTTTAGAGCAAATCCTGCTGATAGATTTTATGAACGAACTATTTATTATTTCATAATGCAATAATGTACATCCATAATCTTTGCTAAGAAGAATTGATGGGTGTTTTTATATTAAACCAATCGAATGCTTTAAAAGAATGGTTTTTATGCTGAAATCCGTATCGATTTGCAGCATAAAAATAAATTATTCACAAACAATAAGACTGTTATGAATAGAAAGCGGAGATGATCTGATGGAAAATATTAGAGAAATACCTCTGGAAGAAGGGGTAGATAATACTTTAAGCTTGATTAGAGAAGGATATATGTATATTTTAAACAGACGTAAAAGTTTTAATTCTGATATCTTTGCAACCAGGTTACTTGGAAAGAAAGCGATCTGCATGGGAGGAAAAGAAGCTGCAAAAATTTTCTATGATGCGGAGAAGTTTAAGAGAAAAGGTGCGGCTCCAAATCGAGCAGTACAAACATTGTTCGGCAAAAATGGTGTACAAATGTTAGATGGAAATGATCACAAACAACGTAAGGAAATGTTTATGTCCATCATGTCTTCTTCAAGACTTGATAATCTCATTGATATTGCTAAAAGACAATGGGAAATAGCTATGGGTAATTGGGAGCAGATGGATGAGGTGATTCTTTATAATGAAGTAAGGGAAATGTTGTGCAAGATTGCATGTGAGTGGGCTGGTGTACCTGTTCAGGAAAATGAAGTAAAAGAATTAGCACAAGATTTAGGGGCAATGTTTGAGTCGCCAGCTGCCATTGGACCAAACCATTGGCGAGGAAGGAATTCACGGAATCGCGTAGAAAAGTGGGCAGCTGAACTTATAAATAAGGTTCGTAATGGAAATGTAAAGATTCCGGAACATACTGCGTTACATACATTTTCTTGGCATCGTGATATAGCGGGAAATCTTCTTGATGCTAATATTGCTGCTGTTGAAGTGCTTAATATTTTGCGACCAATCGTTGCCATTGCAATATACATTAACTTTCTAGCATTGGCAATACATCATTATCCAGAGGAAAGAAAGAAACTGATCTCCGAGAATGAGGAAAACTACGCTGATATGTTTGTGCAGGAAGTACGTAGATTTTATCCATTTTTCCCATTTGTTGCAGCACGGGTAAAAAATGATTTTACATGGAATGGCTATAAATTTGAAAAAGATACATTAACTTTGCTTGACCTTTATGGTACTAATCACGATGCTGAAATATGGGAAAATCCGGAAAAATTTCAGCCCAATCGTTTTGCCAAAAGAGAGACCAACCCATTTGATTTTATTCCACAGGGTGGTGGCGGGTATTTTATGGGACACCGTTGTGCTGGAGAATGGGTGACTATCGAAGTAATGAAAGTGAGCCTGGATTATCTGGCTAAACGAATGAATTATGATGTGCCTAATCAGGACTTAAGCTATAGTTTGGTAAGAATGCCTAGTATCCCTCAGAGTAAAGTAATTCTTAAAAGCGTGAAGAGAAAAATGTAATCACCTTTGTTATGATGTGAGTGTGATTCAAAACGTTACGGAACAATGGTAGCTAAGATCAACCAAATGAAGAATCCAATTAAAATATTTGTAGGGAAGAAGATAAAGTTAACAGATTCTCCTGTTAAAAAATCAAGTGCAACCATACATCCGTTGTTTCGGTCAGTGAACTGGCTGTTAAATATGGTGGCACGTACAAACAAATTCAGACATGGAACCACCTTATTAATCTAAATAAATTTACTTTGTCAGAAATTATGTATTAAATATCATAAGCCCCCTCTTTGGTGAGTGGCTTATACATAAGATGGGGGATGGGTATTTTTTTAGTTTGTCCAGGATAGATCTTTTTAAACCAATGACCTAAGAGGAGTAGGTTTAAGGATGAAAATTGTTCTAAGATTTTAATGGCGTTATTAATAAAAATAGCTTCTATCAGAACCGTATAAAATCATAGTAGGATACCTAAGTAAACTTTTACAAAACGGTTTTTTCATGGGAAAGTGGTAAAATATAACCTGAGGCAACACAATTCATTAGTTCATATGTGAAGCTATCATGTGATTTTTATATATAAGAATCAACCGTATTATTAGTAAACATTTTTCATAACATGCAGTGGCAGTAAATAAACTGCAAAATCTAGTTTCGTAAAAAAAGATACAAAAATTTAGTCCCACATCAGGTTATATTATTACAAAACATATTAAATGAGGTTTGTAAGATGAATATTGAAAAAATTAAATATTTTATTGATTTAGTTGAATGTAGGAGTTTTACCGAAACAGCAAAGAAGAATTATGTATCTCAGACTACCATTAGCCAACAAGTTGCTTCACTTGAAAAAGAGTTTGACATGCAATTGATTGACAGAAAACAAATTCCTATTGAACCAACACAAGCTGGCTCGATTTTTTATGAAGAGGCGATTGTGCTCTGGAAGCAATATAATCATATGCAAGCTCAGATGAAGAATTATCAGCAATGTCATACTCAACTATTGTCTATAGAATATTCGGCCTTGACGGATATTCAAGTTTTATTACGTTTTATTACTTCGTTTAAGGAGCTGAATCCAACGATTAACCTAAAATTAAATAAAGTATTGTTAAAGGATATTTCAGAATTTCTAAGAAAAGGGATATATGATGCTGCAATTGCTGTTGATTCAGAATTTAAAGAAAAAGAGGATATTTTAACACATACATTATATAGAGGAAGATATTGTGCGGTTGTGGGTAATCAACACACCCTTTTTCATAATAAGACTATCTCAAAAGAAGAACTATATAAATATCCACTTATCATGCTGAATTCAACTGCGATTGGAACCTCTTATTATTTAATGATTCAAAATGCGATAAAGGATGGTTATGAGCCGAATATACTGCAAATGGTGGATGATGTCGAAACAGAGTTATTTTATATAGTAACCGAGAATTTGATTGGATTTTTACCAGACAATTATAGCCTTGCATATCCAAAAGATGAGGTTCGATTAATCCCATTAAAAGATTCACATCATACATTTAACATAGAAATAGGCTATTTAAAAGATAATCCGAATCCATCATTACAACGATTTCTTCGTCAAATACAAGATTCGTTTCCCCAATAGGTTATAAGTTTTTTGTATTTGAATTTGTTCAGTGTTTCACTTAATGTTTAGTTATAGATACTTTCAAAAGGAGTGCTAGAAATTATGGGGAAATTATTATTGACTGGTATTGATGGAAATTTAGGTAAGCAAGCAGCTGACTATTTATTAGAATTGGTTGATAAAGATAAAATTATTTTTTGTAGTTATAATCCTACAGCTTTAAAAAAGTATGAAGAACAAGGTATTGAAACACATGTGACCAATTTTAATAAAATGGATGGTCTAGTAGATGCTTTTACTGGTGCGGATAAACTTGCTTTAATATCTATGCCTTTTGTTGGATTGAAACGTCAACGTGCACATAAAAACGTTATAGACGCTGCTAAGAAAGCTGGCGTAAAACAAATCATTTATACATCATTAGTTAATGCAGCGGATGAATCAAATCCGAGTATTGAAAAAATTGATCATATTTATACGGAAGAATATATTAAACGTATCGGTTTAGATTATATTTTTCTTCGTAATTCTCAATATGCCGAAGCAATGATTACAAATTACTTCACTTATGTTAAGGGTGATGGGGTACTAAAAAATAGCCAAGGTGATGGAAAAATGGCATATATTTCACGTGAAGATTGTGCTAAAGCTGTTGCATTTTCGATAGCATCTAACGAGTATCAAGAAGCTATTTTAAATATTAATGGACCGGAACGGATGACCATTTCTGAGTTTATAACAATTGGAAATAGAGTTACGGGTAACCATGTAACCTATGAAGAAATTACGGATGAAGAAAATTATGCTATCTTTGATGCAATGGGAGTTCCTAGAACAACTGATGGTGAATTTAAAGAAGACTCCGAGGCACCATTTTCATCAGAAGGCATGGTCACTTTTGCTCAAGCTATTCGTTTGGGAAAAATGGATGTATTTACGGATGACTTTAAGAAACTTACAGGTCAAGACCCTCTTACAGTAAAATATATGTTTGAACATGCTAATCAATTTCAAATAGGTAGTCGTCATTCAAAAGATAACTGAACAACTGTTGATATTTAAAACAAAAACAAGCACTAAAAACTGATTTACCCCAGATCTAAGTTACGTAAGCTCACCATTTTAGGAAGTTATAGAGTATATAAGGAGTCTAGCCGGAATATAGCGACACCTAACTACCCGATTCGTTTGGGGTAACAGGACAAGAAAAAGCCACGACAGCAATACTTCGCACTCAGAAAGGCGCTCTTATTTTCCAAAATAAGGAAGACCTCTTAATCATCCGCAGAAAAAGAGGTTCTTTTTCAAGGACGTTCGAGTTTTTAGTCTTTGCTCTATTTCTATCTGAGGGGATGAAGAAAAAGCACTACTGATACAATTTTTTCTCTATTCTAATAAATAAATTGTTAGTTAGGTTGATCTAATAAATCCTCTGCTGTTTTAAACAAATCCTTGTAGCCATCAACCGTTTCTGGAAATCTTTAGCTAAGTGATCCGCTATTACATTGGCTGATCCTTTCCGCGCGCTTCTTCCATAGTAGCTACTTCTATATATTCTTTTAAAATGGCAAGCAAGCGGTTTTTCTTGTATTTATATTTGAAAAGGATAATCTATAAAAACTGCTAACATACTTTTTAAAGTTAATCATGGAAGTGCCACAAATGTTTTCATCTTTTATTCAATCAGCTCCATCCATGGGGACGGACGGTCGTCCCTCATGGATGGGAAGTATCCTTATTTTGCATTGAATGCATTTAGCATCCATATATGCTGTTCCAATGAAGTTTTTATGCCGATAAATAGATCACTTGTAGGCTGATCTAGTAAATCCTCTGCTGCTTCAATAATCTCCTTGGAGTCATCAACAATTTTTTGAAAATCTTTAGCTATTTGATCCACCATCTCATTGGCGGATTCTTTTCCGATCGCTTCTTCAATAGTCGCTACTTCCATATATTCCTTTAAAGTAGCAAGCGGTTTTCCTTGAATGGTTAAAATTCGTTCAGCGATTTCATCAATGTAATCTGCTGCTTCGTTATAATATTCTTCAAACTTTTCATGCAGTGTAAAAAATTCCGGCCCTTTTACATACCAGTGATAATGATGAAGCTTTGTATAAAGTACATTCCAATTGGCAAGTTGTTTGTTAAGTGCATCGATTAATTGTTGATTCATCTATTCGCACTCCTTGTAATTTATTTTATTTCAATTTATATTATACACTTAAATTATAATATTATCAAATAATAATAATTATAATAAATACAACTGATTATCTATCAGACTTAGCTTCTATTTGGTTTGTCAGATGAAATAAGTTAACTCTCAACGAAAAGGTTTTGATAAAATGGTCAGTTGCATAATATACAGAAAAAAGCATATTATGCATAAAAATAAAGGCCGGCTGATTGCCTTTATGGATAGACTTTCAAAGTGCAAAAAAGAGGAGGGAAAGAGATCGCTTTATTCTAGACAAATAATAAAAAACTCCCGTGCTGAATTGGCTGATATTGAAATGGGAAGCTCATTTGATTGTATTATGTTAAATAAAGGACCGTATATAGCTGAAGCAGTAGATTTTTTAAATGAAACTTTACGTTTTATTGTAAAAACCCATGCATATAATCAAACGATCGTTCGCAAACAAGGAATGCAGAACGAATATTTTTAATCGGTTTTTGAATTCCTTAGTTAGAGAGATTTATTCTGTATGTAAGGTACCATAAGACTCTCGCTTTAAAAGTTATTAAGAAAACGAAGAAGTCAAAGTAGAAGTTAACGGTATCTAAATACCCGATTCAAGCCGGTCGACAAGACAAGAAAAACCACGACAGCGAACTTCGCGGTTTTCCAAGGACAAGAAAAGCTACGACTGCGACAACATCGCGACTTTTAAGGACGCTGGAGATGATAACCTTTGATCTAATTCTTAACCTTAGGTGTGATAAAGGAAAATTGCTTACAGAATGAAGTTTTCACTTTATTTAGAATTTAAATTCGTCGTTAAAAATATTTTTAAAAAATCTTGGTGTAAATTACTTATAGATTCCTTGTATGAATTGATTTTCATTATAATAAGTAAATTTATTTTGTTTACACCGAGTGTTTTTTAACGTATGGGCAGGGAATGATGATGCATAGGTACATGTATATTTATATTTAAGCTTTAAATTTGGGTTGATCGCCTAAATCAGGATCATAATGGTTAGTAGAGCTGGAGCGACTACTTACACTAATGGAATCGCCCGTATTTAATGCTCCAGCACCAGCGTTTGATTTACTAGTGTCGGATGGTGACAAGCTATAGATATCACCGACATTTACAAGTGAACCAGGTCCTACACGTACTACTTTTACTGGCCCTACAACGGAAGACATGTTTTACCACCTTCTGTTAAATTTGGTTTATTATTTTATGATATGACAATCACCTATTATTTGTGCTTTTCATTATTTTTTAGATTAACTATTTTGTAAGGTGCTGCAAGTAGCCTATGTGCTTAGTGGCGGTGTCAAATTCGGTGAGATGATTGTAATAAGAAAAATGCATAAGATATAAGTGGAACAGCACAAGCCAATGTTTTTTCTTATATAATCTCCACAACTTTTAGTTTTTTAGTTACACTTGTGCTTTTGTTCACTTTAATTTAGATAAACATAAAGAAAGCAGGGAATAGCTCATAAATCATTCCCTATCATTTGTTAACGTAAAAAGTTTGATAGATGGAAGCAGTATTTTGAAGGAAGAATGTAGTATCTACTTTCATTCTCTTCAAAAACATTAGCCATAATAACCCGGTCCGTAGTAGCCCGGAGCTCCATAATAACCTGGTCCGTATCCGTAGTATCCGGGACCATATCCATAATATGGACTAACGAGAGAAGCACCTAGCAAACCGCCAGCTAAGCCCCCTAAAAACGGACCACCAAAAAATGGCCTCCCCCAGAAAAAAGGTCTGCCAAATCCAAAAAACGGCCTACCGAAGCCAAAAAATGGTCTGCCAAATCCCCAAGGTCGAATAATCCTCTCGTCATTTGACATTTCATTTGTAGCTAAATCATCATGGTATGATTCATTGTTCGCTAATTCGTTATGATTTACATCTTGATATTGTAAATAATCCATCATTTAACCTCCTATCCGCGTTTAGGATATGGATATTCACCTAATAATAAAATGACTGGGCTTTTTACCTAAATTCGTAATTTTAACGATGTTTTAATGAAAGAAAATAATGTTTTAAAGCGTGTTCAAAGGGATAACTACCTGTTTGAGATCTTAGAGCAATCTTCTTGATATTATACCTATAGGGGTATATAATGAGGTTGAATGAATACGAAAAGGAGAGAAATAATATGATGGCTACGGCTGAAGTATATGTAACATCAACATGTCCATTTTGTACGATGATGACAAATTATTTAAAAGAAAATAATATCCCTTATAAGACGATTAATATTGAAACAGATCAACAAGCTGCCAAACGTTTAGTTGAGACAACAGGGCAAATGGGGGTCCCACAAACAAAAATTAATGGAAAATGGATCATTGGCTTTGACCCAAACAGGGTGCAGCAAGCTTTAAAAGGATAAGCACTTGAAGAAGATATTTAAGAATAACATCATATCTTGTAAGAGTTGCTCTTTATCGGAATTACCCCAAGATAAACAGACGAAACACCTCGTTTCTTTTTGTCCTGGTCATTATGGCTTGTTACTAACGGCGATTGTCATTCTCATTATGCAATGGATGTAGTGACAAAATTTTAAATTCATTGATAAAGCTGCCCAATTGAAAGAATGTAGTGGGCAGCTTTTTTACATCAAACATATCTGTTTCTACCTAGCTTTTTTCTGAAAGGCAATTTCGTCTAGCTTATGCATTCGTGCTTCTAACAAAAAGTTATTCTCAAAAGGCATTTTAATCATTAAACGAGAATGTCCCACCAGATTTTTATTGCAGTAGCTAATATTAAAAGAGCAAGTAATGCTTGGAGGAGCTTTGTATTTATTCGTTTTCCCACTGCTGCTCCGAGTGGCGAAGCAATTAAGCTTGCAATAATCATGATGATTGCAGGAACGAGCAATACCTGATTTGTAGCTATCTTGCCAATGGTAGAACCAATGGAAGAAATAAATGTAATAGCAAGGGAACTAGCAATTGTCATACGTGTTGGGATCTTTAAGACGGTAATCATAATCGGGACAAGAATAAATGCCCCTGCCGCACCAACAATACCTGCTGCAATCCCTACGATAAATGATAAGCCGGCTGCAAGTGGTTTATTAAAAGTCACTTCTTTTAGATCTGTTAGATTATCATTACTTTTTGGCATAAACATCATAATAACGGCAATCGTTGCCAACAAAGCATAAACAATATTAATGGCAGCTTCCGAAAGTAGGTTGGACCCGTATCCGCCAATGAGTCCACCGATTAAAATACTAACGCCCATATATAAGATAAGCTCTTTATTTAAATATCCACCTTTACGATATGCCCATACACCACCAATGGTAGCAAAGAACACTTGAACGGCACTGATACCCGATACTTCATGTGCACTAAAAGCTGCAAATCCAAGTAAAGCGGGGATGTATAATAACATAGGGTATTTAATGATAGAACCACCAATTCCCACCATTCCTGAAATAAATGAACCGATAAAACCAATTAAAAAAATGAGGATGATAAATCCAAAGCTCATTCGTTGTATCCCACCTTTGTTGTTATTCGGTAATATGAACTGGATGATATGGCTAAATGGTGTGATAGTGATTCGTTAAGCCATATTGAACTAACTCTGATTTACATTTTAAATGAAGTTTTTGCATCATGTTTGCTTTATGATTTTCCACTGTTTTTGGACTGATGATTAAGCGCTGAGAAATTTGCTTATTTGTATAGCCAAGAATGGTGAGGCGAAGAATTTCTTTTTCCCTAACAGAAAGAATGGAATAATCTTTTTTGCTATGCTTAAACAATTTATCAAGTTGTTCATTGGGAATACCCACCTTGTAGTATCGCTTACCTTGATAAACAGTATGAATGGCTTCATGTAGCTCACTACCTCTGCTGTTTTTTAAAATGTAACCACAAACATTAATTTGTATTGCTTTTTGAATATAAACCTCCTCATCATGCATAGATAAAAGCACAATTCGAACCCGTTCGTTTTGTTTTAAAATAACTTCTGAAGCAGTAAAACCGTCTAATCCATTTGGCATCGATATATCCATTAAAATGACATCGACTTCATTGCTGTTGGTTAGTAATATAGCTTGCTCGCCATCTTCAGCTTCTCCGATAATCTCAATATCAGGATAAGCTTCAAGCAACAGTCTAAGACCACGTCGAATTAAACGATGATCATCAACAATTAATACTTTTATCAATGAAACTTCTCCCCCTTTGGAATGGATGCACGAATAATTGTCCCCCGTTGCAACTCTGATACGATGTGAAACACACCTCCCAGCAAATGGATTCTTTCTTCCATGTGTTTTAATCCAAGACCTCTTGAGCGTTCTTTCTTCATATCAAAGCCGATACCGTTGTCCCGAACCGTTAACTCTAGCTTATGCAATAATTCCGTAAGTTCAACAACTACCTCATCTGCATCAGCATATTTAATCATATTGTGTAATGCTTCTTGAATCACACGATATAAATTAATTTCGATTAAAGGTGGAAGGCGGTCTGTTAAATTAGACGAAAAGGTAAACGTAATGGATGGATTGCTTTTTTCTAACGTCGTAATTAATCCATTTATCGTTGCGATTAAACCTAATCTATCAATGCTTTGTGGTCGCAGCTGATAAGAGTAGGCTTTAATATCATTCATCACTTCGTTTAGCTCTTCTCGAACATCGTCTACGTATGTTTGGATACGTTTATCATTTACAAATGATTCAATTGCCTGCAAAGCGACGGAAATGCTGTATAAAGCCTGCCCTACTCCATCGTGAAGTTCTTGAGCTAGACGTTTGTGCTCATTTTCCTTTGCTTCGATCAGTTTCTGGATCATTTGTTTAGACAGCTGAGCTTCTTTTTCCTTTTGCATGAGAGATTGATCACGTAAAACAAGTAAATACTCTTTTTGATCTGTTTGTTTGTCGTGATACATTAAAGCAGTACTCATTTCTACGTTTATTTTCTTGCCATGATAGGTCGGCATATCCGAAAGAAAATATGGGACTTCGTCATGTGCGATAAGATAACATGTATTTTCGCCACTTCGTAAGTGTCGTTGCTCACAAAAAGAACAATATGGGACACGATCATGTACCATCCATCCCGTTAGTTTTTTTGCACTTGGATTCATGGCTAAAATCTTGCGGCTTTGATCCATGATGATAATACCATCTTGAATATTCTCAAAAATTTGGCGTAAATATTTATTTTCATATTGGATCGATGACATCGGTTGAATCTCCCCCTTGTTTTTTCCCGAAGTATAGATGCCGCAAATGCCTTCTTTAAGTGTTGAGGTATTACGTCTAGGTAAATATTTGTTTTGTATCCGTGATATTCTGAAAAAGCTTTTGCAGGTTCGTAATCTTGTATTAGGATACTGTAAGCTATCAAGCTGTTATCGAAAAACGAAAGTGAAGAGCTTAAGCTACGATGTTTGATTTAACAATGAATTTCTCGAAATGAAGCTTTACTGAATAATAAAGCATGTTTCTGAAAAAGGTAGTCTCTCTAATATCATATACTGCCATTAAGCTGAAGAGATCGTCAATAAAATGAATTAGTTTAGAATCCGTGATTAAATAATCGGCAATAAAAATTTACTTTTGTGCTTATATAT
Source organism: Virgibacillus proomii (assembly GCF_900162615.1). NCBI lineage: Bacteria > Bacillati > Bacillota > Bacilli > Caryophanales > Bacillaceae > Virgibacillus > Virgibacillus proomii. The sequence continues at coordinate 2,410,815 of NZ_FUFN01000010.1, read as the reverse complement.
ATATCCTAAAACATTTATTAGATAGTCCTTTTAGTTGGATTTAAGATAGCTTGCTTTTTGGTGTTTGCTTAAACTTTATATTACATAAGATTTACTAGGTAAAGACAATTACCATAGAGGGAAAACCCTCTATGATGGTGGTTTCACGGATCAAAGTTATCCCGCATGTAAGGTGCCGGAACGCCCACTACAAAAGTTATAAAGAGTACGAAGAAGTTTAAGTGGGAGATAACGGTTCCTACATGCCCGATACGTTAGGACGACAGGACAGAGTTGCTACGACAGCGATACTTCGCGATTTTTCAAGCGACGATTGAGATTATGGCTCTTAGTCTATTTCTATCAGTAGGGGGTAAAGTAAAATCCCTACTGATAGAAATTTCACTTTATTGTGGAATGACTACTTCTGTTAACCAGCGCGAATATCCTCCAGCTAAATTCAGGACTTTCTTAAATCCATTAGCTTGTAGGAGGCTTGCTCCAATGGCTGAACGACCACCTGATTGACATACTACTATAATGGTTCGATCTTTCGGGATTTCCTGAAGACGGTCTTTTAAGGTACCGAGCATAATATGATCAGCACCTTCCATATGACCTTGCTCCCATTCTGATTGATTGCGGACGTCAATTACAACCGGGTCATTAGCAGTTATCCATTGTTTTGCTTCATCTGGTGTGATGTTGTTGTAGGATTCCAAGTTATCCATATGTTTAATAGTCTTGTTCACATCTATGAATCCGGCAATTTGGTCAATCCCGATGGAACGAAGGGAGGTTATAATCCCATTTACTTGCTTCGGGTCGGTTAATAGATAGAGTGGTTGATCATAGTTTATTATCCATCCCGCCCAATTCGTAAACGATTGGTTGTATGGAATGTTTATCGTTCCTTGGATATGTTGTTTGCTGAATGCTTGGGCATCGCGAGTATCAAGAACTTGAGTGTCGCTGTTTAATAGTTCTTTTATTTGCTTCACATCTGTTATTTCTTGTGGGTCTTCGAGCTCATGAATTATATTTGGGCCAACTTTATTGACATGTTTCATGATTGCAAAATAGGTAGGCGGTTCTGGTTGACCGGCTAACAAAGCATCAATAAATGCAGATTCATCATCATATTGCATGGCCCAATTAAACCGTTTTTCATATCCTACCGTTGAGGATGGAACAGCTCCAAGTGATTTCCCGCATGCACTTCCAGCTCCATGTGCAGGCCAAACCTGTAAAAAGTCAGGTAGTCGTTTAAAGCGTTGTAAAGAATGAAACATATCCTTCGCTCCAGACACGCTTGTTCCTGCTTCACCTGCTGCTTTTTCTAGTAAATCTGGTCGACCAACATCTCCGACAAAGACAAAATCTCCTGTAAAAATACCAATTGGTTCATTTGCATTGGCGCCCCCGTCCGTGAGCAAAAAGGAGATGCTCTCGGGTGTATGCCCAGGAGTATGCATTACTTCAAAGGTTAAGTTGCCTAATGTAATGGTATCTCCATCTTTTAGCAGCGTATGCGATAAATGCTCTATATTTTTGTATTTCCAATCGTCATTTCCTTCATCTGATACATATAACTTAGCTCCTAATCGATTGGCGATTTCTCTACCTCCAGAAACATAATCGGCGTGAATATGTGTTTCCAATGCACCAACAATTTTCATTCCCTCTTTTTCAGAAGCGGAAAGATAAGGCTCAATATTTCTGGCCGGGTCAATAACTACAGCTTCCCCTTTTATTTGACAACCTACTAAGTAAGAGGCTTGTGCTAACTGTTCATCATAAAAATATTTTAAAAGCATTGTTTTACAACTCCTTTTTATAAAAAAAAATGTACTGTTTATATACAAAACAAACGTAAGGCATCGAAGTTGAACGATAACCTATCTTGAGATATCTAATGAATACAAGAAGCGAAAGACAGCAGTTTAAAGGAGTCAGCTAATAGGTTATAAATAAGCATACCTAGGAAAAGTAGTCTGCTTCTTTCAGGATGATAATCCGTTATTACACCGACAAAAGATTTTTTTCATTTTGATACAATCCACGAAAAAACATTTCTTCGCGTCGTTTCCAATTTTATTTATTGGTTGTAGAATCTTGGTGAATAGCTAGTTTTGATTTTCGTTTACTCGTCGTGTTTTTGTTGCATAACATCTAATGTAGCTTGTATATATTTAAGGTAGTTTTGCACGTTTGGATCCTTTATCCATTTCATGATTGTAAAAATGGAAATAGAATGATCCATGGAATTTTTTCTTTCTTGAATAGCTGCTATCAGTTCTTTTGCTTCTTTTCTTTGGTTAATTAGTGGTAGTTCCAAGAGCGATGCCTTAAGTTGTTCCATGGACGGTTCATCTGCTACTACGTTTTTTATAAATAATGTAATTTGTTCCATAAGTTCAATTATTTGTAGAAGGATAGGATGCTTTCCTAAAAGAGTAATTAGTGCTTCAAAAGATTCCTCATTTATTCTTGATAGCTGAAAGCGTTGTTCAAAAGCTTTCATAGTGGCTGTATCCTCAAAAATATATTTAGAAAATTGGGTTATTTGATCCATTGAATGAAAAGTGCGCTCTATTTCAGGCAACTGTCGAATCAAGTTTGTTAATGCACTCTGTATTTCCGGACGTTTCAGTTCATCCATCCACTCATGATTTGCCTGCAAATTTGCAGCAGTATTCGTCATTACCTCACCCCTTTTTTGATCGTTACATGATTCCTTTAAGCATGCCGTCCCAATACATAATTGGAAGAAAGTCCTTTTTCATTAGATACATACTTCTACGTTCAACTGCTTGGTCAAATGGCATAGACTCTTGTGGATTTTTGTCATAATCAAATTCAGCTAAAATTAAACGGTTATAACCGGTTACCAGTGGGCAAGAACTGTACCCGTCATAAGTCGCTTCAAATGGTTTTTCCTTGATTGCTGCTATGAGGTTATTTACGACTACCGGCGCTTGTTTACGTATTGCAGCTCCCGTTTTAGAAGTAGGTAAATTACTGCAATCTCCAATACCAAAGACATTCGCATAATGTACATGTTGTAACGTATGTGGGTGCACATTCACCCAGCCGTTATCATCTGCAAGTGGGCTGTCTTTAATAAATGTTGGCGCTTGCATTGGCGGGGTAACATGCAACATGGAGAAAGGCATTGTTTGCTGTTCCCTCGTATCTAAATTTTCTAAGACCGCTTCTTTTGTATCTCCCCGCACCTCAATTAAATGATGGAGAAAATATGTTTCAATTTGCTTCCTGGATAACACTTTTTCTAAGGCTTTACGGTATTTTTTAACATCAAATATAGCAGGGTTTGCAGAAATAAAAAGCATTTCCGCTTTGTCACGAATTCTTGCTTTTCTGAAAGCGTCGTCTGCAAGATACATAATTTTTTGTGGTGCACCACCACATTTTACAGGTGAGTTTGGGTGAGTGAAGATGGCATTACCACCAGAAAAATTACGAATGACTTCCCATGTATATTCGACATGTTCATAGGAGTAATTACTACACACTTGATTTTTTCCTAGTGTCTCTTTTAATCCTTTAATTGCATCCCAATTGACTTCAATTCCTGCCCCAACGATAAGATAATCATAATGGATTTCAGTTCCTTCGTTTGTGTATACAGAATTATTTTCTGGATCAAAATTAGTTACCGCTTGTTGAAGCCAATCCGCACCATCTGGTATAACGCTACGCATGGGACGCTTTGTTACTTCTTTTTTAGCGACTCCAGCCCCAACTAGAGTCCATAGTGGTTGATAATAATGATCTTCTGCAGGATCTATAATCACGATTGCTTGTTCAAATCCTTTTGAATATCGAAGGAGTTGAGCAGCAACTGTAATCCCTGCAGTACCGCCTCCAACAATAACAACTCGATAATGTGTTGCCATATAAATCCCCCTTGATTTTAAATGGTATAGTTTGTACACATATACATCTATTGTATGATAGGGATGCTATAAAATACTATAGGGGGTTTCCCTTATTTTTATTAGTGACATGTATAGGTGTTAAAAGTAACTAGATAATTAGTTTTATTCTACCTATAATAATTTTATTAATGGATTATGAAACGATAAAAACTTACTGTACTGTAAAGGAGTAATTTTCAATGATAGAAAAAAACCCACTCCAACCGAATAGAGTTATTCACCTATTTGACCAAGAGTTAAAAGGAGAATGGAAAAAGCGTAAGAAATATACATTTAAAAAAGGGGAACAAGTTACTCATCCATATAAATTAACAGACCATATTTATTTAATTATGGAAGGCGACATACGAATTTTTCACCTACATCGAGACGGAAAGGAATGTGTGTTAGGCATTTTAACTGCTGGTGATTTTATCGATTTAGCTAGCATTTTCACCACCAAAGAAAGTGATGCATATATTATCGCGCTAACGACTGTTTCCGTTGTAAAAGTAGAAAAGGAAGAAATACTGGATGCCGTCGCCCATACTCCAGAGCTGTCTTTAGCATTATTAAAGCATTTTTCTAATCAATTACATGAAGTTGTTCGTATTTTATAACAAGTCGCTTATGATAAGGTAGAAGAACGTTTATGGAACTCCTTACATATAAATGGAAAAATGAAAAGGAAGAGAAAGGCGGCTGGTATCCTCTTCCCAAATATCTCACCCATAAAGATATGGCCGGAATGATTGCGTCAACTAGAGAAACGGTCACGTTCTTAATCAATAAATGGGTGCAACAAGGGATGATAAAAAACGATAAACAACAGATTTGGATAAAGTGAAGCTTCATTTCGTGAGGCTTTTCTTTCATCCCTTACTGATAGAAGTAGAACTAAAATTTTAATCGTTTTGAAAAATCATGCTAATGTCGCGCTACCAAAGCTTCTCTGTCCTTAAAAAAATCGCGATGTCTATTCAAGAAGTTTTCCTTGTCCTTGAAAAAGAAGAACGCTTTTTCTGCGTGCGATGTCTATTCAAGAAGTTTTCCTTGTCCTGTTAATCTGAACGAATTAGGCTTTTCGGTATCTCTCACTTAGACTTCAGCATATTTCTTTGTAACTCTTGAAGTGGAGTCTACCAGAACCTTAGATGTTAGATAAAAAAAGATGGATAATGTAAGGAAGCTTACATTCATTTCTAAGCTAACCTTGTAAGATGTATGTAGATGAAACTACTACATTGGAGGAATAAATCATGAATGGAATAAATTTTGAAGCAGTAAAACAAACAACAAAGGCGATTAAAGAGGATCCATCACAAAAAATGCGTCATTGGCATGCAAAGGTAACTTGGGAATCAGGAGTGAAGAACAACGTACAAATTCGTAATTTTAAGCCAATCACGATGGATGAGCCTGTACCATTAGGTGGCACGGATGAAGGTGCTAATCCAGTAGAGATGTTAATCGGAACTGCAGGCAGCTGCTTTGCCATTACGTTTGAAGTACTTGCCAGTCAACAAGGAATTACATTGGAAGTAGTTGAAGTGGATGTAGAAGCAGATCTAAATGCTGCCGTATTTTTAGGATTAGAAGAAGGAGATGGTGGAATATTACAACCAACCATCCGCTTAAAAGCAAAAACTTCTGCACCAAAAGAGCAAGTGAAGGAAATTGCAGAGGCTGCATTACAAAAATCTCCCGTATTAGCTAGTATGAAAGCAAAATTACAACTAGAAATAAATTAGTTTTTATAATATATACGGACAACAACTCACCTCTAATTTACTAGTGTTGGAGGTGAGTTATTGCACCTGTTTCATGGCGGATAACTGATTTAAAGTAATGTGTTATCTAGTCAATGACAAGCAGTTAACATCGGCTCGAATCTAAAGGAAGGCCGATGAAAAGCGAGCTTGCCGCTAAGGCATTAGCAACCTTTGTTTTAGAAGCATGTTTCCTTTATCTCGAATGTAAGGACGTACTTTTTTTATTTCTAAAATCTGTTTATGTTTTGCGAACATAATGAGACAAACAACTCCTAAAGTTCCTTTCGTTCAAAGGACTTAGGTTATACCTCTTATGGTACTAATTCTAGGAGAAAAGTACTCTTGATTGAATTTTCACTTTATCATGGTCAGAAGCTCTCCGGATTGTACGCCGCTAATGAGCACTTCTATTTTTGTTATTTTGTCTATGAATTGTATATAATAGTACAATTTTCCTAGTATTTTTAACCTAGGTTCTTTTATAATAGGAATAACAAGGGGCAAGGAATGTTCTTTTAAGATTGGTACCGGAAAGGAAAAGTGTTAGTCATAACTGACCAGATAAGGGGGAAGATTTAAAACAAGTGATTCAAGAAATGGAACGAGCTACTTCGAGTGTTGTCGCTGCTGCTGAGCAGTTAAATGAAGCAGCAAGGAAGGCATAATAAACAAAGGGCTTATTCAAAATAGAGGGTCAAAAAACGAAGAGAATATCAAAATCGAGGTTTATTGCTTTCTACGGTTTTTGTCCTCGAAAAAGAAGGACGCTTTTCCTTTGGGAAAGTATCATTGCCCCGAGGTTATTTTTGTCCTGTTGAGCGGTGAGATTAGCCCATCCTATCGTTGAAATTCACTGTTTCATCATTTTTACCGTGCTTTTGAAACACCTCTAAAAGAACAAAAACAAAGATGGTTGATTAGGCTAATATAAAATATAATCATAGTTGTAATATAATAATACTTTACGTAGCACTGTTTCGTTATGTAAAATAACAAGTATATATGGGAGTGTAGGAGGTAACTTTGTTGAAAACGAATGAGACAAAAGCTACAATTGACAGGATAGAAAAGCGCATGCGCTATATATCTGGAATTATTAAACAAAAAGGTAGAAAAATTCTAAATAACTATCCAATTACATCTCCACAATTCGTTGCGTTACAGTGGCTTTTGGAAGAGGGAGATTTAACGATCGGCGAGCTTTCTAATCGGATTAGTTTAGCTTTTAGTACGACAACGGATTTAGTCGATCGAATGGAAAAAAATGGGCTTGTGGAAAGAGTCAGAGACACTAATGATCGGCGAGTTGTTCGTATTCATGTACTCAACAAAGGAAAGACAATTATTCACGAAGTTATCGGAAAGCGACAACAATATCTTGGGGAAGTATTGGAAAACTTTTCGGAAGAACAAATAGAGCAACTTTATGATTTACTTTCCTATTTACATGAACAAATGAAGGAAGTAGAGAAAAAATAAACTTCAAGAAGAGGCGATATTGTGAAGCAAGCAATAGGAGTCATTGACTCGGGGGTAGGTGGCTTAACAGTAGCATATGAACTAATGCGTCAGCTCCCTAAAGAAAAATTGATTTATGTAGGGGATCAAGCAAGATGCCCGTATGGCCCAAGATCAGCAGAAGAAGTAAAACAATTCACATGGGAAATGGTTGATTTTTTATTAGAAAAAGACATTAAGATGTTAGTCGTTGCTTGTAATACAGCAACTGCATTTACGCTAGCTTCTTTGAAAGAACATTTAAGTATTCCTGTTATTGGTGTGATTCAGCCAGGTGCTAGAGCGGCGATTAAATTTACTAAAAATAACCGAATTGGGGTTATTGGTACAGAAGGAACGATTCGCAGTAATGCTTACACGATAGCTTTAAAAAATATTAAAAAAGAGCTGGAGATACGTGCACAAGCTTGTCCCATGTTTGTACCGATGGTAGAGCAGGGCATTTTGGAAGGACCTAGAGCAAAACAAGTAGTAGCGGATGCTCTGGAACCATTAATGGAGTATAATCTGATGGATACGCTTATTTTAGGATGTACGCATTACCCGCTGTTGAAAGATACCATTCAATCTGTTGTTGGTGAACAGGTGACAATTATTTCTTCCAGTGAGGAAACTGCAAGAGAGACAAGTACTATTTTAGAAGTGCATAACCTTCTAAACCATGATGAGGTATTCCCGGTTCACCAATTTTATACGACAGGAGCGCTGGATATGTTTATTCAAATTTCGGAACGGATTTTTAAAGAGCCGAATTTGCAAATGATTACCATAAAAAAAGCAACGCTACCCCAAATGCAAGATTCTTAACCGGAATCTTGCATTTTTTCGCTTTAAACTTGCTTATCGTACTGAAATTTTTAATCCTGCATGTATAGAGATTCGTATTTCCTTTACTTCAAACACCTTATTATCTTAGATGTCTATGTAAGAAACTCCTAAATGTCTAATTCGTTCCATTTATTAGGACATGGAACGCTACGACAGCGATACATTCGATTTTTCGGACAAGTAAAGTTTTATCATCGGTACATCGCTTTTTTTCAAGGGAAAAAGCTTAGGCAGCAGTACATCGTGGTTAGGTTAAGGCACGTCTGAGATTTTGCCTTTATTCCATTCAAGAGAAAAATGCTTCTGGAATAAGTTTCCCTTTACTAGCGAATTCTGCGTCAAAGACTTCGTTTCAGACAAGTTTTCTAATATGCTTGGTCTATTTTACTGTGTGCTTGTATATATATAGTACAAACTATCGTAGGAGGGGAATACATGCATAAGCGCGGAATACTAATAGCTGGTATGGTCACTTTTTCCATGATTTTAACCGGGTGCTTTCAAGGGGAACAGTCTTTAGAGGAAGAAATGGATCCACCACAAAATGCAAAGCCCGTTGATAAATTGGATGAATCTAAAAACGACAAGAAGCAGGGAGAAGAAGGTAAAAAAACAGCAAGTGAAACGGTTGCACGTGAATTATATTTATTAGATGCCAATGGAATGGTAGCTTCACAAACTTTGGAATTACCGACTCCAGATTCATATACGGTAGCTTCACAAGTATTACAATATTTAGTAAAGGATGGTCCTGTTTCTCAACTGCTGCCCAATGGCTTTCAAGCTGTATTGCCGGCAGGAACAGAGATACTGGGAGTAGATTTGCAAGAGGATGGTACGATTGTTGTTGATTTATCAAAAGAGTTTGCTAACTATGAAGCAGAAGATGAGAAAAAAATTCTTGAGGCCATCACATACTCCCTAACACAATTTGAAAATGTAAAAAGCGTTCAGTTACAGATGCAAGGAAAGGCGCTAAAGGAAATGCCAGTGGATGGTACCCCAATTGGTAAAGGATATTCACGAGCTAATGGTATTAATGTAAGCGACGAAGGAGTAACAAATCTAATTGAAAGTCAAACAGTTACGATGTTCTACCCAGCTGAACATAACGAAAATCGCTATTATGTACCTGTAACTCAATATGTGGAGCAAAAGGAAGATATTGATGAATTACGCGCAGTTGTTGAAAAGCTTATTGAGGGACCAGGGCTGGAAAAGAATGTTACACAAGTATTTGACCCTAAAACAACATTAACAAATAAACCTTCCTTAAAAGATGGTATTTTACATTTAGAGTTTAATGATGAAATATTGATGGATGGTAAAAAATCAGTTATTTCTGATGAAGTGATGGAAACGATTGTACGAACAATGACGGAAATAAATGGGGTAGATGCTGTACAAGTTGGCGTAGAAAATGTAGAAAAGCTAGTAAATGAAAATGGTGAAGCTTATACAAAGCCGGTAACAAAAGAACAATTCACACCGACAGAAAAATTATAACTCAAGGGAGGCTTATCGATTAGGCCTCTTTTTTCTTGTCTTTAAATTTTATATAGGTCACCCTACTAAAGATCATGTATTTCTATAGTGCTTTTGATAAAAAATATGTTAAGCTAAGGATTGTACAAGGAGGAATAATAATGAGAAGTGATCAACGTAATGTAAATAGTTTACGACCAATAACAATTATAACCGATTTTCTTCAGCATCCGGAAGGTTCTGTGCTGATTCAGATAGGTAATACAAAGGTGATATGTAACGCTAGTATTGAAGACAGGGTTCCTCCGTTTATGCGTGGACAAGGGAAGGGCTGGATTACTGCGGAATATGCGATGCTACCTCGAGCAACGGAGCAAAGAAATATTAGAGAATCGTCCAAGGGAAAAGTAAGTGGGAGAACAATGGAAATCCAACGGTTAATTGGCAGAGCACTTCGCTCCGTCGTTGATTTGGATAGCATTGGTGAACGGACGGTTTGGGTCGATTGTGATGTTATTCAGGCAGATGGAGGAACAAGGACTGCTTCCATAACTGGAGCGTTTGTTGCCGTTGCCTTGGCTTTGGCAAAGCTGGTAAATGATAAAGTGATACCGAACATGCCAATCACGGATTTTCTCGCTGCCACTTCCGTAGGTGTCATGCCGGACGGTCAGGAAATTTTGGACTTGAATTATGTGGAAGATTCCAAAGCACATGTTGATATGAATATTGTAATGACTGGCTCCGGTGAATTTGTAGAAATTCAGGGTACAGGAGAAGAAGCAACTTTTACAGGTAAACAGTTGAATGTTATGTTGCAATTAGCCGAAGAAGGATTACGCACACTGTTCGACAAACAACGTGAAGCATTGGGAAGTGTTGCTGAACTAATTGATCAACGCATTTCCCAAAAAGGAGAAACAGAATGAAACGTGTGATTATTGCTACGAAAAATGAAGGAAAAGCAACAGAATTTAAGGAGCTTTTTAGAGCTTATCAGATTCAGGCCGTTTCATTAAACGACTTAAAAGAGTTGCCTGATGTGGAAGAAACAGGCTCTACATTTGAAGAAAATGCCACTTTAAAAGCAGAAACAATTGCTTCCCTTTTATCTTTACCTGTTATTGCAGATGATTCAGGTTTAGTAATTGATGCTTTAGACGGTAGGCCTGGTGTTTATTCAGCAAGGTATGCCGGTGAAGAAAAGAATGATCAGGCTAATATAGACAAGGTTTTGTCAGAACTAAAAGATATTCCTGAAAATAAGAGAACAGCAAAGTTTGTTTGTGTGCTAGCTTTTGCAAAGCCTGGTATGGAAACAATGTTGTACAAAGGATATTGTCATGGCAGAATTGCCAACTCGCCAATAGGAACAAACGGTTTCGGTTATGATCCAATTTTTATACCACATGCCAGTCAGTTAACGATGGCTCAGTTGACTCAAGAAGAAAAGAATGCCATTAGCCACCGTCATCATGCACTTCAACAACTAGAAACGAGTCTTAAAGAACAGGATATAATTTTTTGAAAGATAGGATGAAGGTCAATGCCAAAAGTACTTATATTGAGTGATAGTCATGGATTAAAAAAAGAACTTGAGATCATTAAGGATCGACATCAAGTGGATTATATGGTTCATTGCGGCGATTCAGAATTGGGACTTGATGATAAGGAAATGTCTGACTTTTATTCCGTTATGGGTAATTGCGATGTAGATACGCGCTATCCTGAGGAGCAAACGTTGACAGTTGATGGACTTGGTTTCTTAATAGTTCATGGTCATTTACACTCCGTTAAAAGTAATTTATTGCAGGTTGCTTATCGTGCGGAAGAATTAGGGGCACAAATCATATGTTTTGGTCATACACATGTCGCTTTTGCAGAGCAACACGGTAAGCAATTGTTTATTAACCCCGGTAGTATTCGCTTGCCACGTGGAAGAAAAGAAAAAACATATGTTATTTTGGAATGGGATGTAAAAGAAAATATACACGTTTATTTTTACACGACCGATGGGGACCGCTTAAAAGAAATGGATTATACTGCTTCGCTGTAGTTATTTAAGTATATACAAAAAAAGTAAAAGCTTATTTATCTTGTTGGAAGATAGGTGAGCTTTTTCGTCGTGTTTATTATCAGTAAATTTAGAATTTTTATATCTGGCGTGAAGAAAAAATAACTTGATGCAGTGTAAGATATTTGATTAGGAGAGGGTGATATTAGTGGAGTTTTTCTAGGGATAGGCAAGGGAAAAAGGGCAAAGAGAAAGTTCGTTTATTGGAGTTTTTCCTTTTGTAGTGGAATAAAGGGCAAAATCTCAGGTGTACTTGAAAAAGAAGACATTTTCTTCGCGCAATGTGTAAGGGTGGGGCGTTTTCCTTGTTTTGAAAAAATGATATATTCGTACCGAAACTTTCTTCCTCCCCTTGAAGAAAGAACATTTTTATGGAGCGATGTCTAATCATCTAATCAGGAAGTCTTTCTTTTTTTGACAATAGAACGAATAGGACATTTTGGCGCATTTCTCGGGTTTTTTTATTATTTAAAGTGGGACTCTAGGGAAAGTTAGATATGGGATAATAAAGGATGATCATGAATCAGCCATCCTTTACGTTAATTCAATTTGCATTGTTACTATTTGCTTGTTGCTCGTTCGTTATTCCACTTTGTAAGTTAGTGGACATTTGTTGCATTCCTTGATTATTTATCCTGTTCTTTAAAGGCTGCATCATTTGTTGAATTTGCGGAGGTTCATTGCATTAGAAATAGTTTGCTGCCAGCGTTGAAATGTTCCGTTTCGAACACCTCTTTCTACGATTATTTTTGAAATCACAACCTTGTTTTAAAAAATTTCCTAGAATGTTGTAATTGTAACAGTGATATTATTAATACATTCTCTTATAATATTCAGGAATAATTTTCCCTATCTCTAGATTGTGCGTATTCTTATGAAAATTGGTTAAGCTAAACATGATCAATTTTGAAAGGAGAATTAGCTTGAAGAATAAAAAATTTTTTCTTGGGTTTTTATCGAGCGTTATGTCGTTAGCTTTATTGTTTGGATGTGACGGAGTCGATGAAGATGAACCGGATCCAACAGAAGAACCGTCTGAACAGCAGCAGGAGAACAATAACGATGAAAATAATAGATAGAAATCCTATCCCAAAAGTTTAAAAAACTTTTGGGATAGGAATAAAGAGACTTTCAGTTTAATGACACTACACATTATAACTGTTAGAAAGGCCGAATGAAAATAACTTTGAACAAATAATATTGCTGTTAAGCATAAATATATTCTTAAATAATCACTAGGTATGTAAAATCAACTCATTCGCATCAACCTCAATAGTAGATTCAAAATCGTTGCTTTTATGAAGAAATTCTTATGGGGGTAAACAAATTACCCGGCAATATAACAGTTAACTATGGGTGATAATTTGCTTTTTTCACCAATTAAAATATTTTATTGAAATGTTTATACAAATTATTACAAGTAAGCTCATAATTATAATTGATACCTGAATACTGTTGATAAGTAAACCTAATGATATTAGCTTTTAATAGCATTATTCCTTGTGTAAGTGGTGAAATATTTGAGAATTTTTGAGAGGACCACAGGCATTGCTTCGTACGGCAATGTAGCTCCTGAAAACAATAACATTAGGAAATCCAATAGACTGGCTCACTAGCATTGCAAAAAGTCTCTAAGCAAAAGGTGAATTAAAAAAGTTATATCGATTTTATGAATGATGGAAATTTTAACTAAAAAAACATAAAAAAACCTTATAATTAGGGTATGATAGACCTGTCCAAATCCTAATTATAAGGAGAGCATTACATGGACAATAATACCATAAAAACTGTAACGCTAGTGTACTGCATCCACTTTTAATATAATTTAATCAATTATATACCTCTAATATAGAGGGACTACTTTAAAATTTTTCTTCTTATATTATTGAAATACTTTTCAAACTCATCTATATTTACATTGTAAATATTATACCCATTTTCTTTTCTTTCAATTATTAAATTATTATTTTTAAGTATAGATAAATGTCTTGAAACTGTCGCAGTAGTGATTCCCATTCTTTGAGCTATTTCTTGTGATTTTATTTTAGGTTTACTAGAAATTAAAGAAAGAATTTTTAACCTGCCTAACTCAGAAAGTGATTTTCCAATTTCAGACATTTGTTTAAGTGATTTTTCCTCATCTTTTTTTTGATTATATGTTATATTCTTTTTATTTAAATATAAAGACATATCATATACTATATTTAGTTCGCCAAATCCCCATATTGTAATAAATCTAGGTGTAACAAAAAATGAAGGAATAAAACGAATTAATTTAATATCACTATCCGGGAATTGCTTTGGCATTTGGTTTCCATATAATAACTTTGATATAAGTTGATTCAAATCCGACTCCAATAAATCCTTCATAAGTAAGTTATTGCTCTGGATCCATTTACTCTCTAGGTCTAGTTCTATATCCCTAAATACATTTTTATAGAAATTATTCCAAAGTTTAAACAAATCACTAAACTCATCTTCATAGTTTTTTACGAAATCTAATTGTTCTTTATTAATATTTCCTTTAAGATTTCTAATTTTTTGCTGTATTATGTCGCTTGGAGATTTCTCATTATCCAATATTTTTTTAATTTCATTAATACTCAAATACCTTCCTAATAAGTAATATAAAAATTCCTCCCTTTTTACACTTTTAAGATACTTCATCAAATTTTCAAATGTATGTTCTTCATTTTTTAAACCCAATATACATTCAGCTAATTGCGCTCCATATTCAAAATTGCCATAGAACTTGAATAATAATTTTTGATGATTATTATAGAATTTTTTTAAATCTTCTTGTTTACCTCCTTTATTCAAATGACAATATCTTAAACAAGCCATCATTTCAAATAGAGGTGAAACTTGTATTTCTATTTTAGGTTCTTTATTTACAATACCTACTGTAAAAACTGCCATTTAAAACACATACTTTCCTATATTATTTTAAGGTTCAACACCAAAATCTATGTTAACGTAATTAAGCAATGTCTTGCATGTAAGCTATATTACAATCAACGATTTTGTCTTGATCATCAAATGTCATATTATGAACGCGATCTCTGGAATATTTAATAATTTATTCATTAATAAAAATGCACTTGTAACACCTCGCTATGTGGGTTTGTTTTCTACTTTCACTATAGCAGGGTTTCAGGTGTTTTTTCATTTATTGATACTTACTCTTCAATGTCAGCATTAGATTTTGACGAAGAGCCAATTTTAACAATCAAATTTTCCTCGAAAGCCTGTAATAAGTTTGCACTATTTTGTTTAGAATCGGTACTAACGATAATATGTCCAGCTCGACTGTAAGAATCAATTGTCTTAATAATTCTATCTCCTATTTTATAATATATATCCCAATCTTTTATTCCAACATCTTTTTTTTCTTTAACAAAACCTTTTCCTAGCAAAACCCCCTCTGGAAATGTTAAAAATTTAACCATACTATGTTTTTTACTAGTAGGTAATGTTGTTTCTAAAACTGAAGAATCATAGTATGATCGTATTCCCATTTCATATTGATCAATTCCGGATGATAATGTGTGTAAGTAAGGTATATAATCACCACCTGGTCTTGTATGCATTTCTATAATTACAAATTTACTTTCTTTGTTATCCCATTTTATTTCTATATGACCTGGTCCATATTGAATCCCCATAACATTCAAAGATGTTTCTGTTATGTCTAAAGCTTTTTTATAAAAATCCCAACTAGTTATCCCAGGTACAGAATGGCCTATTTCAATAAAATTAGGACTCCCTGTTGTTTCTTTTTTTGTAACCCCTAAAATAAAATGATTACCATTTGAGGATACTGTTTCCACACTATATTCAGGACCATCTATAAATGGTTCTAATATCCATTTTATATTAGGATAATCTCTATTGCCTTTTACATACCATTCTTTCCATTCATCAATATGATTTATAAGGAAAACATTCTTGCTACCAAAACCGTCAAGAGGTTTAACTATAAAAGGAAGACACATAGGTAATTTATCAACTTTAAATTCGTGGATATACCCTACATTGTAATCTAGTTTCAATTCATCATTTTTTAAAAATTTTTCTCTCATAAGTGCTTTATTTCTTGTATAATCAATAATCTTAGTAGGATTTGTTGGTAAATTTAATTCATAACTAATATAAGAAGCAGTCCTTAAACCCAGCTCTGTAAAACTTAGTATAAGATCAATCCTTTTATAAAGATTCATTATATGTCTAACCTTCTGAAATACTTCACCTTCATTATCCAGACTTTTTACGAAATATATTTCTTCTACTAATTTTGTGATTTCAGATGAAATATATTTATCACGATCACTTATAATAATTACTTTAAAACCTAATTTTATCCCATTAGTTATGCCAAGTTTACTTGCACCCAATAAAACTAAAATTCTATTCATCTATAACACTCCACTCTAACATGTTAATTGCCTTTTTTGCACTGTTAACCGCTTTTTCTTTTGTCTCGCCACTAGTAATGACATACCCTAGCCTATCATAACTACTTTTAACACCATTTGATATATAAGGTAATTGGTTTAAACTAATCCTTACAAAACCATCGATTTGTTTCAATTCATCTATTTTATTTACACTTTTATATTTACCTATCCGAGTGGGTAGAAAAAACTGTATAGCAGCAAATTTCATCTTTGTATGTTCTATACATGTATATTCTTTTACAGATTGAGCTACTGTTTCTTTTACCATATTAATTCCGGTGGCTATTTCCACCAATTCTGGTATTAAATCTCCAGCTAACCTAGGGTTTATCTCTACAAGATATAAAATTTCATCGTTTATAAAGAACTCAACATGTGCGGCTCCATAGTCAAGCCCAAATAAATTTAATAACATTGATATTCTATACTCTAAATCATCAAATGAAAAATCTAATAATCCAGTTACATGACCACATTCTACTGAATGATTACCAAAAGTTTCCTTCTCTGTAATGGAGATTAATTTCCATTTACCATTAGAATATATCATTTCAGCAGAATACTCATTGCCCTTTAAGAGTTCTTCAACTATCCATTCGTTTTTTAAATGATATCCTCGCTCATTCACTTTTCGCTTCATCTCTTCAATTAACGCTTTTTTTAACTGTTTTTTATTAGCACATATTGACACTCCGTTACTGCCACTATCATCTACAGGCTTGATAATACAAGGAAATGATATTTCCTTCATTTTGAGATCTTCTAAGGAAGAAATAATATAATACTTTGGTTGCAAAATTAATTCAAACTGACTGTTAGAAAGATACTCCCGCATTATTCCTTTATTACGCACACGCTCTAAAGATTGTAAAGAGTGTCCAGGTAAACTGAACTCCTTTGCAATTGCAGCTGCAGAATATAGATGATAATCATCAAATGCCAAAACCCCAGAAAAATTCAGTCCCCTATCTTTGATTATTTTTATCATTTTTTTAACATCATAAGTGTCAATAACCAAAAATTCGTCACAAATATTTTTCGGATGTTCCTCTTCGTTCATAGAGGAATACTGTTCAAAACCAATAGTCCAAAAGTGAACTTTAAAACCAAATTCTTTTGCAATCTTCATCGCCTTTGATCCTGTTCCTGTGCTATTAGTTTCAAGAAATAAAAGGCTTTTCATGTTTTTCTTCTCCTCCCCTACCATTTTGGGATTTATTATTTTTTACTTTTACATTAATTATATATATAACAAAGATCAGCAATGATAAAAATGTCAGGATTAAAAAGGCATCTCTATAAAAGTAATGATAAATATTCAATCCTAAGAAACTTCCTAGTGATTCACCAATCCCCCAAAAGATCCCAGCAAAGCCAAATGCCCACGGTGCACTTAGACTACCTTTATTTTTTACTAGTTCACTATCTAACATCGGCACCCAAATAACTTCGCTAACACTAAATATTATAATAGCTAACAGTACTAATGGAAAAGTTGGTTTTAACCATAATAAAAAAAATGAAATACTTATTAATACAAAGGCCAATGAATACCATAATTCATTTTTAAAATATGGTTGTATTCTTGGATAGAAACCTTGAATAAGGATTATTGTAATAGCATTTATAGTTAAGAAAAATCCTATAGTTTTACCTGTAAAATAATGCGAAAAAACAACAGGAAAAGTTGTCATTAATTGAGTATACAAGAGCCAAAAAACAGAAGAAAATAAGGCGAATTTTATAAAATTATTAATTCCCTTATTTCTATTCTCTAAAGTGTATTTTCCATCATTCGAATTTTTATTTATTTCTAATTTGACTTCAGGTAAAAACAGCGTTATAAAACCTGCTAGTATATAATTAAACATGCTTGCTAATAACAAATACTTCGGATTCCAATCTAATATTAATCCACCTAATAAAGGACCAAGAGACGCTCCAACATTTACCGCAATATTTAATAAGGCATAAGCATTGATTCTTTCAGATTCCTCCATTAATGAGATATGTGTTTTAAGTGATATGTTATATAATGAAATAAACAAACCTAAAGTTAACATTAAAATAAATATTAATATATACATTTCACTTATTGTAACTAATAACAGGATAATTGAGGAACCAAATAAGCCAATAATCAAGCTCAGCTTCAAACCTACCTTATTTATCACCCCACCAACCAAAGCATTTCCAGCTTTAGATACAAAAGTAAAAGAAGCCACAATTATACTAGCCTTTCCTATACCAATAGTTTTTGCATCCATGAGCCAAAGGGATAATAAAGGGATAAACATAAAAAATCCGACCGAATTAAAAACTCGTATTAAGAAACTTATAAAACTTTCATTGTTAAATAACTTACGCATAGGAACGTACCCCAGAGAGTTCCTCTACGACAAATTTAATTATCTTTACAGCTTCATATATGTCTTCCCTTGATATATGTTTATTGATTACAATCCTCACAACTTCCGGCAACCATGGAAAAATTAACAATCCATTATCCTTACATAATTCCACAAATTTATTCATGTTATTTGTTATTTCACTTATACTAAAGAAAATCATATTTGTTTCTATGCTCTTTAAATCTATTTTTATAAGGGGGATATCATTTAATAATATAGCCATTTCTTTGGTTAATTGATGATCAAATTTAATTTTCTTTAGATAATTTTCCATAGCATATTTTGCAGCAGCCGCAAACATGCCTATTTGATGTAAACCACCACCAAATTGTTTCCTGACTTTTCTTGCCGATTCTATAAAACTATTGCTTCCCATTAACATCGAACCAAAAGGCGCTCCAAGACCTTTTGAGAAACAAACAGTTAAGGTATCAACATTACTTGCGTATTCCCACAAAGGTATTCCTGTTGCCACATGCGCATTAAATAATCTGGCACCATCCATATGTAGTGTTAATCCTAGGTCTTGTGTAAAATTATGTAAGGACGTGATTTCCTCTAAAGGAAAAATCTTCCCTTGATAATTATTAATCGTGTTTTCGATTGTAACTAGCTGAGGTTTTGAATAATTAGGACCTCTTGGTTTAGATTTTATTAAAACTTCCACATCTTCTCTTGTAATTATTCCATCAGCTTTTCTAATGCAATTTAATACAGCTCTACTTAGAATTGCTGTTGAAGCACTTTCATAAAAGTTAATGTGATAATTTGCTTCCGTAATAATTTCATTACCCTCATCAACTATAGCTTTAATAGCTATTTGATTAGCCATTGTTCCACTAGGAACAAATAGTGCTCCTTCCACCTTAAAAACATCTTTACAATAGTCCTCTAAATTGTTAACACTGGTATCCTCAAGGTAGCAATCATCTCCCACTTTAGCTCTTTTAATTATTTCACGCATTTCTCCTGTTGGCCTTGTTATGGTATCACTTCTCATATCAATCATATTATCCCACCTTTAGATTTTATATGCTTTTAGTAATTACGCAATTGTAATATATTGTAATTATGCAATTATGTTATCACGTAATTGCATAATTAGCAATATTTCTTGGTAATAGTTATCAGATTGTTAGAAATAAGATAAGTAAACCTAAATGTGATTCTTCATATGCCATGCCCATTCTAATTTGTTCTTCGAATTAATATTTTATTTCTCCGCAATGTTTCTCCTTATAAAATTTTATGCTTAATTAAGGCTTTATCCCATATTTTTTATATGGTTTTCTATCTTCTTTAAAAAATTACCTCAATTGAGGGTAAGAGAAGAAGTAGGGGGTACGACTGAAATAGAAGAAAAGGAAAGAGAAATATGCTGAGCTAGATCGTAGATTAAAAGAATTATACGAAGCGACGAACTTTACTGACAAATACCTAGATCCATCAACAGCATGGATGGCGGTATTTACAGCGATACAAGACAATGATTCGGATGCAGTAGATGAGTTGGAAATAGGTGGTTGGGGTGACTGGAGCAATGAATGCAGGCCGAGTTAATATTAATGGTGAGATTCAATAGTTAATTAATATATAAAGAATTTGTATAAGGGATGTCTTTAACTTTTCCAACTTTATCTTATCATAATAAGTGTATACATATTGATGGAGGGGAAGAGAATGAAAAGAAATGGGTATGATAACTTTTGCTTTGGTTGCTTGTTCAGATGATGAAGAAAAAACGGTGAAAATTACCAAGAAGCTTTTAATAAACTTGAAGAAGGAATGACAATTGAAGAGGTCAAAGATATTAATATTGTTGGTGGTGAGCTAAGAGAGATACTTGGGCAGATGAAACTAAGAGAATGTAGAGGTTCTTGTTTAGACGACCCAACAGGAAGCGTGATTTACCTTTACTGAGCGAACTAACAAGGCAAATGCTTGGGGTGCTAATTTATGTTATAACGCTAATACAGGTAAATGGGGTTCTTGGACAAGTACAGAAACATATACTTATTGAGGTAATCATCCAAGCACCGAAAATCTTGCCAGTAAAATGCATAAACGTATTGTTAAGGCTTATGATTTAAGAGATAGAGATCTTAAAAAGGCTAATTTTCATGTGTTATGTGAATCTAAGATGCACGCTATTCTGACAGTGGGCGGGCTATACGGATTCCGCGATCAGCATTAAGAAGCTGCGTAACAAAGAAGTGTTGAAAAAAAGCTGGGCGGGCTATAGCTGACGGTATGGCTGATTATTTAAACTTAAGCTTAAGAAAGGCGGTTCCTAACCCAGGTAAAGGCAAAGGCATCTATACAGTAAAAAAAGGAGATACTCTTTGGTGGGTGTATAAAAATGATGTGCAATAAATAAAGTAAATCCTACAATCTGTTTGGAAGCTCTTGTAAAGGATGGTCATGTAATTGTTAACCATCCTTTACTTTAAATCAATTTAAATTGTTGCTATTGTTGTTGTCCGTTATTTATTCCGCTTTGTAAGTTAGATGTCGTTTGTTGCATACCTTGGTTATTTGTCATGTTATTTAAAGGTTGCATTAATTGTTGGACTTGTGGATTGTTCATTGCATTAGAAAGGGTTTGTTGCCACCGTTGAAAAGTTCCGTTTTGTATACCTCTTGAAACACCATATATAACTGCACCAATTGCACCTACAGTAACTAAAGAAGTCATTATACTTCTATTGTTATTCATCAAAACTCACCACCTTTTTTATTATTTTGTTTTTTAGTCCTAAAAATAATACAAACAGTAATAGTTTTAATAAATTCATCAAAATTATACTGAAACGGTCTTCCACTTTTTAACTTGATGATTAAAGCTAAAAATTTTGGTTAGCCTAATTTATGATTAAATTTGAAAGGAGAATTTATGTGAGGAATAAAAAATATTTACTTGGACTTTTTTCAGCTATTGTGTCTATAGCTTTTTTATTTGGATGTGATGGTGTAGACTAAAAATGAGCCAGATCCAACGTAAGAACCATCTGAACAACAACAAGAGAACGACAATGATGAAGATAATCTATAGGGTACTTTTGAAATGGCGCTTGTTATTTTTTTGCTCCATTGTAGCGTTTATAAAATTCACAAGAATATGTCTTTTTGTTGAATAGCTATACGTAGAAAAAGAGAATGATTAAGGTGAAGGTTCAAAAATAATATGTCTTACAGTAAAATTTATATACTTTGGTTAAATTTTATTTGTAAAAGGTAACTCTCCTTACGCTATCTAGCTTTAGTTCAGTTTAACTTTTTTTCTCACATCTATGGAGAACGTTATTAAGTTTTATAAAGGGACTAATTACCTTTTGGTTATTTTTGTCGTAAAAATATAGAGGAAAATATAATCCTTATCATAATCATGGTTAAAGGAATTTGTTTAGTTGTTAAATTTATACATAACAAGGCGTGACAATAGTAGTATTTATGAAGGTAACTATACATCTTAATTATTGTATTTCAGTGTGAAGCTATAAGCGTAAGGTTCGGTGTTGCCTTCTTCAAATTCATAGATTTCACTGGATCAGCTACCCGGACTTTATGGGCAACATTTTGCTGAGGGTGAACGCAACACGTTTGATAATTGGTGTGTAAGGTAAATGGAAGATATTACTTAATAAGAATATAAAGAAATTCAAGGAAAAAAAGGAATAGTTATACCAGCAGTTTATCCTGAAGGGATGTTTACTGGAGATGGAGATAAATATGCGTATGTATTATCGTAGTGTTGATAAATTAAGAGAAGGTTTTAAATGCCTTTTCTTTTTGGGCGTTTAAAATTAAGATACGATACGACTATCCACACTTTATAAAAAACCTCCCCTAAAATGAGCGGGGGAGAATATATTATTCTACAAACCATAAAACAAACAGAAAGCTATAGATGCTTGATATGACAAGCTTTTTCCGGTTTTAAAACTGTTAAAAAAATCTCTGAAATTAACGTGACCTAATCATCAAGCTAGATGTATTTGTTTGTCTAAGGTCTATAATAAGGAAGTTTAAGGAAGTGTTTTTAAATCATGAGCAAATCGGTATCCTATTGGTATCTTTTTAGAATTTACGTACCTCACTTAACAAAATAAAAACCCTTGTAAACATAGTGCTCACAAGGGTTCCTCAATACGTCCCAGGAGAGATTCGAACTCCCGACCCACAGCTTAGAAGGCTGTTGCTCTATCCAGCTGAGCTACTGGGACAAATAATATATGGAGCGGGTGAAGGGAATCGAACCCTCGTCATCAGCTTGGAAGGCTGAGGTTTTACCATTAAACTACACCCGCATTGAAATAGTATTAAGTTTGAATGACTGCCGTTTTTTACCGACAAGAATCATTATATAAACTTACATCAGATTTGTCAACACTTACCGGTAGAATAATTATATTTGTTATTTTAGTAAAAATGTGAAAATAGATACGCAATCGAAAAGAGCACTAAAGCTTAAATTAAGCTTTAGTGCTCTTTAAAAAAATATATGTTAATTAATTTCATTGGTTAGTACTTCAATATGGGTTTTTAATTTATTTGTCATCTCATTTAATTCTTCGGTCATTTGTGAAAAGATCTCGGCTTCGGCTTCTTGGCTTTGAACGGCTTGGGCTATGTCTGTTAATTGTTCAGATGTCTGTTCAATATTTTGCATAATATCGTCAATAACAGTTTTAATTTTATCTGTTGCGTGAGAAGAGTCTTTTGCCATCTTCCGGATTTCTTTAGCAACGACTGAAAAAGTGCGTCCCTGTTCTCCAGCTCTAGCTGCTTCAATCGCTGCATTAAGACCAAGCAAATTCGATTGTTCGGAAACATTATTGATAAATTGAGTCACTTCATTAATTTCCCCGGAATTCTGTTTGACGCTTTCGGAATGTGCAGCAATCTCCTGAACAGTTGCTGATAGTTCTTCCGTTTGGGAGAGCATATTATGTGCTCTTCCTTGGATATGATCGGACAGACCTTCCAAAGAATGTATAATTTCAAGGAATTGGTACTCTTGATCTAAACTGATTCCAATACCTAGACAGCCTACCAGTTCACTGTTATCGAATATTGGAATGCCAACACCTTTAAATGGTTCTCCGTATTCTGGTGGAGTTTTAATAATCGTGCGTTTTCGGTTGTGAATTACTTGTCCAAATAAATCATGATCATAAAATGGATCTCCGGTATTTACTTTCGCATCAAGTGTTTTACCTGGTGCATAATATAAGTATTTTTCTAAATCTACAACACCAACAAGTATATTCTCGTTTTGTAACAACTCTGTCATGAATGGTGCAGTCTCAACTACATTACGCAGTACAGCAGAATTAATTTGTTCCGTATTCTTCATATTGTTTACTCCATTCTAAAGACTTTTAGCAACAGCAGATCGCTTGTCGTAAAAATCTTGTAAATATGCTTGCTCAAAAGCAAATCCTGCACGAATTAATAGGGATTCATAGTTATATTTACTTACAAGTTGAAGTCCGATTGGTAATCCATCATCCGTTAACCCCATAGGAAGCGATAATGCGGGATGACCAGTTAAGCTAAATAAGCGAGTAAATCTAGTTAGAGATGTGAAGATATCTTCTTCTAAACCATCGATTTCAATGGATTCTGTATGAATTGGTTTAGGGCTAGCAGGCAAAGTAGGTGTTGCGATAATATCGACCTCCATGAGAACTTCGTCAACTTCACTCGTTGCTATCTTTTGCCAATCTAGGGCTTTTAGATAATTTACTGCAGGGATGGCTTTACCTCGTTGTAGATGTGTTTTTACATCTTCGCCGAATTGATTCAACTTACCAATAAGATTTTTTTCATGTGTATATGCTCCTTCAACTAGTGCGATCGGAAATACTTGGTCGCTAGCTTCTTGCACAGATGGCAGCCCTATTTCCATAAGAATCGCACCGAGATTTTCTAGTTTTTGGAGGGCTTTTTGATAGGAAGTACGGATTTCTGGCTCTAAATATTCGGTAAAATATTTAGTAGAAACACCGATGCGCATCCCTTTAATATCGGTTTGACAATGTTCAAGATACAATCTATCTGTTAATCCGTACATAACAATGGCTAAATCTGTGATGTTTTGTGTCATAGGGCCAACATGGTCTAATGTCCATGATATTCCCTGTACTCCATTTGTTTTTATCTTTTGTCTAGTAGGCTTGAGCCCGACTATTCCACAAGCAGAAGCAGGAATGCGGATTGAACCTCCTGTATCAGTACCAATGGAAGCAAAGCCTAAGCCAGCAGCGACAGCAGCAGCTGACCCACCACTAGACCCTCCCGGGATGTGATCGAGTTTCCATGGATTTTTTACTGCACCATAAAATGGATTGTTTGAAGTGATGCCAAAAGCAAATTCATGTAAATTTGTTTTCCCTAAATTAATTGCACTCGCTCTTGTGATTTTATTCACAATAGAGGCATCCTCCTTTGGGATGAAATCTTTAAAAATGTACGAACCGCTTGTCGTTTTTATTCCTTTTGTAAAAATTAAATCTTTAAACGATATCGGTACCCCTTGAAGCACATTTAATTGCACTCCATTCAGCCAGTTTTTTTCAGCAATGCGAGCTTGAGCTAAAGCTTGCTCATGAGAAACGGTAATAAATGCATTAACCGTTTTGTTGACCTCATCTATTCTCTTTAGCTGTTCCATTGTAATCTCGGTTGGCGAAAATTCTTTATTTCTGTAGCCGTTGATAAGATCGGATATTGACATCGTTTCTATCATGAATAAGCCTCCTTATATGGTCTTGATTAAGGTTTAAGGATTTTTTTGTTTCTTATCCAATTGGTGCGATTAAACATAGCCCAAAACTGGGTCGTTATATTTCGTTATTGAAAGAATATTCCGGGTACTTCAAAGTCTTACTTTATTATTATCGGTTCTAGTAACTAAATAGTTAACTAAAATTTAAACATATCTCGGTAGATAAAATGTATATTATTTTAGTTTAAAAAAATATGATGTGGTTCAAGAAAAAGAGGTGGTGGAGAGATGATGAAAGACTTACCGGATTGGATAGCAGAACTAGAAAGTGAAGACCTTGAATGTATTAAGAAGTTTGTTTTAAATGGCTTCTTAAAACTATCCTATCCAACTTAAGAATTAGATTGGATCGATGAATTGAAAAAATTAAAGTAACAGAAACAGCGGATCAGGAAGCCTTTATTAAGTTTATTAAGCAGTTATTAATGGGTAATCATATTCGGATCGAAGACGCAAAACAGATTATAGAAAATTATAAAGAAGAAAGAAATATAATGAATAAAATTGATCTTGTGTTTATTTGCGCTGGTAACTGTAATGTTTCCTTTCCTTAAGACGTAATAGTATGGGAAACTGGTACTTTCAGCGATGCAGTAATGTGCATGGGGAAATGGAACATTTTATTGCTACATTGATTCTTACGATTATCGGATTACTTTTTTTGGCAGAACAAACACAAAAAGCGAAAAAAGAGACACAAGAACGCAGTAGAAAAGAATTGAATAAAATGAAAACACAAGATATTAATTAGGAGGGGCAATTAGTAGGATAAAACGTGCTACCTATAGTATCCAATAGAAAAAGAACCCAATTTTCCAGGATAACGATTTCTGGAAAATTGGGTTACAATGACTTTCTAACAAGTTAAAGTAAATTTTCCCTTGTACCAACGTTGTTTTAGATGTCTTTCTATTTCATCAGAGTTAGCATTAACATAAAAACTTCATTAATATAGTTGCTTATAGTGACTATTTTCCATCTAAACATAAGACCTATGTTAAATACTGTCCTTTTGCTTGCGATATTTTCTCTCTGGCTTCTTGTTCGATAAGGCTTTTTAATTCGCTTAATATAGGGCTAAAACTAGTGTGCTTTTCAAGCATAAAACACATTTCATATTCTATATCTTTCCATGTACGAATATCCGCTTCTAGATGTTGAATTTGAACTTCAAGTTTATCTAAAGCATTAGCAACTTTCGCCTCATATGTCTCTTTCGTTTCAAACTCAAGCCAAAGCTGATAGATTTCCTCACCAGCTTTATCCTGTAGCATGCTTCTTATATTTTCTATGGCTTTGCGTTCATTTTGTTGTTTTTGTAAACGGAGTGCTTCGTTATGTAGCGTTTCGAAGGCCGGAATATCCTTTGCCTCTGCTTCTACTAAATCATGAATGATGAGCATTTTTAATAGTTTTTCCATATGTATGTCTTTTTCTAAATAAGGTTGTAATACAATCGCCATTAGGGATAGTCGCCATGTGTGTTCTGCTACACTTTCCTGTCGTCCATTGGATAACCAGCTGTGTCGCAATTCCATCTTAAGCTTTTCACTTAGTTTAATTAGTTGATAAATACGCTCCATTTGTTCTTGCATCCGTTCTCTCTCCTTTCCTGCCTCCTAAATAATTTAAATGGTTGATTACACGTAAGAAGTATAAAAATTAGAGTAGGTTAACTGTATAGGTGGATATTGAAAAAAGCTTACCTATAACACATTATCTTTTTTCCTTTCTTGTTCTTAGCACCCCATGCTAAAAGCACATTTTCATGCTCACAAAACCTAGAAAAGCTTCGACAGGATACCTCACGGAGGAAAACATCGCAGCGACACTTTGCGATCTTTCAATGATACCTGCGATCTTAGCTGACCTCGACCTTTTTTGAACCCACACTTATACGTATTAGAGTAATTAAAAAACCTTTGTAACAGTTAGGGATAAGCCATTTTACTAACGAAGAGCAAATGTTTTTCGTTTATACTGTAAATGATAAAATATATTATATCATTCTATTTATTAGTTGTGATTTTTTTGAATCTATCTAGCAAGTGCAAACGTATTAATAAATGAAGGATGAAAAGAATTTCTTTGTACAAAAGATTATCAAATTTTTAAGCTGAAAATAAGACGACATGAGTGGCAAGTTAAACTCCCTATGTAAGGATTGGTATTTCTCCTTCTTTAAACATCTTATATTAGATCGACGATATTGCGAGAGAAATGGTTCCTCATCCCCGATTATTTTAGGTCGACAGGACAAGTAAGACTTCTCGAATAGGCATCGCGATTTTTCAAGGACAGAGTTGGTACGACAGCATACTTCCCAGTTTTTTAAGGACGGAGAAGCATCGGCAGCGTACAGCATGTTTTTCACGGACAAGGGAGGCTTCGAGATTCGACACATAATGATTTTTTAAAACGTCCCCGATCTTAGGCTTTGATCTAAAAAACACTCTTTGATGATGTTTCAACTTAATCCGTTAGAAGATCTCTGGAGCGATTGCGTTTTTGTTATTTGCTTAATTATCTACCGTTATGTTATTAAATGTATACCTTCTACTTGTCGAAATGTGTGAATTTCTCAGATCTTTTAACTCCATTTGAATATGCACTTTAAGCCAAATTGGTTCAAAAATTATCGAATTAAGGTTTCGAATTTCTTTGCTTAGGGAAAGAATATTTAGTACGTAGTAGTTAAAATTCTGTTATGATAAATATAGAAAGGAGGGACAGTATGCAGCAACCGGAAAATGTAATTCTTTTTCCGAAATGGCGCAACGTTTTAGAGGAAGAAAGCTTAGCAGCACTTAAAGCAAGAAGGTTCGAGGAAGCGCTTGAAAAATTAAATAAATTATTAAGCTATCAGGTAAATAGCTATGAGATTATTAGCGGCAAGCTTATTTGTTTAATTGAATTGGGTCGGTATAAAGAAGCTCAAGAAATATGTGAAGACGTACTGCAGCAAAAAGATAAATATTATTATCATTATTTACATATTTATTTAACAGTTCTATTTCAAACAAACCAATATGATTTGCTGATGGAACAGGTCGAAGAAGAATTTGAAAAACAAGAATTGCCAGCAGTGTTAAAGGAACAATTTGATCAGTTATACGAAATGAGTAGCAAAATGAAAGCTGATGTCGTTGTCGAACACACTACAGCATACTTAGATGATCTGGAACAAGCGATTGCCGCTAAAGATTATCAAAAGCAGTGGCGCTTGATAGAGGAATTAAGAAGAACAAAAAGTGAGCCTACTAGAAATGTACTGGCTCTCTTGGCAGCAGATAATATACATCCGGTAATTAAAACAGCTATTATCGTTTGGCTTCAGGACATTGAATATGAAGAAACTGTAGAAATACATAAATGGGGAAAAAATATTCAACTGAAACCACAAGCTATTGGTGATATACATAATCATGCACTTGCAAGGGAAATATTGTTACTTATTAG
Organism: Virgibacillus proomii; assembly: GCF_900162615.1. Lineage (NCBI taxonomy): Bacteria > Bacillati > Bacillota > Bacilli > Caryophanales > Bacillaceae > Virgibacillus > Virgibacillus proomii. The sequence goes on along the minus strand of NZ_FUFN01000010.1, from coordinate 2,382,101 downwards.
TGATTTAGAACAAAAAAATCCTACCTTGCATGAGCTGTTGAAGCAGTTGTTATATCATTATATTTATGTTAGGTTTCCGATATTACCAGCCAATAAGGAAGCAGAAAGTATTGCCACAGCTTTAAAAGCCATTGGCACTAAGTATTTAAATATTCATGATAGGCTTGGTAAAGAACAGCAGAATATAAATGATTACATAGAGGAAATTGAACAGTGTGAAACGCTGTATTCCAGTGTGATTGAAGAAAGCTAGAATGAATCGAAAATGCTTGAAAGGCATAGCAATTATGTTATAATAAAATGGTTGTAAATTTTGATCATTAATGCAATTGAACGTGTGAAAAATGAAGGACACAATAGATTTTGGAGGGAATTATATGTCAGTCAATTGGGAAAAACAAGAAGGAAATGAGGGGGTACTTACATTTCAGGTAAGTGCCGAAGAATTTAATAAGGCATTAGACAAAGCATTTAAAAAAGTTGTTAAGGATGTACAAATCCCTGGATTCCGTAAAGGAAAGATACCACGCGGATTGTTTGAAAAGCGTTTTGGAGTAGAAGCACTCTATCAAGATGCAGTTGATTTTGTATTACCTACTGCCTATATGAAAGCAGTAGAAGAAGCTGATATTGAGCCGATAGATCAGCCGGAAATCGATATCGATCAAATTGAAAAAGGAAAACCGTTAATTTTTACTGCTAAAGTAATGGTAAAGCCTGAAGTAAGACTTGGAGAATATAAAGGATTAGAAGTAGAGAACGAAGAAGTAGAAGTAACCGATGAAGATGTAATGCATGATCTTGAACATCAACGTGAACGCCATGCAGAATTAGTGATTAAAGAAGAAGGGGAAATTGAAGAAGGCGACACGGCGGTTATTGATTTCGAGGGCTTTATTGATGGAGAACCTTTTGAAGGTGGAAAAGCAGAGAACCATTCTTTAGAAATTGGATCTGGACAGTTTATTCCTGGTTTTGAAGACCAATTAATTGGTAAGAAATCGGGCGAAGAACTAGAAATAAATGTTACCTTCCCAGAAGATTACCATGCAAAAGAATTTGCAAGTAAAGATGCTACATTTAAGGTTAACATTCATGAAGTTAAATCTAAAGAATTACCAGAACTTGATGATGAGTTTGCAAAAGATATAGATGATGAAGTGGAAACACTTGAGGAACTAAAAAATAAAACAAAAGAGCAATTGCTAGAGCAAAGAAAACAAAATGCTAAAAATAAAAAGCGGGAAACATTAATCGAAAAAGCAAGTGAAAATGCTGAAGTAGATATTCCTGAAGTAATGATAGAAAATGAACTTGATCAAATGGTACAAGAATTCGAACAGCGTCTGCAAATGCAAGGTATGACATTAGAAATGTATTCTCAATTCTCTGGTCAAGATAAAGATGAGCTAAAAGAACAGATGAGAGAAGATGCTGAGAAACGTGTTAAAACGAGCCTTACTCTAGATGCAATTGTAGAAGCAGAGGGTCTGGAAGCATCTGATGAAGATGTGGAAAAAGAACTTGATAAAATGGCGGAAATGTACGGCACAGATAAGGAGCAGATCCGCAAAATGCTTGGTGCAAATACAGATGCCATCAAAAAAGATTTGAGGAAAAGAAAAGCAATTGATTTCTTAGTTGAACAAAGCAAAGCTGTTTAATGTTTTCAAATGAGGTATAGAGCATAGATAATCAGGCAACGATTAAAACAAGGTGTGTGACCACACCTTGTTTTTCCGTATCTGGATTGTTTTTGTGAAATATGAAAATCGAGTGAGTGATTGGTAAGCCTCGTTTTTGCTCTGAGATGAATTTTATCCTGGAAAAACGTTAGCAAGTTTAACCAGTTGAAAGCTAGACAAGCCTTGTAAACAATTACATATAGTGGGTTCTCTCGCTAATTTGTAACCCAACCGTATTTTTCCATAGACTTAAATTATGTTTTTAACATATAGTATTACGAGTACACTTAAAAATGGATAAATAAAGCCTGACGTTGTATACTTATTTTCTGGGTATCTTATTGGCAAATTAGATGGTGGTAATTAAAAGAGGAAGTATTAGTAATTGTTTAGTCATTTTACTTAGATTAAATGCAAAAAAAGGTTTATTATTTTGTATTTTAAATTCGATCTGATATGATGACTATAAAGTTGAAACCTGAGAAGCAAATGAATGATAAGAGATTTAAACTTTTAGGGGTGAAAATGGATGTTTAAGTTTAACGAAGAAAAAGGACAATTAAAATGTTCGTTCTGTGGTAAAGGCCAGGACCAAGTCCGTAAGCTGGTGGCTGGACCAGGCGTTTATATATGCGATGAATGTATTGAATTATGTACTGAAATAGTAGAAGAAGAACTTGGAACAGAAGAAGAAACAGAGCTAAAAGAGATACCAAAACCACGGGAAATCTGTGCTATCTTAGACGATTACGTAATTGGTCAAGATAAAGCAAAGAAAAATCTATCTGTAGCTGTTTATAATCATTATAAGCGGATTAACTCACCAAAGAACAGTACGGATGATGTGGAACTATCCAAAAGTAACATTGCCATGATTGGACCTACAGGTAGCGGAAAAACGTTGCTCGCACAAACACTAGCTCGAATTATCAATGTCCCTTTTGCGATGGCTGATGCAACTTCCCTAACGGAAGCGGGATACGTTGGTGAAGATGTGGAAAATATTTTGCTTAAACTTATTCAAGCAGCGGACTATGATGTGGAAAAAGCCGAGAAAGGAATTATTTACATCGATGAAATTGATAAAGTTGCCCGAAAATCTGAAAATCCGTCGATCACTAGAGATGTTTCGGGTGAGGGCGTACAACAAGCATTATTGAAAATTTTGGAAGGTACAGTAGCAAGTGTTCCTCCACAAGGGGGAAGAAAGCACCCACATCAAGAATTTATTCAAATCGATACCACAAATATTTTATTTATTGTGGGGGGAGCATTTGACGGTATTGACCAGGTAATTAAACGCCGTCTTGGTAAAAAGGTAATTGGCTTTGGTTCTCATGAAAAACAACAAGATCTAGACATGGGAGAGCTATTAGAAAAGGTGTTACCTGAAGACCTTTTACGCTATGGTCTTATCCCGGAATTTATAGGGAGAATTCCAGTAATTGGCAGCCTGACTCCATTGGATGAAGAAGCGCTTGTACAAATTTTGACAAAACCGAAGAATGCGCTTGTAAAGCAATATCAAAAGTTGTTCCTGATGGATAATGTTGAATTAGAGTTTGAAGAAGATGCACTTAAAGAAATTGCTGCAAAAGCTATTGAACGTAAGACAGGTGCACGGGGACTTCGTTCTATTATTGAAGGGATCATGCTTGATGTTATGTTTGAACTACCTTCTAGAGAAGATATAGAAAAATGTATTATTACGAAAAAAACGGTAGAGAACAATGGTACGCCAACACTTGTATATCGCGATGGAACAGTAACCGAGGGTATTGAAAAACATCCAAAAGAAAGTGCATAATTATTGAACACCAGTTAAATATGGATACATGGGAGACTGACTTTATTACACAGCTTTTGTAACAAGTCAGTCTCTTTTTATCCAGCATCTGATGCAGCAAGATTTCTCTTCAAGAGCTATAAAGAACGCGAAGAACTCTAAGTGGGAGATAACCGTACTTAAATCCCCGATTTGTTCGGATGACAGGACAAGGAAGGCTTCGGTAGGTATCCATCGCACGAAGAAAAAGCGCTCTTCTTTTTCGAGGACAAGGAAGGCTTCGGCAGGAATCCATCGCACGAAGAAAAAGTGCTCTTCTTTCGAGGATAAGAAAGACTTCGATAGGAATCCATCGCACGAAGAAAAAGTGCTCTTCTTTTTCGAGGATAAGAAAGACTTCGATAGGAATCCATCGCACGAAGAAAAAGTGCTCTTCTTTTTCGAGGATAAGAAAGACTTCGGCAGGAATCCATCGCACGAAGAAAAAGCGCTCTTCTTTTTCGAGGACAAGGAAGGCTTCGGCAGGGTTACCATCATATTGGGATGCCTGAGATGATTGCCTTTATTCTACTTCTTATCGGTAGGGATAAGGAAAAGCACTACGAGTGAAGTTTCACAGTTCATTGCATAGCTACTTCTGTTTTTTGGATATAATAAGTACATAAGTTAGTTTTCATTGATTTTTCCTAGAATCGCAATTATGCTTTTTAATTGAAGGAAAAAATTTTTACGTTTACAAATGAAGCACTTTTATATAAAATTTAAGAACGTATAATAATACACATTACATATTTTTTGGAGGTACATACCATGACAAATGATAACAGGCAGCTTCCCCTCCTTCCTTTACGTGGATTAATCGTATTTCCATCAATGGTATTACATCTTGATGTAGGACGAGAAAAATCGATTGCTGCATTAGAAAAGGCAATGATGAATGACCATTACATATTTTTGGCTGCACAAAAGAAAGTGCGTTTGAAAGATCCGGAGCCAAAGGATATTTATCGAGTTGGTACCGTATCTGTGATTAAGCAAATGATCAAGCTGCCAAATGGCACGATGAGGGTACTAGTAGAGGGCATCTATCGTGGAGAAATCGTTCGTTATGTGGAACAGGATCAGGAATTTATCGTTGACGTTGATAAACTGCCGGATGTTGAAGCAGATCATCATGAGCAAGAAGCACTGAAGCGATCTTTATTAAATCAATTCAAACATTATAGCCAGGTTTCACAAAAAATTACGAATGAGACTTTCGAAACGGTAGCAGATATAGACGAACCCGGCAGAGTAGCGGATATTATCACTTCTCATTTATCATTAAAAATAACAGAAAAGCAAACATTACTAGAAATACAAAATATTAAGAAACGTCTGCAAAAGTTGATTCGGTATATTTCCAATGAACAAAAAGTCTTAGATTTGGAAAAGAAAATTGGTCAGCGTGTAAAGACGTCAATGGAGAAAACACAAAAGGAATATTATTTACGTGAACAGTTGAAAGCAATTCAAAGGGAATTAGGAGAAAGTGACGGAAAAACCGGAGAGGTTGGCGAATTAAAGGAAAAGATCGATCAGTCAACGATGCCGGATCGTATTCGAGCCGTAGCGCTTAAGGAATTAGACCGGTATGAAAAAGTACCACAAAGCTCAGCGGAAAGCTCTGTTATTCGCAATTATATTGAATGGTTACTTGCATTACCGTGGACAGAAAAGACGAATGATACCATTGAAATAAAACGTGCAGAGGAAATTTTAAATAAGGATCATTACGGGCTTGATAAAGTGAAAGAGCGCGTTTTAGAATATTTAGCTGTCCAAAAATTAACCAATTCGATTAAAGGACCAATTCTTTGTCTTGTTGGACCGCCAGGCGTGGGGAAGACATCGTTGGCCAAATCAATTGCAAATGCGATTAATCGAAAATTTATTCGTATGTCGTTAGGTGGTGTGCGAGATGAAGCGGAAATTCGTGGGCACAGGAGGACGTACATTGGGGCGATGCCAGGACGAATCATTCAAGGAATGAAAAAGGTTAGAACGATTAACCCTGTATTCTTATTGGATGAAATTGATAAGATGGCACATGATTTTAGGGGAGACCCTGCTTCTGCACTTTTGGAAGTGCTTGATCCGGAGCAAAATAATCAATTTAGTGACCATTTTATCGAAGAAACATATGACCTATCAAAAGTGTTATTTATAGCAACTGCTAATTATATAAATAATATACCTCAACCTTTACTAGATCGCATGGAAGTTATTTCTATTTCTGGTTATACCGAAGTGGAGAAGCTGCACATTGGTAAACGGCATCTATTGCCAAAGCAATTAAAGGAGAATGGCTTGAGTAAAGGCCAACTGCAAATTCGCGATCAGGCACTGAAAAAACTGATCCGAATGTATACACGGGAAGCTGGAGTTCGTAATTTAGAAAGAAAGTTAGCAACGTTGTGTCGTAAAGCAGCAAAGATAATTATTTCAGGAACAAAAAAACGAGTAGTTGTTACGGAAAAAAGCCTTGAGGAGCTTTTAGGAAAGCCAGTATATCGCTATGGACGGATGGAGCAGGAAGATCAGGTTGGAGCTGCAACTGGGTTAGCCTATACAGCTGTAGGTGGAGATACATTAACGATCGAAGCCTCTCATTATCCAGGAAAAGGAAAATTAACCCTTACCGGAAAGCTTGGAGATGTGATGCAAGAATCTGCTCAAGCAGCATTCAGCTATATTCGTTCACGTGCAGATGATTTGAAAATTGACCCACTATTCCATGAAAAATATGATATTCATATTCATGTCCCTGAAGGTGCTACGCCAAAAGATGGTCCTTCTGCTGGAATAACAATAGCCACTGCATTAGTTTCTTCATTAACAGGTCGTGCTGTTAAGAAGGAAGTTGCAATGACTGGAGAAATTACCCTGAGAGGGCGCGTTCTGCCAATAGGCGGATTAAAAGAAAAAGCGTTAAGTGCACATCGAGCTGGAATTACAACGATCATTATTCCAGAGTTAAACGAAAAAGATATAGAATCCATCCCAGAGAGTGTACGAAAGGACTTAACCTTTATTCCTGTTCGCCACTTGGATCAGGTATTAGAACATGCATTGGCAGGAGGTAAAAATGAAGGTAACCAAAGCTGAAATTGTTATAAGTGCTGTGAGTCAACAGCAATATCCAAATGACCAGCTTCCGGAAATTGCTTTAGCTGGTCGCTCGAACGTTGGCAAATCTTCTTTTATTAATACATTAATTAACCGTAAAAACTTAGCCAGGACTTCCTCAAAGCCTGGAAAGACACAAACATTGAACTTTTACAAAATTAACGATGCGTTTTACTTTGTCGATGTACCGGGTTACGGTTATGCGAAGGTGTCTAAAAAAGAACGGCAAAAATGGGGAAAGATGATGGAGGACTATTTTACAAAACGATCCTCTTTAAAAGCGGTCTTGCTGATAACGGATATTCGTCATGAACCAACGGACGATGATTTACAAATGTATGGTTTTTTGAAGTATTATAAGCTTCCAGTAATTATCATTGGTACAAAATTAGACAAGGTACCAAAAAATAAACGTGCTTATCATGTAAAGCGAACAGAAGTCAGTTTTCAGTTAGAAGCGGGAGATATGCTCATACCATTTTCCGCTGAAACTGGAGAGAATAAAGATGGGGCATGGTCTAGTATTCGTCATTATTTAGAGCTCTAAATAAAGGATAGTTAAGAAATTATATACGTATAATAAACGAGACAATCGCCTACGAAAGAAGATTGTCTCGTTTATTATTGCACTATAGGAAAGTATAAAATTTTAAGGTTTATCATATAAGAAAAACTACAGCTTTCGCGACAAGCTAAGTTTTTCTAACCTAGGAAATTATCAATTTTTTGTATTAATTATCCACACCCAGTTCCTCAAGGTGTCGCTTCACTCTTTCTGCAAACAGTCTCTTGTTTGAATTTCTTCCCTTATCAGGGGCTGACCAAAGCCTGCTATCTTTTGTGTCTCTAAGATATAAATTTTTTATTTCCGTTTTTTTAATAAATAGATACCGACAATGATTAATAAAATCGGCCAGAACTTTTCCATGTAATCAATGAGGATATAAATCCAATTGAACCAGCTTGGAAGCCTTACAGAAAAGATCATGATAACCGCAATAGCAACCAGTATTAATCCAGGCACGAGACCTTTCTTCGTTTGAAAAAAGCGAATTACAAACGCAATGCCGACAATAAGGAGATACATTCCCCAATGATCAATCCAAAATGAGTAATATGCTAGTCCATAAAAATGAATGCCTAACCCTAAAACAATGGTACCACTGAATAAATTCTGATTGTTTTTTGTTGCATAACTATGTACGATTAGAACTAGTCCAATTAAAATGATGATTGTCTGCCAAGAATGGAAATTATTAATAATAGGAATGTTTAATTGACGAAGTAAAAAAAACACGCCAATTCCAATTAATAAATAGGCTGTCAACGTATGCTGCTTTTTCATTCTTTCACCTCATGTCATTACAAATCGAATTCTTGCTTCTTTACTGCTATTATGTTAAAGTACAGTCGTGTTGGATGGTAACGACTTATACGTTTAATGCTATCATATTGTTTCAAATTATGTTCACATTTTATTAATTTGTAACGAAATATACATGTTATAATGGAAAATAACAAGCGGTTTACTTTATATTTATTATTAAGTAAAAATTTATATTTATAATAGAGATAATAGGGGAATGAGAGCAGGATTATTTGGGGGTAGGTACAATGCATATTTTAAAGGTTGGATTCAATTATAAGACAGCCCCTGTTGAAATAAGGGAAAAACTTGCATTTTCAGAAGATGATGTCGACCAAGCAATGAAAGCATTAAAAGAGAGAAAGAGCATTTTGGAAAATGTTATTGTATCCACATGTAATCGTACGGAAATTTATGCAGTCGTTGATCAGGTGCACACAGGGCGCTACTATATTAAACAATTCCTCGCTGATTGGTTTCATGAAGAAATGGCTACATTTACCTCTTTTTTACAGATTGCTGAAAATGATGAAGCGATAGAACATTTATTTCGTGTTGTTACTGGACTCGACTCCATGGTACTTGGAGAGACACAAATTTTAGGACAAGTTAGACAGGCATTTTTAACCGCTCAAAAAACGGAAACAACTGGAACGATTTTCAATGAATTATTTAAGCAAGCAATCACTTTTGGAAAGCGTGTACAGAAGGATACGGCAATAGGTGAACATGCGGTATCTGTCAGTTATGCTGCAGTTGAATTAGCAAAAAAAATATTTGGCAACTTAACGGACAAGAAAGTTGCTATATTAGGTGCGGGGAAAATGGGTGAACTCGCAGTAAAAAACTTTCAAGGTTCAGGTGTAAGACAGATTACTGTAATGAATCGCACGAAAGAAAGAGCAGAATCTTTAGCAATGAAATTCACAGCTAATGTAGAACCAATTGAAAATTTACCAAATATATTACAGAAAGTGGATATTTTACTTACCTCAACAGGCTCATCCTCCGTTGTCTTAACAAAAATGATGATGGAATCGGTACAGAAACACCGAAAAGGAAGTCCATTATTTCTTGTAGATATTGCCGTTCCAAGAGATATAGATCCATCAATTAGTAAATTAGACAATGTTTTCTTATATGATATCGATGATTTACAGCATATTGTAGATGAAAATTTAGAAGCACGAAAAAAAGCTGCACAACAAGTAGAGTTCATGCTAGAAAATGAAATTGTAACTTTTAAAGAATGGGTTAAAACGCTAGGAGTAGTACCAATTATTTCTGCATTAAGGCAAAAGGCGTTATCAATTCAAGCAGAGACGGTAAAAAGTATTGGCAGAAAAATGCCGGATTTAACGGAACGTGAGAAAAAAGTGATCAATAAGCATACGAAGAGCATTGTCAATCAATTGCTTAAAGAGCCGATCAACCAAGCAAAGGAATTGGCAGCAAAGGATCGTTCAGGAGAAGCTTTAAAGCTGTTTATGGATATCTTTGGCATTGAAAGAGAAGTGCAGGAAGAATTGGAAAAACAAACAAAAAAAAATCAGATAATCACATCAATGAATGATAAACAAGTATCCTTTCCGTTAATGGATAAGATAACAACCATATAATGAGAGGATTTCACATATGGTAGAATTAAAATGGCTTTATGAATTTATATTAATTATTCATGGGTTAAGCTTGATGGGATACTTTATTGATTTTATTCAGCACAACCGGAGGGTAAACCAAGCAGCCTTCTGGTTGCTTGGTTTGGTTTGGATTATTCAAACCATTTTTTTATTCTATGAAATGTTTTTTGAAAAGAATTTTCCCATCGTTACATTAAATGATAGTTTATTTTTTTATTCTTGGGTATTAGTAACCATCTCTTTAGCTGCCAACAAGTTATTTCCAGTACATTTTATCGTGTTTTTTACAAATACATTCAGTTTTTTTATTCTATTATTATATTTATTATCTGATGCACAAAAAAACTTAGAAACACATGGCCTGCAACTCGTTCATGAAATACTAATGGCCCATATTATCATTGCAATTATTTCATATGGATTTTTTACGCTGTCCTTTTTACTTTCCTTTATGTATTTAATTCAATACCGGCTGTTAAAAAGGAAACAAGGTTTTAAATGGATGTGGCGCTTCGGTGATCTAAAGCAGTTGGATGACTATGCTTTTAAAACCGTTACAATTGGTGTGCCTTTATTGTTGATTGCTATCATTTTAGGGATAGTTTGGGCTTATGTGTCCAATTCCGTATTTTATTGGGTTGACTTAAAAACAATTGGTTCGTTCGTTGTACTAGCTGTTTATATTGTATATTTGGCCATACGGATCATTAAAAAGTATAAAGGGAGGTCTATTGCAATATATAACACAGCAGCCTTTCTTCTATTAATAATTAATTTCTTTTTGTTTAGTACATTATCAAATTTTCATTTTTAGATTATAGAGGAGGATTCATTTGCGAAAAATTGTTGTTGGTTCACGAAAAAGTAATCTGGCGGTAACACAAACAAATTGGGTAATAGACCAATTAAAGCAAGCGGGGATATCAAACGACTTTGAAGTTAAAAAAATTGTTACAAAAGGGGATCAAATACTTGATGTTACGTTATCTAAAGTAGGTGGTAAGGGACTATTCGTCAAAGAAATTGAACAAGCAATGTACGATAAACAAATTGATCTAGCAGTACATAGCATGAAAGATATGCCGGCTGCGATGCCAGAGGGTCTTATTATTACTTCTATTCCTGTCCGAGAAGATCATCGTGACGCACTTATTTCTAAACAAAATATTCGATTTGAAGATTTGCCAAAGGGGGCAATTATCGGCACAAGCAGTTTGCGCCGAGCAGCTCAATTGTTAGCTGCTCGACCTGATATCAAGATAAAATGGATACGCGGAAATATCGAAACACGAATCCGGAAGCTAAAAGAAGAAGATTATGACGCAATTATTTTAGCAGTATCGGGTTTAAAGCGAGTTGGATTAAGCGAATCCTTGATAACAGAATATTTGGCTCCGGACATCTGTGTGCCAGCAGTGGGTCAAGGTGCGCTTGCAATTGAATGTCGGGAGGACGATCAGGAATTACGAGAGATCTTGGCAAAAATAAATGATGAACCGACTGCTCGTACTGTCCAAGCCGAGCGGACTTTTCTTCATTTACTTGAAGGAGGGTGCCAAGTTCCAATTGGTGGCTATGCTTACTTAGAAGAAGATACGATCATTCTTACGGCATTAGTGGGGACTCCAGATGGTAAGACGATTTTAAAAGAAGTGGTACGAGGAAAGGACCCAGAGACTGTCGGAAAAGAAGCTGCTGATTTATTAAAACAACGAGGTGCTGATCAAATAATTAAACAGGTAAAAGAGGAGCTTGACCAGTAATGGAATTGCCTTTTAAAGGACAGCGGATTCTGATAACCCGGGAAAAAAATAAAGCTGCTGTGTTTGCAGAAAAAATTCGCAGTTTAGGAGGGGAACCAATACAAATCCCCCTCTTAACGATTGCATGTAAAGATACAAAGGACACTTTTTATTATCTTAAAGGAGTAAAGGATTACAGCTGGATTTTTTTTACCAGTGCTAATGGGGTCGATTGTTTTTTTCGGCTTGCTGAGCATTATCATATTAGTTTAAACTGGATTAGAAATGTTAAGATAGCTGTCGTTGGTAAAAAAACTGCCAATGCTCTAGCAAAATGGATCAATGATGAGGTTGATTTTATTCCAACCTGTTTTAATGCTGATACGATGGCAGCTGAATTTTTACAAGAATATCCATTAGCTGATAATCTATTGCTTATTCGAGGAAATCGCTCACGAGATGTATTACCGAAATGCTTTACAAAAGCTAACAAAACATTTGCTTCGCTTGAAGTGTATGAGACACATATAAATAGGCACATGGAACCTTTATTAAAGACTGCTATCGGAAATTCAATAATTGATTATATTACGTTTACCAGTCCATCTACTGTAGAAGCCTTTGCAGAGATGACGCCAATTCGAAACAAAGCACCATGCGTTTGCATCGGTACGACAACGGAACAACGGGCAAGGGAGCTTGGCTTTTGGCCCGTGCTCACATCAAGCGAATTTACGATTGATGGCATGATTCATTGCATGCTGAAAGATCTTAAGCAGAAAGGAAGATAATCGTGATTAAAACGCCGGAATTTGCTCGTCATCGGAGATTAAGAAATTCTCAAGCGATGCGAGATTTAGTAAGAGAAACACATTTACATGTTGATGATTTTATTTATCCAATGTTTGTTGTAGACGGAGAAAACATCAAACGAGAGGTCCCATCTATGCCAGGGGTATATCAGGTTTCAATAGATTTATTAGCTGAAGAAGTAGAAGAACTTGAACAACTAGATATAAAGGCTTTAATTCTATTTGGTGTACCTAAGGAAAAAGATGAGCAAGGTACGGGCGCTTTTGTAGAAGACGGTATTGTACAAGAAGCAACGAGATTAATTAAGAAGGAATTCCCGACGATGCTTGTACTTGCAGATACATGTTTATGTGAATATACATCACATGGTCATTGCGGTGTAATTCATAATCAAGATGTGGATAATGATGCATCATTAAAATTATTGGCAAAAACAGCAGTTTCACAAGCAAAGGCTGGAGCGGATATTATCGCACCATCTAATATGATGGATGGATTTGTAGCAGTTATTAGAAAAGCATTGGACGAGGCTGGCTATACAGAAATTCCGATTATGTCGTATGCCGTTAAATATGCTTCTTCATTTTATGGTCCATTTCGTGATGCAGCAGATAGCACACCACAGTTTGGTGACAGAAAAACATATCAAATGGATCCAGCTAATCGATTAGAAGCAATTCGAGAAGCAAAATCAGATGTCGCTGAAGGTGCAGACTTTTTAATCGTGAAGCCGGCTTTAGCCTATTTAGACATCGTTAGAGAAGTAAGAAATAATTTTGATGTACCTATAGTAGCTTATAATGTTAGTGGTGAATATGCGATGGTTAAAGCTGCAGCACAGAATGGCTGGATTGATGAACAAGCGCTTGTCATGGAAAAGCTGGTGTCGATGAAGCGTGCTGGAGCAGATCTTATCATTACCTATTTTGCAAAAGATGCAGCAAGATGGTTGAAAAATAAGAAATAGGGGGATTTATGGATGGCTAATTTTACGAAATCAGTAGATGCTTATAAAGAAGCAGTAAATTTGATGCCTGGTGGTGTAAACTCACCTGTACGTGCATTTAAGTCCGTTGGGATGTCACCTATTTTTATGGATTCAGGAAAGGGCTCTAAAATCACGGATATTGACGGTAATGAATACATTGATTATGTATTGAGCTGGGGTCCATTGATTTTAGGTCATGCGGATGAACGTGTCGTAACAAAGCTAAAAGAAATAGCAGAAAAAGGGACAAGCTTCGGTGCGCCAACTTTACTGGAAAATGAACTTGCACAATTAGTAATTGAACGTGTGCCGTCAGTCGAAGTTGTGCGAATGGTCAACTCGGGAACAGAGGCCACGATGAGTGCCTTACGGGTTGCTAGGGGCTACACGGGTAGAGATAAAATTGTTAAGTTTGAAGGAAGTTATCATGGACATGGAGATTCGCTTTTGATTAAAGCAGGTTCGGGTGTAGCAACACTTGGGCTTCCTGATAGTCCTGGTGTACCAAAATCCATCGCACAAAATACGATTACTGTACCGTACAATGATTTAGACGGTGTACGCGATGCTTTTAAAAATTATGGAGATGATATTGCTGCTGTCATCCTTGAGCCTGTTTGTGGTAATATGGGGGTCGTACCACCAAAAGCCGGCTTTTTACAAGGTTTAAGAGAGATTACGCAACAACATGGTACATTGTTAATCTTTGATGAAGTAATGACAGGTTTTCGGGTTGACTATAATTGTGCTCAAGGGCATTTTGGGGTTACACCGGATATGACTTGTCTTGGTAAAGTAATTGGTGGCGGTTTGCCAGTGGGTGCATTTGGCGGTAAACGGGAAATAATGGAAAAGGTAGCACCAACCGGTCCAATCTACCAAGCAGGTACGTTATCTGGAAATCCATTGGCTATGACAGCAGGTCTTGAAACATTAAAGGCGTTAGATAAATCCGCTTATGAAAAAATTAATCAAAAGGTAGACCGATTAGTGGCAGGTTATAAGGAAGCTAGTGAAAAGTATGATATTCCACTTCATATAAATCGTGCTGGTTCAATGATGGGTGTCTTTTTTACTAATAAAGAAGTAATTAATTTTGCAACTGCTCAAACTGCTAATCTCGATCATTTTGCAAAATATTACCGTCTCATGATCGAACAAGGTGTCTTCTTACCGCCATCACAATTTGAAGGTCTATTCTTATCTACTGCACATACAGATGAGGATATCGAACATACTGTTCAAGCGATTGATTTTGCTTTTTCAAAATTAAATGACACAAATTAAACAGGATTTTCATTCATAATTCTTTTTCCTCCTTAGGTAGACAGATTAAATTAAAAAATCTGATTGCTTAGGAGGATTTTTATTTTATAACCGTATTCTCTTCTAGTTTAGAGCATGTATTAACAACAGAACCGTAAGAAATGGCAATAAAGAAAAACATGGCTATGGTAAGTGTAACGTAGATGATAGCCCTAGTTAGCTTACACTTAAAATCTGAATTTTTTCATACCATTGAGATATCTCCTTAAAAATTCTATCCTTCTTTAATTTGTATTTGCAACACGTCAGTGGCTTAAGTGTTAGCCTAGTTGCACTTGTCATTGAATATTAAAATCGCTACTGCTTTGTCTGATTTTCAGTATGTAACGTACCAAGAAATAATGTGAGGTGTTATTTTTGATCGGCTGTTTAAACACATCTTCCATATGAGAAAGCAGATGTTCTATTTCGAATGTTAGCATTTCTCTTTTGTACGTTATAGATTGGATTGAAAGGCATATCCGAATGATCTAATTCATATAAATGGAATTAGGTATTTACATCATATATGCCACCATATGATGGAGAGGGGGAAAAGCACGTGACAAACGATAGTTCGGTATTTCGTTTTGAATTGAATGAAACGCTCTACTTTGAAAAAGGACAGGAAGTAAATGAAATGAGAGGTGTTTCTTTAGAACCGGACATTTCCATTCATTCCTTTCACGATTATATTACAATCAAAGGGATTATTGAGTTGAAAGGAGAGTATGAAAAAAGCGATCGTTTTCAAGTGGAAGGAGATATAGAAACGGATGATTTTCATGCTAAGCGGTATGTAGAAGCAGTGGAAGAAATGGATAACGATCTTGCCATTTTTTCCCATCGTTTTCCGGTAGAAATTTCTGTACCAGTAAACCGAGTAGCTGATCTAAACGACGTCAGCGTTTATATTCAAAGTTTTGATTACGAAATCCCAGAACCGTCTATGTTCCGCTTATATTCCACGATTGAAATCCATGGTCTCAATAGATACGGTGAAATCAGCCAATCCGAAAATAATAGTGAATTAGATTCTGTACTTTCGGATATGGATAGAGAAACGGAGAGTAACACAGATGTAGAGGAGGAGCAATTCCAATTTGAATTAAAGCGTCCAGATGAAGAAATGATGGAGGAGCAGCCAAAAGAAGCAGTGGATTTGCCAATGTTTTCTACGGATGAAGAACAGGATCAGGAGACCGATAGAAATAGTAATTTGAATGATGCAATTGTTGAAGAAACAACGAAAGAGGAAGCAAAAGACATCGTACAAGAAGAGACGAAACGGAAAGAAAATCAGGAAGAAAAAGAATCTACGAGCAAAGACGATAAAGAAACCGACGAGACTGGAAGATGGAAATATAAAGAGACTAAATCATTAAAAGAATTTTTTGCCAACACTTCTAAGGATAAAGCGGAAGAGGTAGATGACGAAGAAGATGAATATGATGAGGAAGATTTACATGACGAAGATGAAGTGTACGATGATGAAGACTTACACGATGATGATCATGATATAGAAAGAAAAAAAGCAAAAGATGTTTCACCAGAGATAAGAGAAAATAGTGATAATCAGGAAGATAACGAACGAGTACGAGCTGTTAGTTATTTGTCGGATATGTTTAGTGATTCAGAAGAGGAAAGTTTTACAAGGATGCGGCTTTGTATAGTGCAAGAACAGGACACGATTGATTCCATTGCTGAACGGTATCAGGTTTCTGCACTGCAGCTAATTAAACTAAATCGATTAGATGAAGATTATGATGTGAAAGAAGGACAATTATTATATATACCGCATAAGAAAAAATAAAATCGTCCATCCGTCGGAATAATGGAAATTCCTACGGATGGTTTATTGAATTTTTGTTTATCCCGCATGTAAGGTGCCGTAAGCCTCCCACTACAAGAGCTTGAGTTGATATAACTGGGTGTAAGTGGAAGAAACGGCACCTAAATGCCCGATTGGTTCAACTAACATTTCTTGGGAAAGGCATTCCAAGAAATGAAGTTTCACTTTATCTCATGCCCTTTCTATTTCTGTGATAGAAAGGGTATGAAGTTAGTAGAATTAATTCAAACATAAAATTTTATGATTCATATAAGTGCTGTAGCTAAACACCTACGTGAGAAAATTGTTGCGTTCTCTTATTTTCGTGACAGGTTAGAACACAAATAATAGTTTGTGGATACAGCAAAGTATTGCCATCGTATTAAGTTCTCTTTACATCGTGCACATTTTTAAAAAAATCAAATTGGGTCAAGTAAACAAACAATGAAAAAGGAATTCTCATGTCTAACATAAGCATTGGAATTAGGTGGTGACAAATGTGGAGGACATAAAAACAGTTTTGCAAGCATATTCGGTTCAGCCATTTTACATTGAAAAGAAAACAGACCACCTCTATTGGGTACAGGATCATCAGCAGCAATATGCATTAAAGCAGAGTCACTTAACTCTTGAGCTGATACCGATGTGGGAAAAGGTATACAGAGAAGCATATGAACAAAATCTATACGCTGTTTTACCTGTATATTTAACGAGACAGGGAAATATTTATCAGTACTATAAAGGTAGTATCTATTATTTAACACCTTGGAGAGGCGAAGCGGTAACTACATTTGATAAGCTAACAGCGGAAAGATTCTTTCACAACATTGGCAGGGTGCATGCTAAAACAAAACAGTCACATTTGATTGAGACAGAGGACTTTTCAGCAACCTTTCAACAATATAGAGACCATTGTAAACAGTTGAAACAACAACTGCTCGGTTTTGTTGAACAATACGAAAAGAACCGTTATATGTCCCCATTGGAATTACTTATTTGTACCCAATACAGAGATATTGATTTTTGCTTACAGGAGAGCATCCGGCGAATCGATCAACTCATTTATGAACAGGAGACGGAAAAAGATTGGAATTACAGTCTCTGTCATGGGAACATATACGCATCACATATCCTGAAAAACAAAGAGCAGCTCTACTTGATAAATTGGGAAAAAGCAAGGTTTGATTATCCTGTTTATGATTTAGCTGACTTTTTCAAACACGAAACAAACCATTATGATACGCCTACGGATACATTTTTACAAGCATTTGAATCTTATATGAATGAAAATAAATTATCTAAAAAAGAGCTTTATTTACTTATTATCCAATTGTTAGATGCACAACCATACTTAAATCAATTAGAAATGCATGCCAGATCTAAAAAAACAATGATTGAGCAAATCGTTGAATTGCAATACGAATTTCGCCGGATATTATTTGGGTTGCATTTTTCTGCTTATGTTGAGAATAAATACGACACATTGGATTTGGATGATTTAGATGATGAGGAAGATTAAATCCATTCCAAGTAAAACGCAATAAATAGACCAACAAGGATGCCTAATAAAAACACATCAAGCGTAGTCGGAAAAAACAGTGTACGAATTAATTGAAAAATTAATATCGGTAAGGTTACCCTTTCAATGATGATAATACAGTTTCTCGCCCAAGGCGGAAGTCGGTACCGATAATAGCGTGCCATTTTTATTCGCCTCGCTTTCACGTGATTTTGAATATGTAATATACTATATGTATAGAAACAGGTTAGTTGTGCAAACCTTATAAGGATGTTCAAAAAATCAGGTCAAAAACAAAGAATTCCCGCTGGCATACCCCCATCTTTTGTTGTTTAGGAAACGATATCTGTTCCCACATAGTGGACAACTTTTTTGAAAAAGTAGCTTCGTCGTCTAGTTTAAGCTTCCGAACGAACGAGCCAATTTCGCTCTTTTTCCTATAATAAGTAACATCGGCTGCTAAAACCCTGCTTCGTTTGGGGCGAAAGGCAGAGGAGCTACGGCAGCTATACATCGCGATTTTTCAAGAACAAGCAGGACTACGATAGTAATACACCGAGGTTTTTCAAGAACGTCTGCGAACTGAGCCTTTGATCTACTGTTTCAAGGAGAAAAAGTTTTCCTTGAATGCAGTTTCTCTTTCTAGCTCTTGTTCATACCAACTAATAGAAAGAGTTGACGGAACTATAGATTACATATAAAATAAATTTATTCCTAATATAATTTCGTCTAAATGTGTAGAGTGGGAAGAGTACAGAAAAATTGTCACAAAGAAAGGGAAATCAAAGGCTGAAAGTTTCCTTGACGGATGATCTGGAAGGTCGCCCATGAACAGCTTCTTTGAACAAAGCTTTGCGGGTTTGTCTAAGGCTTTAGTAGAAGGAGCCGGTTTGTATACCGTTATCAACCAATGAAGTGTGTATACTGCATTTTTTCTTATTGTCAAAGATGATTTGTGAGAGGCCAAAAAAGTATACAAATAAAGGTGGTACCACGGAAAGCATACCCTTTTCGTCCTTTCTTTAAGGATGAAAAGGGTTTTTTTATACTATGGAAAGTATAAAATATTAGGCTTTATCCCGCATGTAAGGTGCCGTAAGTTTCCCACTTCAAGTCCTGAATTGATACAAAAGAGTCTAAGTGGCAAAAAAACGGCACCTAAATGCCCGAGTGGTTCAAGGGCCTTTAGGTCATACCCTTGTGGTACTAACATTCAGCAGGAGAGGGAAGAAAACTCCTACTGAATGAAGTTTGGACTTTATCGTATAAGAAAACGATAGCTTTTGCCATAAAGATTGGCGACAAGCTAAGTTTTTCTAATGTTAGAAAGGAGAAACTTTAGTGCTAAAGAATAATACGGCTTAGGGAATATCCTAAGATGAAGTGAGGCTGGGCTGCTGCTTGACTAAAACTTATCGTCAACTGATTAATTATACGCTATAAAATTATATAGAAGTTGATTCAATGCCGTATGTTTCTTAGGTACAACTTGCATATTATCTCTACCAGCGGTTAGTTAAATTGAGAAAAATGCAAATATTCGTCTATAATGTTCTAAGTTTCCAGCTGGAACATAGGAAAAAATTACTTTATCAATTAAGGAGGAATTATGATGAGTGAAGAACAAAAACCATCACTTTCTGCTAAATATAATCCACACGAAGTAGAAAAAGGGCGTTATCAGTTTTGGTTAGAAGGAAAGTATTTTGAAGCAACAAATGATAAAGAAAAGGAGCCGTTTTCTATTGTTATACCACCACCAAACGTTACTGGTCGCTTACATCTAGGTCACGCTTGGGATACAACGATGCAAGATACGATTTCACGGATGAAGCGAATGCAAGGCTATGATGTACTGTGGCTGCCGGGAATGGATCATGCCGGTATTGCTACACAGGCAAAAGTAGAAGCTAAATTAAAGGAAGAGGGGACGAATCGTTATGAATTAGGAAGAAAAAAATTCCTTGAAAAAGCTTGGGAATGGAAGGAAGAATATGCTAAGTTTATCCGCAAACAGTGGGGAAAGTTAGGTCTTAGCTTAGATTACTCCAGAGAGCGATTTACTTTAGATGAAGGTTTGTCGGATGCAGTAAAAGAAGTATTCGTTAAACTGTACGAAGAAGGGTTGATTTACCGGGGCGAATATATTATCAACTGGGATCCGGAAACGAAAACGGCTTTATCTGATATCGAAGTAATTTATGAGGAAGTTCAGGGGAAATTCTATCATATGCGCTACCCGTTGAAGGATGGTGAAGAAACGATTGAAATTGCGACAACACGTCCTGAAACGATGCTGGGAGATACGGCTGTAGCTGTACATCCAAATGATGAAAGATACAAGCATTTAATTGGTAAAAAGGTAATTTTACCGATTGTTGGCCGTGAAATTGAAATTATCGCTGATGAATATGTTGATATGGAATTTGGTTCCGGAGCAGTAAAAATAACCCCTGCCCATGATCCAAATGACTTTGAAATTGGTAACCGTCATAATTTGGAACGTATATTAGTTATGAATGAAGATGGATCCATGAACGAAAACGCTGGAAAATATGAAGGTTTAGATCGGTTTGCTTGTAGAAAACAAATTGTCAAAGATCTTCAAGAACAAGGGATATTGTTTAAAATTGAAGACCATGTTCACCAAGTCGGTCATTCAGAGCGGAGCGGAGCTGTTGTAGAACCGTATCTTTCTACACAATGGTTTGTTAAAATGCAGCCGTTGGCAGATGCGGCGATTAAATTGCAACAGGGAGAAGAAAAGGTTAACTTTGTTCCCAAACGTTTTGAACGAACGTATTTAAATTGGATGGAAAATATACGCGACTGGTGTATTTCCCGTCAATTATGGTGGGGACACAGAATTCCTGCTTGGTATCATAAAGAAACAAATGAAATTTATGTTGGTAAAGAACCTCCAGTTGATATTGAAAATTGGGAGCAAGATGAAGATGTTTTAGATACATGGTTTTCATCAGCATTATGGCCGTTTTCTACAATGGGATGGCCAAATACGGATGCAGAGGACTTCAAACGTTATTTTCCGACTGGTGTTCTTGTTACAGGCTATGATATTATCTTTTTCTGGGTTGCTAGAATGATTTTTCAATCGAAGCATTTTACGAAGCAGAAGCCGTTTAATGATGTGCTAATCCATGGATTAATCCGTGACGCAGAAGGAAGAAAAATGAGTAAGTCATTAGGGAATGGTGTTGATCCAATGGATGTCATTGATAAATATGGTGCCGACTCATTGCGGTATTTCTTATTAACAGGGTCAACTCCCGGTCAGGATTTGCGATTTCATTGGGAAAAAGTAGAATCAACTTGGAATTTTGCCAATAAAGTTTGGAATGCATCCCGTTTTTCACTAATGAATTTGGAAGGATTCACTTATGAAGATATTGACTTATCAGGAGAAAAATCGCTTGCTGATAAATGGATTTTGACTCGCTTAAACGAAACCATTGAACATGTTACAAAAAACACGGACAAGTATGAGTTCGGTGAAGCCGGACGTCATCTTTATAATTTCATTTGGGATGAATTATGTGACTGGTATATCGAAATGGCAAAATTACCATTATATGGTGATGATGAGGAAGAAAAACAGACAACTCGCTCTATCCTCGTCTATGTTTTAGATCAAACAATGCGCATGCTTCATCCATTTATGCCATTTATTACGGAAGAAATTTGGCAACAATTACCACACCGAGGCGAGTCGATAACGGTAGCTAAATGGCCAGAGAAACGAGAAGAACTTCACGATGAAAAAGCTGCGAAAGAAATGAAACGACTAGTTGCCATTATTAAGTCCGTCCGTAGTATACGTGCAGAAGTCGATACACCAATATCGAAGCCGATTCAACTTATAATTCAGGCAGAAAGTGACCAAATTGTTCAAGAATTAGAAAGTAACCGTCATTATTTAGAGCGTTTTTGTAATACGAGTGAACTAATTATTTCGGTAAATGTTACAGCTCCAGAAAAAGCGATGACCAGTGTCGTAACGGGTGTAGAATTATTCTTACCGTTAGAAGGTTTAATTGATTTCGATAAGGAAATTGCTAGGCTCGAGAAAGAACTTGCAAAATGGACAAAAGAAGTAGAACGGGTGCAAAAAAAACTTGCCAATCAAGGGTTTATTAATAAAGCACCAGAAGCAATTGTTGAAGAAGAAAAACAAAAAGAAAAAGATTATCTTGATAAACAAGCGAAAGTGCAAGCAAGACTGAATGAACTGAAAGGATAAATTAGCTCTTGATTCGTTCCACAAAGGCAAAGGAAAATGAACAGGCTGGGGGCCTATAATCCCTGCCTGTTCATTAATTGTTCGTTTATATGTTTTACATATAAGCGCAGAAGATTGATATCACTGACAGCACTTAATGTACGAGAACCAACCACATCTTCAATTTCATTAAAAAGTAATTCTCCATTTAAGCCAACTAAAAAATCAATTCCCACCATGTCAAATGGGAAATGGTCCACGATTTTTTGCACCATACGGTATTCCTTTTTCGTTAAGTGATATAAGCTTGCACTCCCTCCCAGCTTATAGTTTGCTCGAAAATCTGTGTGACTTTTTCGTAAAACAGCAGCGATAATATGTTTTCCGATTACAAATACCCGGACATCTTGTCCGTGCCATACCTGACTGGACTGAAGGACGAAATCGGTTGTCGGTAGTGATTTCTTATAAGCTGCATATTCCTGATCATTTTTGATGAAATAAACTTGTTGTCCGCCTCGTCCGCCTACCTCTTTCATAACAAAGGGGTACGGAAATGGCGGATTTGCTGGTAAGTCTAATTTTTTACAATAGACCGTATCAACCATGGGGATACCTAATGAATGAACGTAGTGATGTGTCAATGCTTTATGATTACAAATCGTTGCTATTCGTGCATTGTTACATACCACCACTCCACATGTTTCCAGATGCAGGCTAAGCATTGGATCTATCGTACGGACAACAGCAAAATCTGGTAAGACAGGATGGGTTTTATTTAATAACACAGTATGTTTATTATTCAGAACACCGATAGTTAGATTTTCTCGATGGATAAGTTCAAGCTCGATCGATTGTAAAGCAGCTTCTGTAATGAACCAATCGATGTAGGCCCGATTAATACCAATATCTTTTTTACTATAGATTAACCACCCTTTAAGCATTGTACACTCCTTTCATTCAGTCACTGCCGCTGATTGTATGCAAAATATAGTCTATCATAAAGTCTGCTACATTTATTCCGGTACAGTCGTACAAATTATGAATATGTGCATTGGAGTTAACTTCACAGACAATGGGGTTCTGATCAGGACCTAATAATAAATCTACACCAGCAAAATCAGCACCAATTGCCTTCGTTGCTTTAATTGCCAATTCTTGCTCGATATCATTTGGTTGATAAGCTTCCATCGTTCCACCTGCTGTAACATTGGCCCGAAAATCATTTGCCGATTGACGTTTCATTGCTGCAACAACTTGGTCGCCTACGACATGCAGCCGTAAATCTACACCATAGCTGGAAGTAATAAATTCTTGCAACATAAAAGGATTTGTCCCTAACGTCTCTATTTTTGTCGACAATTCCTGATCTGTATGTACAAGATATACCTGTTCACCAAAAGAACCAAATGCTTCTTTAACAATCATAGGGAAGCCAAACGCCTCGACGGCTGATTGAATAATCGTTTTTTTAACCTCAGTTGCAAAAAATGTCTTTGGATAAATAATCGTTCTTGGAATAGGCAAGTTGACTGCCGCTAGTTTTTGATAGGTAGCAATTTTATCATCACTGATTCGAATCGCCTCTGATTGATTAAATACAGGTATGCCAAGCAACTCCAGCTGTTTTGCTAAGTAAATATCTTTATCCGTAAAGACAACATAATCCGGTAGCATCTGTAAATGGTCTACTAAAATTTGCGAATTATTTTTTGCTATATAAGCGAGCACATCCCTATTTGAAAAAATAGTAGCCTTGCTTCCTTTCTGTTCTGCCGCTGATTGAATCCATTCAGCAAAGTCAATAAATTTATTTCCTGGTAAACTATCATTATATATAATCCAACCATTTTTGTGCATGTTTTCGTTCCTTTCTGATATACTGATAAACATCGACAGAATTAGCATGGATGGAACCAATACTTAGTAATGTTTGAATGTATAGGAAATCCGTTTTTACTGGACACATCTAAAAAACATTTATGAGAGGATTGTACATAATTGCAAGCAATGAAGCAAATAGAAGCATTTTTAACAAAACGAAAAAAGTTAGGAATAAAGCCTGGATTAGAGCGAATGGAGCTATTGCTCAAGTTGCTTCAACATCCGGAGCGTCAACTAACTGCTATTCATATTGCTGGAACGAATGGAAAAGGGTCTACCTCTGAATATATCAAGCAGGGACTCCAAGCAAACGGCTATAAGGTGGGGGTGTTTACGTCGCCTAGTTTAACAGGGTTACGTGGCCATATTGTTTTTGAAAATGAACCTATTTCTGAAAAATCCTTTTTAGTCAGTTGGGAAGAAGTTTACCCGGCTATCGAGTCACTAGATGAAAAAGGAATGCACCCAACGGAGTTTGAAATCTTAACTGCCATTGCATTTCTCTTTTTTTCAAGACATGCAGAAATTGCAGTCATCGAAGCAGGAATGGGTGGGAGAGAGGATACAACGAATTGTCTTCACCCCATAATATCGATCATAACAACGATTGCGAAAGATCATACTGCCTTCCTTGGAGATACAATTACAGATATCGCTTCCCATAAAGCTGGTATTATTAAACGAAAAACACCTGTTATTATCGGAGAATTGCCACAAGAAGCGAACGCTGTTGTGAAAGACGAAGGAGTAAGTAAACAGGCACCCATCTATCAGTTAGGAAAGCAATTCTATTTTCGCCAACTTCCTTGTTCAGATAACCAGCAAAACATGGAGTGGAACCTAGCTGGTGAAAAACCAATACAGCTTGCATTATCCATGTATGGAAAGCATCAATTAGCGAATGCCTCACTTGCATTGATGGCTTTACATCTTCTAAGACAGAAAGGGTTAGCATTGGAATTCGTTTGCGTCCAATCAGCGTTTAAAAAAGCGAAATTAGAAGGAAGGTTTGAGTTGGTTTCTCAACAACCACTGGTCATTGTTGATGGGGCACATAATCCTGAAGGTATAAAAGCTTTTAAAGACACGGTAGAAAGCTATTTTCCAAATCGAGAACGTCATCTATTATTTGCAGTATTTAAAGACAAGGATATGGATAGGATGATCGGGCAACTGCAACATACATTTGCATCTATTCATCTTACAACATTTGATCATCCGCGGGCAGCAAGTATTGGTGAATTACAGAAGTTTGAAGTTAAAAATAAGATTCAAATTCATCCTTCATGGATAAAAGCAGTAAAGCAAATGAAGTGTCAAGAAGCTGTTTATTTTATTACTGGATCGATCCATTTTATATCTTTAGTTCGCGCTTATCTAAAACAGCGAAACAAATAAGATTATGTAGAACATTTTCTTAAATCGCTGACAAGCTTCGTCTTACTTTTTAGTCCTGCTATGCTAGAGTTGGGAGGAACTCTACGAGTAGGGAGGAAAGACAGTGAATAAGGACA
The DNA here is from genome assembly GCF_900162615.1 of Virgibacillus proomii. NCBI lineage: Bacteria > Bacillati > Bacillota > Bacilli > Caryophanales > Bacillaceae > Virgibacillus > Virgibacillus proomii. The sequence continues at coordinate 2,356,623 of NZ_FUFN01000010.1, read as the reverse complement.
AGCGTAAAATAACTGTATGGAAGAACGGAAAACAAGTAAAACTGTCGATGCACCAACCAAGCAGTAATGACTATGCTTCTGGAAAGAAAGAGCAAGCTGCTACATTATCCGATATGGACGAAGAACCAATTCCAACGTATACGAGAATAACAATAAATGAGGAACCCGAGCCCAATCCCTTTTTGAAGATGTTAATAAAGTTTAAGCCTGCTATCGTTGCAGTTGTTTCTGCCTTACTTATTGGTTCATTTCTAGGTGTAATGTTATTAAAAATGTTTGTAACTATTGATGATAACGGTAATGCAAGTGGAGAAATTAACGAGGTAACGGCGATTAACAATGATGAAAAACAAACTCATGCAACTTTAACTACTAGCATTGAACCGCTCCAAGCTTTTGTCATACAAGCAGGAGTATTTTCAACCGAAGAAAATGCTAAAAGGTGGCAAGCAACATATCAAGACATTGGTTTTCCTACGATTGTCTGGGAAAAGGATCATCAGTATTACTTATTGTTAGCTGCTGCCCCTACTAAAAATAAAGCGAAAGAGCTCAAGAATCAAGCTGCTTTGTCAAAAATGGATGTGTATGTGAAAGAATGGGAAACGGATAAAAAAGAGCTTGCTTTAACAAAGGAAGAAAGCAAATGGCTTGAGAGTTTTATAAACACGTGGAAAAAAAGTATGGAGCAACAGACATTTGATAACGATACTTGGGCTTCTTTACAAAAAACGGTTCCAGAAGGTTCCAAAAAATTCCAAGATTTATCAGCTTTAATGAAGCAGTACATCAAGATTGAAAATCAAGTTGATCCTTTAGAAACAGGCACGCAATTGTTAAAGTTGTGGCATACACTATTTGTTTCACTGGAAGCAAAATAATTGATCTTGTTTAACGAGTGATTGTCAATTTTACTTTTTCCCTAAAGGATAAAGGAATTTTAAAGTTAAATTGCCCACCTATTTTATTAAAATAGCTGTTTGTCTATGACATTTTTCCTTTGTAAGATATTAGTTATATCTGACAAAGGAGGAGATGTAATAGTGATGTTGCCAATTATGATGAAAGACGTACCAAAGCTTGACCGGCCAAGAGAAAGATTATTAAACATTGGTCCAAAACAATTGTCCAATGCTGAATTGCTCGCTATTATTTTAGTTAGTGGTACAAAGGAAGAATCTGTTATTTCACTTGCCAATCGGGTATTGATGCATTTTGAGGGACTAAAACTATTACGTGATGCAACCATTGAAGAATTAATGACCATTAAAGGGATAGGTACAGCAAAAGGAGTTTGTATTTTAGCGGCTATTGAGTTGGGCAAGCGAATGCAGAATTTAGTCTCGAAGGAGCGGTTTGTCATTCGTTCTCCTAAAGACGGAGCGGACTACGTAATGGAAGAAATGCGTTCATTAAAGCAAGAGCATTTTGTTGCTCTTTTTTTAAACACAAAAAACCAAATTATCCATCGGCAAACGATTTTTATTGGTAGCCTTAACGCCTCTATCGTTCACCCCAGAGAAGTTTACCGTGAAGCCATAAAGCGCTCAGCAGCCTCGATTATTGTAATCCATAATCATCCTTCTGGTGATCCAACTCCTTCTCAAGAAGACATCCATGTTACGAGAAGATTGACCGAATCTGGAAAAATGATCGGTATTGAACTTTTGGACCATATTATTATTGGCGATTGTACATTTACTTCTTTAAGAGAAAAAGGATATATTCACTAATCCATTAAGTTTTTTGGAAACCAACTGTATAAAGTATGTGCTCAAAAGAGGATGAAAAAGCTCAAGATTGGTGATAATTACAAACAACCTCAAAAAACTTTTTCTTGTCGATGTATTCCTTGTTTTTTTACAAATCCCGGTATGAGCACGTCTTGTATGTAGAAGTTCAGTTGGAAGCGTGGTGCAGTTTCGAGTAACCGAAGTGTATGCAGTTAACAATAGGCTTTGAAAAAATTAGCTGCGTCATTTTTTACTGGATTTTTTATACATCCTTTATAAAGAAAGAAGTATCCGATTTAAGATAAATAAAAAACTACGATAAACACTATCTATTTTATATTTTTTTTCGTATAATAATATAGACGAGTCATTAGTAAAGCGCCATTTTTCAATTAGTTATGGAAAGTGGCGCTTGTTGAGCTTATATTTAGAGGAGTAAGTGTATCCCAAGATCGGAGTAGGGATATATAAGCATATAAGAATTGTTTTACTTTTTGTTAAGAAAACGAGATAATAAAAGTTAACTATGGAAATAACTACATAATATTCACTCACATGTATGTTACTGGAAAGGGAGATTTTTTTGGGATTATTTAATTTTTCTCAGGATTTAGGTATAGATTTAGGTACAGCAAATACGCTTGTATTTGTAAAGGGCAAAGGTGTAGTTGTAAGTGAACCTTCTGTAGTGGCAAAAAATAACCGAACAGGAGAAATTGAAGCTGTTGGTAGCTCTGCACGCAATATGATTGGACGTACGCCGGGAAATATTACCGTTATTCGGCCAATGAAAGACGGGGTAATTGCTGATTATGATACGACATCAATTATGATGAAATATTATATTAATAAGGCAATGAAAAACCGTTCGTACTTTGTTAAAAAACCAAATATCATGGTTTGTGTACCCTCTGGAATTACCATGGTTGAAGAAAGAGCGGTTATTGATGCAACAAAACAAGCTGGAGCTAAAGAGGCTTTTCCAATCTCTGAACCTTTTGCAGCGGCTATTGGAGCTGGGCTTCCGGTTTGGGAGCCGACGGGAAGTATGATTGTAGATATTGGTGGTGGAACGACAGAAGTAGCCGTGATTTCTTTAGGAGGCGTAGTTACTAGCCGGTCGATACGAACTGCTGGAGATAATATGGATGAAGCAATTACGAACTATATTCGCAAGTATTATAATTTGATGATAGGTGAAAGAACCGCTGAGTCGATAAAATTACAGATCGGTGTAGCTGGAGAAGTGATAACGAATGAAGAAATTGATATACGAGGTCGTGACCTTTTAACTGGCTTACCAAAAACAATTACTATCACTGCGGAAGAAATTTCCAAGGCGTTAAAGGATACGGTGGATTCCATTGTTGATGCTGTGAAGAACACTTTGGAAAAAACACCACCAGAGCTTGCTGCAGATATAATGGATCGGGGCATCGTGTTGTCTGGCGGAGGTTCCTTACTAAAAAATATAGATAAGGTCATTAGTGAAGAGACAAAAATGCCCGTATTTGTGACGGAGAATCCATTAGAAAGTGTAGCGATTGGTACTGGGAAATCCTTAGAATACATTCAGCATTTCCGATCCCAAGCGAATGTATCCTCTCGCTCTACTATGGAATAAGTTGGTGTAACTTATGTCTTTTTTACGAAAAAAGAAATTATTTATCTTTTTAATCGCCTTCATATTAATTGTAGCGTTAATTGGTTTTTCTTTGAGGGATCGGGAGGACCTGACAATAGTAGAGGAAATTGTCAATGACACAGTTGGTTGGGGGCAAACGATTATTCATGCTCCAATTAATTTTGTAACAAATATCATTACGAATATAGATGACTTTAAAGATACGTATAATGAAAATCGTATTTTAAAAGAAAAATTAGCTGAATATAAAGGACTTATTTATGAAGTTCAAGAGCTTAAAAAGGAAAATGAAGATTTGCGGAATACATTGGAGCTTACAGAGTCGGATTCGATACGGCATTTTAAGCCAATTCAAGCAGCGGTTATTTCGAGGTCACCAGAGCGTTGGTTAGAGCAGATAACGATTAATAAAGGGAAAGACGATGGTGTAAAAGAAAACATGGCTGTCATTACACCAGAAGGAATGGTTGGCAAGGTTATGACGCCGTCTAAAAATACGGCTACCGTACAATTACTTACTGGGTTTGACCAATTTAATCGTATTTCCGGAATGATTTCCCGGGAAGAAGAAAAAAATAATATTTTCGGAATGATTGAAGGGTTTGATAAAGAAAGCAAGCATTTGATCTTTCGGATTATTGAAGAGTCTAAAAAAGATGTTAAAAAAGGCGAATTGGTAGTTTCATCAGGAATGGGAGGTGTCTTTCCTGCTGGGTTACCTATTGGGAAAGTGAAAGAAGTCGTTCCAGACAAATATGGGTTGACAAAAACTGCTTTAGTAGATCCATCCGCAGATATTTATGAGATTAATCATGTTATTGTTGTGGATCGTTCTCTTCAAACGAATAATATAGAAAGTGAAAAGGAGGGTGAGTAATGAAACGTGTATACTTGCCCCTCATCCTTTTTCTAGTCCTTGCTCTTGAAGGCGTGGCATTGGAGTTGCTGCCTGGCAATTTATTAAGAACAGATCTATTGATCGTTCCACATTGGGTATTGGTTATTCTTGTGTTTTTGACGATTTTTTATGATTATGATAGTACGTACTTTTCAGTAATGTATGCATTAATATTTGGCTTGTTAGTTGATATTGTTTATACGGATGTATTAGGTGTATATATGTTTTCATATGCCCTAACCATTTACGCCATTCATAGTATGAAAAAACTATTACACGGTAATATTTTTGTAACAGTTTTATTAGGTACGGGTGGATTAGTACTTAGTGATATTATGATTTATCTTATTTATATGGTTGTTGGATTAACAGATACTGTTTGGGTCGATTACTTATCTAGTCGTCTCTTACCAACCGTATTGTCCAACTTACTCTTTCTGCTCGTTTCATATCCATTTCTTGCTAATAGGCTTATGAATTGGAGAAAAGAGCAAATAAACAAAGACAGTATGCTATAAGGTAGATTTTCTAAATGTATAGAGAGCAGTTCTCAATGCTTAGCCAAATTTTCTAATGGATAAAATGAGGTGAACGTGTGGCACAGGAGAAGAGACAATTAATCACTATGAAAGGTACAAAAGATGGACTAACTTTATTTATCGATGATTCCTGTTCGTTAAATCATGCGTTGCAGGAGTTAAAATATAAAATGAAGGAAAGTAAACCTACAACTACAGGGCCCGTTGTAGCTGTACGAGTGAAATTGGGCGCTCGTTATCTGCGAGAAGAGCAAATATCGGAATTAAGACAGATCATAACAAATGAAAATCGCTTCACCATTCATTCTATTGAATCTGATGTTGTATTACGAGAGGAAGCTCGCCAATGGCAAGCAAATAGTGAAATTAAAGCGGTCAACCGAATTGTCCGTTCTGGCCAAGTCCTTCATGTTACAGGTGATTTATTGCTTATTGGTGATGTGAATCCAGGTGGAAAGGTAATGGCTACTGGTAATATCTACATAATGGGAAACTTGCGTGGTATTGCGCATGCAGGGATCGACGGGGATACGCAAGCATTTATAGCAGCATCTTATATGAACCCTAGTCAATTAAGGATTGCACATTATATAAGTCGTGCTCCGGATTATGAATCTGATGGTGTATATATGGAATGTGGGCTGGTTGATGAAGAGCAAGATAAGATAATTATTGATCGACTCCAGGTTCTTCCACAAAAGCGTAAAGAAATGAACAGATTCGAAAGGAGAATGCAAAATGGGTGAAGCGATCGTTATTACATCTGGAAAAGGTGGAGTCGGAAAAACAACGACTACAGCGAATATAGGTACAGCTTTGGCTTTAATGGAGAAAAAAGTGTGTTTAATTGACACAGATATTGGTTTAAGAAACCTAGATGTTGTCATGGGGCTTGAAAACAGAATTATTTATGACATTGTCGATGTAATTGAAGAAAGATGTAAGTTAAAGCAGGCATTAATCAAAGATAAACGATTCGATTATTTAACATTATTACCGGCTGCTCAAACAAGTGATAAGACTTCTGTAACAACAGATGGAATGAAACGAATTATATCAGAACTCAAACAAGAATATGATTATATTCTTATTGACTGTCCTGCAGGTATTGAACAAGGATTTCAAAATGCGATTGCAGGCGCAGATAAAGCAATTGTTATTACAACACCAGAGAAATCTAGTGTCCGGGATGCAGACCGAATTATTGGGTTATTAGAAAAAGAGGAAGTGGTAGAACCGCCGCGTTTAATTATCAATCGTATACGGAATCATATGATGAAAAATGGAGATATGCTTGATATTGACGATGTACTGCAAATTTTATCCATTGACTTAATTGGCATTGTCATTGATGATGACGAGGTAATTAAAGCATCTAATAAAGGAGAGCCAGTAGCTTTTAAACCAAGCTCGAAAGCATCGATTGCTTATCGTAATATTGCAAGAAGAATACTAGGGGAAACGGTACCTTTACAAAGTTTAGATACTCATAAAGGAATGATGCAAAAGGTAAAAGAGTTTTTTGGAATACGCGCTTAATTTGCATGTGCGCATCTGTTAGATAGTTCACACAATGAATGCTACTGTAGAATGTAGGGGAACCCCTGCATTTTTTATTTCACTATAGGAAAGTTAAAACTTTAGGCTTTATCGTATAAGAAAAACGATAGCTTTCACCTAAAGACTTGGCGACAGGCCAAGTTTTTTTCAATTCTAGGAAATTATATCTACTGCTTACATTGTGAATATTTTTTAAAAAAGGAGTGTTACTGTCTAGCTTAAGGCTAAAGCTGACGAGCAAACTTGGATTACTTCTGGTTTTTATAAAAAATGATTTTCTCATTTCTAACATATATTCTCAAGCTACTTCATAGACTTGTACAAAAGCGTCAGAAGGAATGTGAAGATGATGAGCAAAAGAATTAAGCAGGTACGCCGATCGATTGAACAAAGAAAAAAAGTCCGTGGTATTCAAACAAACGGAATGGCGCAGCAGCAGATGTTTTCTCCTTTTGTACAAGAAGAAGAAAAGCACGGTTATTCGCCTATCTATGATGATTCAGGATCACCTAGCACGATGAAAAGTAAAGTAGTAAGTAATTTTTTATTGAAAGCAATCCTTTCTGTTCTGCTGTTTTTATCTATTGCTATTATTTGGAAAATTAATTTACCTCAGTTAGAAGAACCTAAAGCTTGGTTAACGAATGCCTTGACAGAGGAATTTCCGTTTGCCAAAGTAAATGCGTGGTATCAAGAAACGTTTGGAAACCCTCTAGCACTTTTACCTGAAAGTGATTCAGAGGTCAAATCAAATGATAAACAAGCAATGCCGGTGAATGGAAGCGTGTCTGAATCATTCCAAATGAATGGAACAGGAATAAAAATAACACCAGAAGGAAAAACAGCTGTTACAGCATTAAAACAAGGTGTAGTTATTTTTGCAGGAAATGATCAAAAAACGAAGCAGACAATTATTGTGCAACATCCTGATGATAGTCAAACGACGTATGGTTTTCTAAGTAATATTGATGTTCATTTGTACCAGCATGTATCTGCCAATCAAGCAATTGGTCAATTTCATCCTAGCGAAGAAAATAAATCCGTTTACTTTTCTATCGAAATGGACAACCAATATATCGATCCAGTACAGGTGATTCAAGTTGACGATGTGGAATAATAATCTATTCCCAAAAATTCATTTTCATCCGGTACTACTATTGTTTATTATCATTTCTGTTCTTACTGGTACATTTGTAGAACTGTTTATTTTATTCTCTATCGTTCTGTTTCATGAACTTGGTCATTATTTAATGGCTGTTAAGTTTAACTGGCGAATACGGAAAATAATGCTATGGATATTTGGTGGTGTAATGGATACTGAAGAACACGGAACAAGACCGATTTATGAAGAAATGTTAGTTATTTGTGCAGGGCCATTTCAGCATTTGATTCTTCAGTTTATCATTGTCATCGTCTCAGAAGCCCATTTATTTTCGCAGTCCATTTTGGATTTGCTTTTTTATTATAATACTGTCATCTTTTTATTTAATTTATTACCTATTTTTCCTTTAGATGGGGGGAAATTAGTCCAGTTATTTATATCAAAATATATCCCATACAAAAAAGCCTATTATTTTACAGTTTTCTTTTCCATGGTAGTATGTCTTTTATTGCTTGTATTACAGATTGCAGTATTTTCATTTACATTAAGTACCTTCTTTCTGTTTATTTTTTTATTTATGGAAAATAGAATGGAATGGAAACGGCGAACGTATGCATTTATCCGATTTTTACTTAAACGTTATGAAAAGCATAATAAGCTTAGAAAACAAACGAGTCCAATTCAAGTTATGGCTAGTGACTCTTTAATGGATGTGTTTTCAAATTTTTACCGAGAAAGAAACCATACGATCTATATTAAATATCCTAATCATACAACTCAAGTTTTGCATGAATCTGTATGTTTGCACCATTTTTTTTCTAGAAAGGGTTATATTCAAACAATTGGGGAGGTAGCAGATAAAATGAAGTGAAACTTTATTCCGAGGGCTTCCTTCATTCCCTAAAGCTGATAATTAGATGAAAGGCTATTATCTCGAGCGCCCTGGAAAAAGCGAGATGTGTCCCAAATCGTAGTTTTCCATATCCTCGAAAAAGAAAAGTGCGCTTCACTGCATGCATTGTCTATTTCCGAGGTCTTCTTTGTTTTTTGCCGACCTGAATGAATTAGGCTTTTAGATGTCGTTATCTCCCGCGCTAGACCTCTACCACTTTTGAAATGGGAGTCTTCGGAACCTTAGATACGGGATTTAGTCATACTCCTATATCGTTAATAAATCTATCTGCCGGGGAGGTAAAATAATACGTCACTTTGTTCAACTTTAACAGTTAAATGAATAAAACAAAGTTATTAATAGTTAATAAGATTTACTTTTTCGGTAACGGATAAGTTTCACGTACTCCTAAAAAAAGTTAAATTTTAGGGAACGGAGCTATTTTTTCTGTGTGCTACCTATTAGTCCAAAAGTTTTATTGTAATAATATTACACAACAATCTTGACAAATTATAAACATACATGGTAGCATAAATACGTTATTCAAAAGTAGCACCAGTGCTACAACCGCACAGAATAGGTTTAAAATCCCGTTTGTGGGTACCTGTATGGCGAGTCTGAGTAAAATAGGAGGTGCAAAACGTATGTATGCTATTATTGAAACAGGTGGCAAGCAAATCAAAGTAGAAGAAGGACAAGAAATCTACGTTGAAAAAATTGCTGCAGACCAAGATGAAGCTGTTACATTTGAGAAAGTTCTTTTCGTAGGTGGAGATGATGTGAAAGTTGGAGCTCCTTATGTTGATGGGGCATCTGTAACTGCAAAAATTGCTAAACATGGACGTCAAAAGAAAGTGACTGTTTTCAAATATAAACCAAAAAAGAACTATCATCGTAAACAAGGTCATCGTCAACCTTATACAAAGTTAGTTATCGAGAAAATTAATGCTTAAAGGATTAGCCTATGATTCAAGTAACTGTATTTCGTGAAGGTGGACAAATTAAAGCATTTGAACTTTCAGGACATGCTGGAAGCGGTCCGTATGGATACGATTTAGTATGTGCTGGAGTATCTGCCGTTTCAATCGGTTGTGTAAATGCAGTTATGACTCTATGTGAAGTAGATCTTGTTATTGAACAAGGCGGTGATGGTGGTTATCTTCATGTAACGATACCAGATTATATCTCCAAGCAAAAGATGGAGCAGATACAACTGTTATTTGAAGGGATGCTAGTATCACTAACTTCTATTGAACAAGAATATAATGAGTTTATTCATATTCAAACGAACTAAGGAGGTGCATGGTTATGCTACGTCTTGATCTTCAATTTTTCGCAACGAAAAAAGGGGCGGGTAGCACAAAAAACGGTCGCGATTCGGAAGCTAAACGACTAGGTTCCAAGCGAGCTGATGGTCAGTTTGTTACTGGTGGATCTATTCTTTATCGCCAACGTGGTACAAAAATTTACCCTGGTGTCAATGTTGGTCGCGGTGGAGATGATACACTATATGCAAAAGTTGACGGTGTTGTAAAATTCGAACGTTACGGTCGTGATCGCAAAAAAGTAAGTGTTTATCCTGTTGCAAAAGAAGCATAAGGAATAAAAACTCCAGCCACATGTTGGCTGGAGTTTTTTACACATGAAGAATTTAGCGTAAAAACCCATTCCATGTTATGAAAATTAGGTGTTACGCTTAGTATGATGAAAAAATTTTTCGTTGTGCTCAAAAGCTTAGTGCGAACACAGTTTTTTAAAAAGATCTTTCAATTTTTTAGAATAAATATAATTAATTCCTTGATGGAACGTTTTCTTCCAGCAGATGATGAATGAACTTTTGGAGTTTTTCTGTTATACTTTTTGACATGGTGGGAGGACGTTATATGAAAGCGGAAGATGTTGTTCAACTTATTCAACATTACCGGCATGATTTATTGAATCACTTACAAATTATTCATGGTTATGCTTCCATGGGAAACATCAACAAAGTAGAAGAAAAGGTAACAGAGATAATTTCTTCGTATGACGAAGAACGTAAATTAATGTATTTACAAGCAGTTGAATTTTTTATATGGGTGCTTGAATTTCCATACATGTATGAAGATTTACGATTAGAATACGATATACATACAGAAAAAAGCTCCATTGCTCGTTCAGATATACACATAACAAATCAATGTAAACAACTGATGCGACTTATTCAAGATATAAAAGATGAAGATGTTCTGGTAAATATTCAACTGAAAGTAAGTAATGAAATACATCACATGCTGAGGTTTTATTTAGCTGTTTATGGTTTGGAAAATAAGCAACAGCTAAAAACACAGCTTGAAAGAACAAGCTTTCCTTTTTCCATATCCTTAATAAATGAGGCAGACAGTATAGCATGTTCCTTTCTAGTTCCTTGTGATGAAAAGAGGTGAATGTATGTTTATAGATCAGGTTAGTGTCTATGTTAAAGGAGGAGATGGCGGTAATGGGTTAGTTGCTTACCGCCGTGAGAAATATGTTCCTAAAGGAGGACCAGCTGGTGGAGATGGCGGTAACGGTGCTGACGTTATCTTTCAAGTAGATGAAGGATTGAATACGCTAATGGATTTTCGATATAATCGTCATTTTAAAGGAAAACGTGGAGAAAATGGCATGAGTAAAAATCAACATGGAAAAAATGCTAGTCCATTAATCGTTTCTGTACCGCCGGGAACTACTGTCATAGATGAAGACACGAATGAAGTAATTGCTGATTTGACAACGCATGGTCAGCAAGCGGTTATCGCAAAAGGCGGACGTGGCGGTAGAGGTAATACTCGTTTTGCAACACCGAGAAATCCTGCTCCAGATATTGCAGAAAATGGCGAACCGGGACAGGAGCGAATGGTTAAGGTAGAACTAAAATTAATTGCTGATGTCGGATTAATCGGTTTCCCTAGTGTTGGAAAGTCAACTTTTCTATCGGTTGTGAGTGCTGCTAAACCAAAAATTGCGGATTATCATTTCACAACGCTTACGCCAAATCTTGGAGTTGTGGACACAAATGACCAGCGCAGTTTTGTAATGGCAGATTTACCTGGATTAATTGAAGGCGCTCATGAAGGGATTGGATTAGGCTATCAGTTTTTACGCCATGTGGAAAGAACAAGGGTACTTGTTCATGTGATTGATATGGCAGCTATGGAAGGTAGAGACCCTTATGAAGATTTTGTGAAAATAAATCAGGAGTTAGAGAAGTATGATGAAAAGTTAATGAAACGTCCGCAAATCATTGCAGCCAACAAGATGGATATGCCGAGCGCAAAAGAGAATATTACGAAGTTCAAAGAAAAATTGCAAGGTAAATACCCAATATATGAAATATCCGCGCTAACAAAGGAAGGGCTTCGCGATATATTATTTGCTATTGCGGATAAGCTTGAGGAAATTCCAAAAGAGGCGATCGACGAAGATACAGAGGAAAAAGAAAAAGTAATTTACCGATACCATAAAGAAGAGACACCATTTACGATTACTAGAGATGATGATGGAGCTTATGTGTTAACAGGTCAAAAATTAGAAAAGCTGTTTAAGATGACTGACTTTAATCATGACCAAGCCGTGCAGCGCTTTGCTCGTCAGCTTAGAAGAATGGGTGTAGATGAAGCGCTGCGGAAACGCGGTGCAAAAGATGGGGACACAGTGCGGATTTTAGATTTTGAGTTTGAATTTATGGATTAGCGGTTAAGGATTATTTAAATAAAAAAGCGTCAGTTAACATGGGGTAGCAAATCGTCTTGGTTCGCTTCCAAGCGGTTTAGCTACTCGAACTATATGTTGTAAGAAAATTCATACTTCAGATAATGATTGAAAAAATAAGGGGGATATAGCAGTGGCAACAACGATTGGCTATTTAGGGCCAAAAGGAACATTTACAAAGTTAGCAGTAGATAAAGCATTTAACGGAGATAGAAAGCACAGTTTTGCTACCATACCGGAGTGTATTGATGCTGTAGAAGCAGAAAAAATAGATATTGGTGTTGTGCCGCTGGAAAATGCGATTGAGGGGACTGTACAATTAACTGTCGATTATTTAGTCCACCAAGTGCGGTTGCCCATCATGGCAGAAATTGTTGTACCAATCCAGCAACATCTTTTAGTTCATCCAGAATTCTCAGGTGAATTGGTTGATATTAAGGAGGTCCATTCTCATAGCCATGCTATCGCCCAATGTCATCAATTTATACATCAGTATTTACCGAACGCTTCCATTCATTATTCATCATCAACCGGAAAAGCAGCAGAAATGATTAGTGAACGAAAAGGACCGATTGCAGCGATTGGTAATCAGTTGGCTGCACATTTATATGAACTGAAGATGATACGAAAAAATATTCACGATTTTCCAAATAACCACACACGATTTGTCGTGTTGAGTAAGAATAAAGAGTGTGTGAACATAAATCATCCTGTACAATCTGAAAAAACAACTTTACTGATTACACTTCCAAGTGACTTTGCTGGAGCACTTCACCAAGTGTTATCTGCCTTTGCTTGGAGAAAAATGAACCTATCAAAAATTGAATCACGGCCAATGAAAACAGGATTAGGCAATTATTTTTTTATTGTGGATGTAGATCAACCTTATGATGATGTTCTATTTCCCGGTGTGAAAGGGGAATTAGAAGCATTAGGATGTCAGGTTACAATCCTTGGAACGTATCCCGTCTATCAATTAGATAAGCTTTAAGAGAATGTTAAACAGATTGGTGCAAAAAAACATAGCGGATTTGGTGAGAATCTGTAAAAAATTTTTAGCTTGAGGTTATCCAACGAAGTTAACATATATAACCCCATGTAAGGGACCGTACCTCTCTTTACAAACATCTTGTACTAACTTTGACAATATTATGAGAGAAAACGATCCGAGTGAACAGGGAAAGCTTTAGTAGGAACACACGCATACAGAAAAACTGTCCTTCTTTCTCCACGTCGCGGACTTAGTTGACCTTAGGCTTTTTTATCTTTTTGACATGCACGTTAAGTATTGTAAATAAACGTCAAAAATAAATATAACAGCTATTCCATTTATATAGCTTGGCTGTGGACTTAAATTAATCAACATTTAATCTTTCCTTGCATATGTTGGTATAGAGAAATTAGCCCAGATATGACAAGAGAGGAGTTTGATTAATTTTGAAGATACACATTGTACAAAAAGGGGACACTATGTGGGAAATAGCTCAACAATATGGTGTGGATTTTGAAGAGCTAAAGCAATTGAATAGCCAAATTTCTAGTCCAGATATGATTATGCCGGGAATGAAAATTAAAATACCAGGTTCATCAAAAGCTGTGAAGCAAAAACAACAAATGAAACCGAAAGAAAAGCCGATGCATCCGTATAAAGAAATGAAAACAAAGCCGATGCCAGTGATTAAAGAAGATGATAAGAAAAAACCAAAAATGCCAAAACCAAAAATGCCAATGCCATCTATGCCGGCAATGCCTGTTCAGCCCATTATGCAGATGCCAGTGATGGAGCAGGAATTTCAAAACTACACGACAATTAATTTTCCGCAAATGCCAGCAAAACCCGAGCATAAAGTGAAGCATGTCAAAAAGGAAAAGCCAAAAAAAGAAAAGGTTAAGGAGAAACCAATGCCGAAACCAATGCCAATGCCACACGTACCTATGGTGCCGCTATGTTGTTATGTAATGGACCCTTGTTACCCGCAGATTCCTTTTCAAATGATGGCACCTTTACCATATCATAGTGTAGGTATGTATCCAATGCCGCATTACGATCATCATGGACATCACCATCACCATATGCATCACGGGTTGCATGACCATCATTATGAGCACCACCATGACTATGGTTCTCATGTCGATCATCATGGCAGTATGATGGATTGGGATGATGACTGCGGGTGTGATGATACGATGCAATGGGGTTCACCGTCAATGTATCGTAGCCAAGAAGAAGAAGCTTCAGCACAACCGGTTGGATATGAGTGGCAAACACCAACTCATATGTATCCACCATTTGCTTATGGGGCAACCTATCCAATGCCACCTGGCTTTACATCCTCGTCTCATTCAAATAGTGAGCAACAATCAGATAATGAACAACAAAGTGAATAGGTTGTTGAAAAGAGACGAAATGATCCTCGTCTCTTTTTCTATCACCTATAAAGAACAAAAGCGTAACGTTCATTTAGCGACGTACAAACTGGAGAACTCTGACGGACCTTGACAAAATCGTGAAAAAGCAGCTTCCCTTTATCCTATTTTAATATTGATCTCGGACAACCATTTTTCAATTTCTAGTATTTAATGTTAAAATAAATATTAATAAAAAATCGCCATTTGACGGAATTTTAATCATGTAATTACTGTGGAAAAAACTACTAACTGAGATGAGGAGCGATAGCATGAAACAAGAAGTAGATGAAATCGTTAGTTGGTTACAAACCCAAGTGGAAAAAACAGGTGTAAATGGATTAATGGTAGGTATTAGTGGGGGGATTGATTCTGCAGTTGTTGCTGCTTTAATCAAACGAGCATGTCCTGATCATTCACTAGGTGTTATTATGCCGATTAATACGAGTGATGCAACGATGCAAGATGCGAAAGCTGTTACTGATGCAACGGGTATTGATTATATGACGATTGACTTAACAGAAGTACATGCTAGCATGTATCAAATGATTAAAACCCAATTAGAAAATAAACATGTATACGAGGAACAAAATACACAATTAGCACAAGCAAACTTACGTGCAAGGCTACGAATGAGTACTTTATATACGATAGCAACAAATTATAATTATCTTGTTGTCGGTACAGATAATGCTGCTGAATGGTATACAGGCTATTTTACAAAATATGGTGATGGCGGTGTCGATATCTTACCAATTGTGGAATTCACAAAGGGGGAAGTAAGAAAAATGGCAGCGTATTTAGATATACCATCATCTGTTAGAACTAAACAGCCTAGTGCAGATCTTTGGGAAGGGCAAAGTGATGAGCAAGAAATGGGTATAAGCTATGCAACAATAGATGCTTACTTGAAAGGAAAAGCTATACCAAAAGAAGATCAAGAAAAAATTGAAGCGATGCATAAACGTTCTGCTCATAAGCGAGAAGCATTACCGCATTTTTCACGAAAAAATTAAAAATTGCCTTATATTTACTGTGTAAAAATACCTCTCTTATCCAAACTATTCATAAAGGGAGGTATTATTTATGCGGATAAAATTAGGATTTATCATTCTTATGCTTGGCGCAGCAACAGCTTGTACAAATGAGCCAACAGACAAAGCTGAAAATGACAATCAGCAGTCTACGCAACCGATTCATTATGAAACAGAACAAGAGAAAAGAGAGCGTCTAGGTACCATTGCGGAAAACGATAAAAAGGAATATCCACAACGTGAACAGAAAAAAGGAACGGATGCCAATTTTAAAACTGGTTACTCTGACCCTTTTACAAATGAAGAAGCTGAAATGATAACCCGTGCATTAAAAAATAAAACACAAATTGTACAAGCACAAGTGGCAGCAACGGAAGACCGAATTATCGTAGGTGTCATGTTAAAAGATGATGTAAGACAGGACATTGGGAATGAAATTAAGCAAGAGGTTAAGAAACTTGTTCCAAATTCGAATAAAGAAATAATAGTCTATACCGATGAAGAACATTGGAATAAAATGAAAAATTTAGACAACAGATTGAAGCCAAAATATAACGGCGAAAAATTGGAGGAATTTCTCACTCCGTAAGACAGTATGTTTTAAAATTAAATATAATTTTCTGATAATTAAATGTGGCATTTCAAAAACATCCTTCATGAAATGCCAACCCACATCAATATTACTTGAATTTTTGTCTAAAGTTTTACGTGTCCGATTACTTTAAAGCACTTCTATGCACTAACTCTTTAAGAATTAGACTTTTTTTGATATAGTAATAAAGGAAATTTCTAGAGAGGAGAATGTCCTCATGGCTGGTCATTCTAAATGGAAAAATATTCAAAGAAGGAAAAATGCACAAGACGCAAAAAAAGGAAAAATCTTTATGCGCCATGCAAAAGACATTTACACTGCTGCTAAGCAAGGAGGCGGTGATATGACAACAAATCCGAGCCTTCGTTTAGCTGTTGAAAAAGCAAAGGCAGATAATATGCCAAATGATAATATAGATAGAGCAATTAAGAAGGCAACAGGGACACTAGATGGCGTTAGCTATGAAGAGCTTACCTATGAAGGATACGGTCCTGGTGGTGTAGCTGTTATCGTTCACGTATTAACAGATAATAAAAATAGAACTGCAGCGGATATTCGGCATGCATTTAAGAAAAACAATGGGAACTTAGGAGAAAATGGTAGTGTCTCCTTTATGTTTGATCGGCGCGGCTATATTGTAATAACCGATGAAAATCATACTATAGATGAAGATGAATTAACTTTGGAAGCACTAGAAGCAGGTGCCGAAGATATTCAGTCTCAAGACGGTGCGTATGAAATATTCACTGCTCCTGAAGAATTAGCAGCAGTTGTTGACCACTTGAAATCAGCAGGTTACGAGATTGCCGACTCAGAGGTCACACTAATACCACAAACAACGACTACTGTATCAGAGAACGATGTAGAAAAAATGTTAAAATTAATTGAAACACTAGAAGAAAATGAAGATGTACAAGACATACATCATAATCTTGAGTTGACGGATTAATGCTCTTAACTTCTATTTCTTTACGAAGAAATAGAAGTTTATTCATTTATGACTACTTATGATAAAATAAATGAATGAGGCAAAGGAGCAGATGAGATGATAGCTTATATTAGAGGAATGCTTACATATATACAAAGTGATACGATTATAGTTGATGTAGAAGGGGTTGGTTATGAAATTATTTGTCCCAATCCATATGCATTTCAAGCTTTGGAAAATGAGAAAGTATTTGTTTACACCTACTTGCATGTACGTGAAGACGCCCAATTGCTATATGGCTTTAAAACGGAAGAAGAAAAATATTTATTTACTAAATTAATCTCCGTATCGGGAATCGGTCCAAAAGGCGCTCTTGCAATTATGGCTAGTATTGATGTTGCAGAATTTGTAGCAGCAATAGAACGAGAAGATGAGGCGTTTTTAAAAAGTTTTCCTGGCATCGGTAAGAAAACAGCGAGACAAATTATTCTTGATCTAAAAGGAAAATTAGCTTTAGCTGTTCCATCCGTTCAAGATGGACAAGTGGAAGAAGCAGGCTCAACGAACCAGGTAACGTTAAAAGAAGCGCAAGAAGCATTAAAAGCGTTAGGCTACACCGACAGAGAGATTAAAAGTGTTGTACCGAAACTACAATCAGACGCATCATTAAATACAGATGAATTAATACGTAAAGCACTTAGTTTACTCATGAAAAAATAGGAAAGGGGGGACTATAAATGGAAGAACGGATGGTAACTGGTGAGCTTCAAGCAGAGGATGCTTCCGCTGAGCTCAGCCTACGGCCAACAACATTGAATCAATATATTGGTCAACATAAGGTGAAAGAGAATTTAGACATCTTTATCCAAGCAGCCAAAATGCGTGAAGAACCATTAGATCATGTTCTCCTATACGGACCTCCAGGATTAGGAAAAACAACGTTGGCAGCTATTATTGCCAATGAGATGGGAGTGCAGTTTCGTTCAACTTCAGGTCCTGCAATTGAAAGGGCAGGCGATTTAGCGGCTATTCTTTCTTCACTTGAACCAGGTGATGTGCTGTTTATTGATGAGATACATCGCCTTCCAAGGGCAGTGGAAGAAGTATTATACCCGGCTATGGAGGATTTCTATCTTGATATTGTAATTGGGACAGGCCCTAGTGCTAGATCCGTTCGAATTGATTTACCGCCCTTTACATTAGTTGGAGCTACAACAAGAGCAGGATTATTATCTGCACCGTTACGCGACCGTTTTGGTGTCTTGAGTAGGCTTGATTTTTATAATGCAGAGGATCTATGTATGATCGTTGAACGCACGGCAGATATTTTTAACACAGCTATTACAAAAAAAGCCGCCATAGAAGTTGCTCGTCGTTCCAGAGGAACCCCAAGAATTGCCAACCGTTTATTGAAACGAATTCGTGATATATCACAGGTAAAAGGAGAAGATGAAATTAGTCTGACTACGACAAATGAAGCATTAGAAATGCTGCAAGTCGATAAACATGGTTTGGATCATCTTGATCATAAGTTATTAAAAACAATGATTACGAACTTCCAAGGCGGGCCGGTTGGTTTAGATACAATCGCTGCTACAATCGGTGAGGAATCACAAACGATTGAAGATGTCTATGAACCGTATTTATTGCAAATAGGTTTTATTCAACGAACTCCTCGAGGGAGAATAGTAACTACACAAGCTTATGAACATTTTGGATGGAAGGATTTGGGTGACGATGAATCTAGGTAGATTATTTATTTTATTAGGATTCGTTTTCCTTATCATCGGCATTCTATGGAGCTTTATCGGAAAATTACCTGGAGATATAACATGGAAAAAAGGAAATGTTGTATTTCATTTTCCCATTGTTACATCTATTGTAGTCAGTCTGATTCTAACAATCCTATTTTACATTCTAGGAAAGTTTCGCTAAACAAGTAAGGAGATTCATGATGAATATTAAAGAATTTGATTTTGATTTACCTGAAGAATTAATTGCACAAACTCCATTAAAGGAGCGATCATCCTCAAGACTACTCGTATTAAACAAACAAGAAGGTTCCATCGAACATCGACATTTTACCGATATTAAAAAATACTTAAAAAAAGGTGATTGTCTTGTATTGAATGATACTCGTGTTCTCCCTGCAAGATTACACGGAGTGAAAGAGGAAACCGGTGCACGGATAGAAATTTTGCTATTACATCAAGTAGAAGGGGATAATTGGGAGGTCCTCGCTAAACCTGCTAAAAAAGTAAAAGAGGGAACCGTTATCAAGTTCGGAGATGGGCGATTACAAGCAACGTGTATTAAAATAAAGGATCATGGCGGTCGCATCGTTCAATTTGCTTATGATGGGATTTTTTATGAGGTACTTGATAAACTGGGTGAAATGCCATTACCTCCTTATATTAAAGAGCAGTTACCTGAAAGAGAACGATATCAAACGGTTTATGCTAAAGAGGAAGGGTCGGCAGCTGCACCAACTGCAGGACTTCATTTTACAAATAAGCTATTGGATGAATTAAAAGAAATAGGAGTCATCATTACCTTTATTACATTACATGTCGGTTTAGGTACGTTTCGTCCGGTAAGTGCAGATACGATTGAAGAACATGAGATGCATGCGGAATTTTATCATATGAGTAGTGAAACAGCTCGAACCCTAAACCGCGTAAAGCAAAATGAGGGCAGAATTATTTCTGTGGGAACGACCTCGACACGAACATTAGAAACAATTGCTCGTGATCAAGCTGGAAAATTTGTCGAAGCAGGTGGATGGACAGATATTTTCATCTACCCTCCTTATCAATTTAAAGCAATTGATGGCTTGATCACAAACTTCCATCTGCCGAAATCCACATTAATTATGCTAATAAGTGCATTTGCTGGGAAAGATATGGTCATGAAAGCGTATAAAGAAGCAGTAGAACAGCGGTATCGCTTCTTTAGTTTTGGGGATGCCATGATGATTTTACCCTCTTAAATAAAAATAGCAGAAATAAATGGACAATCTATAGATAAAAGGAAGCGTGGTTTATGATACCAATTACTTATGAGTTAATAAAAACATGTAAACAAACCGGTGCCAGGCTTGGACGGGTACACACACCACATGGATCATTTGATACACCAGCATTTATGCCAGTAGGCACGCTGGCGACAGTGAAAACAATGAGTCCAGAGGAATTAAAGGAAATCGGAGCAAATATCATTTTGTCAAATACGTACCATCTTTGGCTTCGACCTGGAGAAGATATTATTAAAGAGGCTGGCGGTCTACATCAGTTTATGAACTGGGATGGTGCAATACTTACTGATTCTGGTGGTTTTCAAGTTTTTAGCCTTAGTGAAATGCGAGAAATTACAGAAGAAGGGGTGCATTTTCGCAATCATTTAAATGGAGAGAAACTATTTTTGTCACCAGAAAAAGCGACGAATATCCAAAATGCTCTAGGGTCAGATATTATGATGGCATTTGATGAATGTCCGCCATATCCGGCGGATCATCAATATATGAGAGATTCCGTAGAACGAACATCGAGATGGGCTGAGAGGTGTTTAAATGCTCATCAAAGAAAGGAAGAACAAGGCTTATTTGGTATTATTCAAGGTGGGGAATATGAGGATTTACGGAAGCAAAGCGCTAGCGATCTTGTGTCCTTAGACTTTCCTGGATACGCAATAGGAGGACTTTCCGTTGGTGAACCAAAGGAAGTGATGAATCATGTACTTGAATTTACTACACCATTAATGCCAACCAATAAACCTAGATATTTAATGGGAGTTGGCTCACCGGATTCATTAATAGATGGGGCAATTCGAGGTATAGATATGTTTGACTGTGTTCTTCCTACGAGAATTGCCAGAAATGGGACTTGCATGACTTCAAATGGCCGATTAGTGGTAAGAAATGCAAAGTACGCACGTGATTTTTCTCCAATTGATGAAAATTGTGATTGTCATGTGTGTAATAATTATACAAGAGCTTATATCCGCCATTTAATTAAATGTAATGAAACGTTTGGATTTAGACTTACTACTTATCATAACCTATATTTTCTGTTAAAATTAATGGAGCAAGTACGAATAGCTATTAGCGAAGATCGTCTTGGCTCATTTAGGGAAGAATTCTTTGAGCAGTACGGATTTAATAAACCGAACGCAAAGAATTTCTAGCTTATGGAAGGGAGGAATAGTATTATGGAAATGTTAGCATCATTACTGCCGTTAATTTTGATGTTTGTGCTTTTGTATTTCATCCTTATTCGCCCGCAGCAAAAGCGACAAAAGCAAGTAAGACAAATGCAAGCAGACTTGCAAAAAGGAGATACAGTTATTACGATTGGCGGTTTCCACGGTGTGATTCATGCTATGGATGAAGACACAGTCGTTATTCAAGCAGGTGATGGATCGAAGCTGACATATGATCGTTCTGCGATTCGTGAAGTTAAACAACAGTAAAAAGTTTTTCGCGCTATCGGAGTAAGCAATAGACTAAAGTCTGTTGCTTCTACCACGCGAATGGAAAGACGCTACATAAAAAAACAACACAGAGAGATTTTCTCCTGTGTTGTTTTTTGTCTTGGTAAAAATTAAAAGAAAGCAATAAATAAAATAAAATCTAGATATAAATTTTATTTTATTCTAGGAAGAACCTATATCTGTTTTCCTAGGATATCTTTTTTGAAAATAGCTCCGTCGTCTAGTTTAAGCACTCGAGCGACTAGCAAACTTCGATCTTCTTCCTACGATAAGTCAACATCGGCTTGAATCTAAAGGAAGGCCGACTAAAAGCGGGCATGTCGTTCAGGTGTCAGCAATATCTCAGTTGAGGGGCATGTTTTCTTTATCTCGTCAGAAGTTCTCCAGTTTGTCCGTCTCTAGATGAACGCTTTTCACTTCGTTTTTTTCGAATTTAGTTGTCATTTATTGGTCCACCACTAAGATTAACGCCTATTGTACCGCCAAATAAAGCCACTGCAATGTAACCAAGGTGGTGTAAACTTTGTTCCAGTGAGAAACCTTGCTGATACCCTAAGTACTGCACGGAGAAAATAAATAATGTGAAACCTGCTCCAGTGAGTGTACCAACGATCCACCCTTTTGCTCTTCCCTTAGCTCCTGCTACGAATCCTCCAAGAAATAGAGAGATAAGACCAATAACAAAGGTGACCCATGATAAAGCGGGATCACTAAACGTAGTAAACCGAAGCAATAGAGTTAAAACAAAGCTCGCCACCATTATTAAACCTAAAACAACAATCCATCCATATAATAACGCAATCCAATGTCTTTTTTGCAATTCACTGAACCCCCTTTTAAGATTGTCCACTTACTTCATTCTATTCATTAGGAGAAATAATAGAAGAAAATATTTTCTTTTTTTATCACATATAGTGAAGTAAGCCATATAAAATAAAGCTCCCGCGTGAAAGTAGGTATGAAGTGGAAATTGTAATTGCTTCACTAATTTTTATTTGCTGTTATTTTTTTATTATGACTGAACGGATAAATCGAGCAGTGATAACATTGACAGGTGGAGTCCTATTATTATTAACAGGCACAGAGTAAATGTTACTCCGCTATATTGATTGGAAAACAATTGCTTTATTGTTCTCTATGATGGTATTGATAGCAATTACAGAGAAAACAGGCTTATTCTCTTATATTGCTATTCGTTTTGCTCAACAGGTAAAAGGAAAACCGATACCCCTATTAATAGGAGCGGGTATATTAACAGGGGTAGGTTCCGCTTTATTAGACAATGTAACTACCGTTTTAATATTCGTTCCAGTAATGCTTAAAATAACAAAGTTATTAAAGTTGCCTGCTTTTCCTTACCTTTTGGTTATTATTTTTAGTTCTAATATTGGGGGAGCTGCAACACTGATTGGCGACCCTCCCAATATTATGATTGGACAAGCCGTTGAACATTTCACTTTCTCTTCTTTCTTAGTCCATATGGCTCCTATTGCCGGTATTATGTTTAGTATTAATGTTGCTGTTTGTATGGATATTGTTTCGTAAATCATTCCAACAAGCAAAAAGAGATCATGCAGAATTGCTAGAAATAGAGGCGAAAGTTTATTTGAAAAAGACACCGATGCTTTATCAATCAGTAGCTGTGCTCTCTTTTACAATTATTGGTTTTATCTTACATGCTTTTTTGCATATAGAATTAACAACCGTTGCCTTGTCAGGTGCGATTTTATTGTTGCTGTTAACTGAAAAAGAATTACAAACAGAACGAATTTTTGCAATCGTAGAGTGGGTAACATTATTTTTCTTTATTGGTTTGTTTGCATTAGTTGGCGGTTTGGAAGAGGTAGGAGTTATTGAAGAACTAGCTAGAGCAATTGTTGTTATAACGGATGGCGACTATGTGAAAACGGCAATCCTAATCTTATGGGTATCCGGGTTGCTTTCTGGTATTGTTGATAACATTCCGTTTGTTGCTGCCATGATTCCAGTTATTCAAGAGTTTGAAAGCTACGGGATGATTTATTTGGATTCAATATGGTGGGCGTTGGCAATAGGCGCTTGCTTAGGAGGGAATGCAACGTTGATTGGCGCTTCTGCAAATGTGGTAGTAGCAGGATTGGCAGAAGGTGCAAAACAAAAAATTCCTTTTATTCGTTTTTTGCTTTATGGCCTGCCGCTTGTTATTATTTCTTTAATCGTTTCTACGCTCTATATCTATACAAGGTATTTAGTTCCATACACCTGGTAAATGTAAAAGAATGCCTCCGTTTTTTTGACATGCTCCTCCTAAGGAAAAACAGATTAAAAAATAAAATCTGTTTTTTTCCTTAGGAGGAGATATTTATGTCCAATAAGTTTAGTTTAAGTACGAAGTGTTATTGGCATATAGGCTATTGAATAAAAGAATTATGTACAAAATTGTATTTTGGTTAGGGCATAGGAAAGGAATAATACGGCTTGTCTGTAAGACATTGGAACTTGCTACAGACAAACTAAACGAAGATAAGCACTAGCTTATCCATGAATAAAGGATTCCAGCCTTCTTATAGCTTTAAACGTAGGTTAGATAAAGTAATGACACACAGTATGCCTTGAGGTAGGAATGTATTGATAATGGAACGATAGAATCCTTTTAAACAAATGTGAGACATTTGACTGAACTCTATAAAACGATCAATGATGACATAACTTTTTATAATCATGATAGATCCCAAGAAAAAGTAAACGAGGCTGGGATATAACTAAAACAGCTGATAAAAAAAAACGAACGATAAATCGTCCTTGTACTATAGGAAAGTATAAAATTTTATGGTTTATCCCGCATGTAAGGTGCCGTAAGACTCTCACTTCAAAATCTTTAGTTGATACAAGGGTCAAAGTGTAAGAGAACGGCACCTAAATGCCCGATTGGTTCAACTAACATTCCGTGTAAAAAGCATTTCACGGAATGAAGTTTCACTTTATCCCGCATGTAAGGTGCCGTAAGATTCCTACTTCAAGAGCCTTGAGTTGATACAAAAGGGGTTAAGTGTGAGAAAACGGCACCCAAATGCCCGATTCGTTTAAGGGCCTTTAGGTCATACCCCCTGAGGTACTAACATTCAGTAGGAGAGGGAAGCAAACTCCTACTGAATGAAGTTTCACTTTATCGTATAAGAAAAACGATGGCATTTGCTAAAGACTTGGCGACAAGCCAAGTTTTTCTAAACACAAACAAACCGAACAATTATAAATGAATTGTTCGGTTTGTGCTATTTCGTATTTGCTTATGCCCCAGTCTCGTTATTATAACCCTGTCTACTTGATTATTAAGTTCTAAACGATCGGATCGTTTCGCCTTTTCGATAGGTTCTGGGACTAGAAAAGTTGCATCCTACCTATAGGTCCACCCATTTTTGCAAAAAAGGGATTTGTTTTAGCTCTTCTTTCGTGATAAAACGAAGTAAGAACAGAAATAGAATATAAATAAACACGAGGAGACCTAATAAAATGATAAACAGAATAAGTCCTGCATTTGTTTGCTCATAGATTCCTTTAATTAATTGGCCAGTCCCCCAAGTCAAGAGAATGAGCGCAATCATTTTTAGGATGTCCTTAAATGGTATACCGAAGCCAATAGATTTATACAGTGAAGCTAGATGAAGAAGAGTGATCAAGACAACACTTAAGGAAATCGCAATTGCAACACCCATAATTCCAAAGTTTGGGTTAGACGCAAGAAAAACTAAGGCTCCAAGCTTACAAAATGCCCCGATTAGACTGTTCCACATAGCGGCTTTAGCCAAGTCCAATGCTTGTAAAGCTGCTTGTAAAGGAGATTGAATATAAAGTAAAATGAAAAATGGAGCCATTAACAAAACAAATTTACTCGCTTCAGCTGTTCCATACATATATGTTAAAATAGGTACGGAAAATAAAGATAGAACAATGGTAGCTATTGCTCCGGAAGCGAAAGATATACGAATGGATTGATGGATGCGATAATGAATCAATTGTGTGTTTTTCGTTGCTTCTGCCTCAGAAATCGAAGGGACTAATGCAATAGACAACGAATTTGTAATGAAAGTTGGTAGAAATAATAAAGGCAGCACATAACCGGTTAATTCTCCATACTGTTTCGTTGCTAAAGTGCTCGATACTCCCGCTATTGCCAAACTTTGAGCTACCAAAATCGGTTCCAGAAAATGAGAAATTGAAGCTATAAATCGACTGCCCGTACTAGGTAGAGCAATGGAAAAAAG
The DNA here is from genome assembly GCF_900162615.1 of Virgibacillus proomii. NCBI lineage: Bacteria > Bacillati > Bacillota > Bacilli > Caryophanales > Bacillaceae > Virgibacillus > Virgibacillus proomii. Next base: position 2,330,836 of record NZ_FUFN01000010.1, on the reverse strand, counting down.
TTCCCGGACGGTGTCTTTGCTGGCTGATAAATAGGAGAAAAAACGTGTGCGCAATTTAATTCGTTTCTTTCGTTTAAACATTTGCAGCATGTATAATAAAGACATTAACTCTCCTATGATAATACTGAACATTGCGCCAGCAGCTGCAAATTCGAGACCATACGGTAAAAGCAGTTTTACAAAAAAAGCTACACAGGTGATGCGGACAATTTGTTCAATGACTTGGGCATAGCTTTGCGGTTTCATATTTTGTTTTCCTTGAAAGTAACCACGTAGTACGGATGAAATCGCAATAATTGGGATGATTGGGCTAATGGCTAAAAGAGGATATAATGTTCGTTCATCTGTTAGTAATCTCGTGGCGACAAAGGGTGTAGCTATAACCATTAATACCGTAAATACAATACTTGATAATCCGGTAATAACGAGTGATACAATTAATATTTGCTTAATTTTTGCATAGTCCGTTCTTGCTTGCGCTTCTGCAATTCGTTTAGAGATAGCCACTGGTAAACCGAGTTGGGTTAAGGTGATAACAAGAAAGAAGGTTGGAAGTGCCATCATATAGAGACCAACACCTTCTTCGCCAATCAGACGAGCAACAACAATCCGGTTAATAAAACCGAGAAATCGAGTAATCATACCTGCTGCTATTAAAATAAGAGTCCCTTGTAAAAATGTTTGTCTGGTCATTTTTTTTACGACCTGCCTTCTCAAAAAATGGAATATCATATACAATGATATATATGCTAAGAAGTGGGCCAAGCATGACAAGATCAGAAATTTTTCATACTCCATAAGGAGGGGTCAGTTTTGGAAATAGTACAAACCGTGTCCGAGTGGAAAGGAATGGTTCTGCCTGTGTTGAAAAGTAAGGCGGAAGAATTTCATTTCATGGGATATAAAGAAGCAACTACAGAAGATGTTTGGAAATGCCTGATGGAAAAGGTATGGAAAGGTGATCCAGAAAAGCGAATTTATGAGGTAGTGGGGGACATATTTCAATTAAATACGACTACCTATATAAGTTATTTAACCATGGATGCATATAAAAATGATGATTTACTAGCGTCCATTCAAGCTGTAACGAATATGAATAACGACTAAGCGTATCTATTTACATAAAAGTTTTACCCTAAATAAACAAGGGAGGCCATAATGGAATGAAAAATAGAGGCAGAATTGTTGCCTTTTTTCTAATCGTACTAATTTTTGCTGGTACAATTGGAACAACGGTTACAGGAATAACGAAAGATATTAACTTAGGTCTTGATCTCCAAGGCGGATTTGAAGTTTTATACGAAGTAAGTCCAGTAGATGAAGGACAAAAAATCAGTCGAACGTCATTGGAATCCACAGTAGAAATATTGAATGACCGAGTAAACCGTCTTGGTATTAGTGAAGCTAGCATCGATATTGAAGGAGAAGACCGTATAAGAGTACAGCTAGCTGGAGTGGAAGATCAAACAGAAGCAAGGGAATTATTGTCCACAACTGCACAATTGTCTTTCCGTGATGTAAATGATCATGAACTATTAAACGGAAATGACGTAAAGGAAAATAGTGCAAAACAGGACTTTGATCCAAACAGTAATCAACCAATTGTTACATTGAAATTGAAGGATGCTGACAAATTTGGTGAGGTTACGAGTAAAATAAAAGATATGAATGACCCTGAAACACCGTATGAAGACAATTTATTAGTGATCTGGATGGATTATAAAAAAGGTGATTCATTTAGAGAGGAATATACAAAAGAAGATCCGAAATATGTTTCTGCACCACGTGTTACAGAAACATTAAATACAAAAGATGTAATGATTAGTGGTAATTTCACTGTAGAATCTGCACAACAGCTGGCAAATGTTATTAATTCCGGTTCTTTACCAGTGCATATGGAAGAAAAGTATTCTACTTCGGTAGGAGCGCAGTTTGGTGAGCAAGCCTTAAATAAAACGATTTTTTCTGGCTTTATCGGCGTAGGTCTGATCTTCTTGTTTATGATTTTCGTTTATCGGTTCCCGGGATTAATTGCTTCTATTAATTTAACGATTTATATTTATTTAATTCTACTTGTATTCGAATTAATGAATGGTGTCCTGACCTTGCCAGGTATTGCTGCACTGATTCTTGGAGTTGGGATGGCAGTAGATGCCAACGTCATTACCTTTGAACGAATTAAGGAAGAGCTTCGATCCGGTAAATCACTTATTGCTTCCTTTAAAGCAGGTACCAAAAACTCCTTATCAACGATTTTAGATGCAAATATTACGACGTTAATAGCGGCTTCTGTGTTGTTTATTTTTGGTACAAGCTCGGTTAAGGGATTTGCGACAATGTTAATTGTTAGTATCCTAGTGAGCTTTTTAACAGCAGTATTTGGAACACGTCTATTGCTAAGCCTTTGGATTAAAACCAAATTCTTAAAAAAACGTCCAGGTTGGTTTGGTGTTAAAAAAGCAGAGATACAAGATATAAAAGATAAAAGTGAAGTAGAACCAACTGTGTTTAACCGAACTCCTAACATAGTAGGTCATCGAAAGAAATTTTTCTGGATTTCTGCCATCATGGTTATAATTGGATCAGCTTCTTTAGTCATGTTTAAGTTAAATCCGGGTGTTGATTTTACAAGTGGTTCCAGGATTGAAATTTTAGCTGAAAACAGTATTTCTATGGAAGAAATTGAGCAAGATTTTAGTAAACTGGGTATTGAAGCAAAATCGATTGTATCTTCAGGTGAAAATGGGGAAATGGCTGTTGCTCGATTTGACAAAGTGCTTGAAAAAGATAAGATTGCTGAAGTAAAAGCTTATTTCGTTGATAAATATGATCATGAGCCAAGTGTAAGTGTTGTTTCACCTATTGTTGGTGAAGAACTTGTTAAAAATGCCGCTTTTGCCGTTGCTGTTGCTTCTGTCTTTATGATCATTTATGTGACGATTCGCTTTGAATTTTTCTTCGCCATTACGGCAATTATTGCTTTATTGCATGATGCTTTCTTTATGGTTGCTATTTTTAGTATTACACAAATTGAATTTGATATCACAATCGTTGCAGCAATTCTTACCATTGTCGGTTATTCGATTAATGACACTATCGTTACATTTGATCGGATTCGAGAAAATATACGCAAACGGAAAAAAATCAAAACCTTTAAGGAACTTGCTGAAGTCGTTAATCGGAGTCTGGTACAGACATTTACTCGAAGTATCAATACAACCCTTACGACACTAATTGCTGTGTTGGCATTTTTGTTCCTTGGTGCTGAATCCATTAGTGGGTTTGCTGTTGCCCTTACGTTTGGACTTATTGCCGGTACCTATTCATCACTCTTCTTAGCTTCACAACTATGGTTGATTTGGCGAGGAAAAATGCTTAAGAAAAAACCAGTTGATTTTAGGAAGAAAAAAAGAGTACAAGGACCACAAGTATAATAGTGACCTCTGTTCCAATGGGGACAGAGGTTTTTTATTACTATAGGAAAGTATAAAACTTTAGGCTTTATCCCGCATGTAAGGTGCCGTAAGTTTCCCACTTCAAGTGCTGAATTGATACAAAAGAGTCAAAGTGTGAGAAAATGGCACCTAAATGCCCGATTGGTTCAACTAACATTCCGTGTAAAAAGCATTTCACGGAATGAAGTTTCACTTTATCCCGCATGTAAGGTGCCGTAAGACTCCTGCTTCAAGAGCCTTTAGTTGATACAAAGGGTCAAAGTGGGAGAAAACGGCACCTAAATGCCCGATTGGTTCAAGGGCCTTTAGGTCATACTCTTGTGGTACTAATATTCAGTAGGAGAGGGAAGAAAACTCCTACTGAATGAAGTTTCACTTTATCGTATAAGAAAAACGATAGCTTTTGCCATAAAGACTTGGCAACAAACCAAGTTTTTCTAAGAATCAAAAATCTGTTTTCATTAGATTAGAAGCGCATATAACTTGGCTAATTTGTACGCTTTGTTTTTGTCTAGGAAATTATATCTGTTTCTGCATTTTGGATAGTTTTTTTGGAAAGTAGCTTTGTCTAGTTTAAGAGCCCAAGCTGTAGCAATTTTAGCGACCCCCAAGTTTATTCATCCTCTTTTTTAGCGAGAACGTTAGGAAAAATTGAAATAAGTAAATCTCTAGTTGCTACCTCTAATAATATTTATGTATAATAGATTGGTCAGGGGTGAAATTATGCTACAAAGTAAAGCAAAATGGAATTTTGTAGGAATAGAAGAAACAGAGGTAAACTTGGTGGCTGATTCACTTCAACTATCACCAGTTATACAAAAACTTTTACTTCAAAGAGGAATTACAACGGAGCAAGCAGCAGCAAAATTTCTTCAACCTGATTTTGCTGATTTACACAATCCCCATCATCTCCAATCCATTGATAAAGCGACAAAGCGTGTTCATCAAGCAATTAAACAAGATGAAAAGATTCTCGTCTTTGGTGATTATGATGCAGATGGAGTAACTGCCACAGCAGTGCTGGTAAAAGCGTTACTGGAGTTAGGAGCATATTGTGATTACTATATTCCGAATCGATTTACGGAAGGGTACGGTCCGAATGAAGCAGCATTTCGTCATGCTTATGAACAAGGATATCAATTAATTATTACAGTAGATAATGGAATAGCAGCAATTGAAGAGGCTGAAATAGCAAAAGAATTAGGAATGGATTTGATTATTACGGATCATCATGAAATCCAAGACCAATTACCGGATTGTTATGCTATCATTCACCCAAAATGCTCACCCAATTATCCATTTCATGAACTGGCTGGAGTAGGCGTCGCTTTTAAGTTTGCTCAATCCTTGTTGGGTTATTTTCCGCATCAATTCCTAGATTATGTTGCTATTGGTACGATTGCTGATCTTGTTCCTCTTATTGATGAAAATAGAATCTTAGCATATCATGGTTTACGTGCTTTGACGCATACAAAGCACATAGGGTTAAAAGCGTTAAAACAAGTTTCTAAAGTGGAAGGAACAGTAACGGAAGAAGATGTCGGATTTCTTATTGGTCCAAGACTGAATGCGGTAGGGAGACTGCAGTCTGCTGATATGGCTGTTGACTTATTGCTTACAGAAGATCCTGATGTTGCAACGGAGATCGCCCATGCAATCGAAGCATTGAATGAAGAGAGACAATTGCTTGTTCAACAGATCGTAACAGAGGCTGAACAAATGCTTGCAGGACAAGAAGACCAAGATGTTATTATTGTTGCAAAAGAGGGCTGGAATGAGGGAGTACTTGGAATTGTCGCTTCCAAATTGGTTCGTAAAATGGATAGGCCTGCTATTGTACTTACGTTGAAAATGAAAGAAGGAATTGCTAAAGGATCTGCAAGAAGTATTTCAGCTTTCGATTTATTTGAAAATTGTATGCAGGTTCGTCATTTATTTAATACTTTTGGAGGTCATTCACAAGCAGCAGGGATGACACTTCCGATCGAGCAAATAGGGTCACTGCAGCAAGCTTTAAATAAACAAATTTCTGAAGAACTTCAACCTGATGATTTTAAACAGGAGATTCAAATCAGTCAGACATTATCACTTTCAGAAATAACAATAGAGCTAATCGAGGATATTCAACGGTTGGCGCCTTTTGGTATGCACAATCCAAAGCCTTTATTTCATATCCGGGAAACTCCTAGACAGCCAAAGCAAATTGGTAGCATGAAAAATCATTTAAAGCTTCAATTTAAAAACGAAAAGACAATGGTAGATGGGATTGGTTTTGGTATAGGTGAACTTTTCCATTACTTAACTCCTCAAACAATCGTCCATGTAGTCGGCGAGTTATCAATTAATGAATGGAACGGACACCGCAAGCCTCAAATAATGATTGAAGACATCTGTATAGCAGATTGGCAGTTGTTTGATCATCGTGGTAAAAAAGCTGTTGATTTAGCAATATTTGTTCATACCAATTCAACCTGTGCTGCAGTGGGAGATAAATTACAAGCACAATCGTTAGGTATTCCACACCGAACGTATAAGGACGATTGGTCAAATTTAAAGCAGATCGATACTTTATTTATATTTTCAATGCCGGAAAAATGGAGTGACTTAGAGGAAATCCTTATTGCGACCAAGCCTAAGAATATTCATCTATGTTATTATATAGAGGATAGTACATATTTACGTGCTTTTCCTTCAAGAGATGATTTCAAATGGATGTATCATAAGTTACTTATTTATAAATCAATTCATATCGACAGGAAATTACCCACATTAGCCCAATCACGAGGATGGAATAAAGATAAATTGCTGTTTATTATTCACGTATTTTATGAACTACAATTTATACACATAGAGGATAGAATTATTAAACTGAATCCGCATCCAGCAAAGCGAAATTTACAGGACTCTGAAACATATCAAAAGCGATTGCAACAAGCTGAGATCGAAAGGATACTGTATTATTCTACCTACGAAGAACTAAAAAACTATTTTGCAAAATATATGGATCATTTGGGAAGTCCCAAGGAGGAACCTAGTTATGGATTATAAAAGTTACATTAAAATTGTGGAAGACTGGCCAAAGAAAGGAATACAATTTAAGGACATTACACCATTAATGGCTAATGGTGATGCCTTTCGCTCAGTTGTAGATGAAATTGTAACATATGCAAAGGAAAAAGAAATTGATGTGATTGTTGGCCCTGAAGCAAGAGGGTTTATTATTGGTTGCCCAGTTTCTTATGCTCTGGGAGTAGGTTTTGTTCCGGTGAGAAAGGAAGGTAAGCTTCCACGAGAAGTAGTAAAGATTGATTATGGCTTAGAATATGGCAAAAACATATTAACGATTCATAAAGATGCGATTCAACCTGGGCAACGCGTCTTAATTACAGATGACTTATTAGCGACAGGTGGTACTATTCAAGCAACTATTAAGCTGGTGGAAGAGCTTGGTGGAATTGTTGTTGGTTGTGCATTTATTATCGAATTGAGCTATCTGGGCGGTATGGAAAAGTTACAAGGGTATGATGTATTATCCTTAATGAGCTATTGACGGTAAGATAGGTCTGGCGATATGAAATCGTTAGGCCTATTATTGTAATATAATTACATAGTAATAAATTTGAAAAATATGGAAAATAATAGGAACGGTGGATGGGAATGTCTACTGTTAAACAACCTAATACTGTAAATTTTCATAAAGTCATCCTAATTTTGACTGATTCTTATAATGGACACATACAAGAGAAAAGCATATAATTAAACTATTTAAGAAATTAGACTTGATATAGCGAATAAAGGTGATTTTTAATGGCGAAAAGCGATATTATGACAATAGATAACATTTTGAATAAGGCTAGTCAGTATCTGACCGAAGAAGATACTGCTTTTATTCGCAAAGCATATGAATTTGCTGAAAAAGCGCATGCGGATCAATTTAGAAAATCTGGAGAGCCATATATTATCCATCCTGTTCAAGTGGCCGGTATTTTAACGGAGCTGGGAATGGATGCGGAAACCATTGCAGGCGGCTTTCTTCATGATGTAGTAGAAGATACTGATGTCACGTTAGAGGCGATTGAAGAGACATTTAATCATGAAGTTGCCATGCTTGTAGATGGTGTTACTAAACTAGGTAAGATTAAGTATAAATCAAAAGAAGCCCAACAGGCAGAAAATCATCGAAAAATGTTCGTTGCAATGGCGAAAGATATTCGTGTAATCTTAATTAAATTGGCAGACAGGCTCCATAATATGCGCACCTTAAAGCATTTACCGCCTAATAAGCAGCGTAGAATTGCTAATGAAACATTAGAAATATTTGCTCCATTAGCTCATCGGTTAGGGATTTCGACAATTAAATGGGAACTGGAGGATATAGCACTACGGTATTTAAATCCGCAACAATATTATCGAATTGTGCAATTAATGAAGCAGAAAAGGGAGGAACGAGAATCTTATATAAAAGAAGTTATCGAGGAAGTTTCCAGACAATTGAAAGAAATGAATATTGAGGCAGAACTTTCTGGAAGACCAAAACATTTGTACAGTATTTACCGAAAAATGGTAAAACAACATAAACAATTCAATGAAATATATGATCTGCTTGCTGTTCGAATTATTGTTAATAGTATTAAAGATTGTTATGCCGTATTAGGAATTATTCACACTTGCTGGAAACCAATGCCTGGCAGATTTAAGGACTATATTGCGATGCCAAAGCCTAACTTGTATCAGTCATTGCATACTACTGTAATCGGCCCAAAAGGTGATCCGTTGGAAGTACAAATCCGCACAAAGGAAATGCATGAAATCGCAGAATATGGCATTGCTGCACATTGGGCTTACAAAGAAGGAAAGCGGGTTAATCTGGATAAGCAATCGTTTGAAGAAAAGTTAACTTGGTTCCGTGAAATCCTGGAATGGCAAAATGATACGCATGATGCAGAAGAATTTATGGAATCTTTAAAAGTAGATTTATTTTCTGATATGGTGTATGTATTTACTCCTAAGGGAGATGTTATTGAGCTTCCATCTGGTTCCGTACCTTTGGATTTTGCGTATAAAATTCATACCGAAATCGGTAATAAGACAATTGGCGCAAAAGTAAATGGAAAAATGGAGCCACTCGATTATAAGCTGAAAAACGGAGACATTGTTGAAGTAATGACTTCTAAGCATTCCTATGGACCATCACAGGATTGGTTAAAAATAACACAAACATCCCAAGCAAAGAACAAGATTAAACAGTTTTTTAAAAAGCAGCGGCGTGAAGAAAACATTCTTAAAGGAAAAGAAGCTGTGGATAAAGAAATTAGAAACTTAAATATAGAACCGAAGGATGTTCTAACGCAGGAAAACTTACAACGTGTATACGAAAAGTATAACTTCTCCAATGCGGATGATATGTATGCGGCTGTTGGCTATCAAGGAATTACTGCAGCTTCTATTGCCACACGATTAACTGAAAAAATAAGACAAACGAAGGAAAAACAACAAGAACTTGAACAAACGATAGAAGAAGTAAAAACGGATGTCAAAGATAAAAAGGATAAAAAAATAAATAAGCGCGATATCGGTGTGAAAGTAGAAGGTGTTGACAATCTGCTTGTTCGTCTATCGAAATGTTGTAACCCTGTTCCTGGTGATGACATAGTAGGATATATTACAAAAGGAAGAGGTATTTCTGTCCACAGAAAGGATTGTCCTAATGTGCAGACAGAAGAAGCGAGGGAACGCTTTCTCCATGTGGAATGGGAAAATAATCGAACGGAACAAAAGCAATACCATGTCGACCTGGAAATTTCAGGCTATGACCGACGTGGGTTAGTAAATGAAGTCTTGCAAGCAATTAATGAGACAAAGACGAACATCACCTATGTGAACGGCCGTTCTGACCGTAACAAAATGGCGTTCATTCAAATTACGATTTTAATCCATAATACAAGACATTTACGAAAAATTGTAGAAAGAATTAAGCAAATTACAGATGTGTATACGGTGAAGCGAACCATCCAGTAACGAATAAGGGTGCTTTTTCATTCCAAACAAGAGAATTAGAAAAAAGGAGCATAATAATGAAAGTAGTAGTCCAACGAGCGAAAGAAGCCAGTGTTTCTGTAAACGGTAAGGTAATTGGAGAAATTGCACAAGGCTTTGTTGTTTTAGTAGGAATCACGCATGACGATACAGAAGAAGATGCAGCCTATTTAGCCAATAAAATTGTCCATTTACGAGTATTTGAAGATGAACAGAACAAACTTAATTTATCTTTAAAAGATGTTGGTGGCAGTATTCTTTCTATTTCTCAATTTACATTGTATGGAGATACGAGAAAAGGAAGAAGACCTAATTTTATGAAAGCTGCTCGTCCAGACTATGCAAATGATTTGTATGTTAAATTTAATCAATTATTAGAAAAAGAAGGTATTTTTGTGGAGAAGGGTGCATTTGGTGAAATGATGGAGGTACAACTAATTAATGAAGGGCCGGTTACATTGATCATTGACAGTAAGGAAAAGTAATAAGAACAATCCCCATATAGGTTTGTTCTTATTACTCATTTGCGAAATATTTACCCAAACCGTTAATGATACCAGAAACCAATTGTTGCTGATACATTGTTGTCTGCAACAAGGAAGCTTGGTTTTTATTCGATATAAAACCGAGTTCAACTAAAATAGCAGGCTTATAATTTTGTCTAAGTACGAGAAAATCACCAAAGCTTGTTCCGCGATTATCCGCACCAGTTGATTTTATCAATTCAGCTTGTACATAGGTTGCTAATGAACGATTACGCTCTTGATAATAATAAGCTTCGATTCCAGTAACGTTTGGCAGTTGCGGAACACTATTATAATGTAGGCTAATAAATACGTCTGTATTTAATGTATTACTAAAGCTGATTCTGCTGTTTAGTGGAACAAAGTCGTCTCTTAACCTAGTCATTTTAACGTTAGCCCCTAACATTTCCAATTCTTTTTTTAATTCCTGTGCAGTTAAATACGCAACATCTTTTTCAAATACTTCCGTTGCTCCAATCGCCCCAACATCTCTTCCGCCATGTCCAGCATCTACCACAATCGTTTTATTTGCAAAACTACTCTTAGAAGGTGTGCTTACTGGCTTGGTTAGTTGTTTATATATATAGCCTCGTCCATGTTTGTTTTCGATTTCATACCAATCACCAGTAGCGCTTCGAACATTGTATATGCTGCCTTTATCAGCAAAGTGATTAATTGAATAATCGGTTGATGGTCCATTGCGTATATGTGTCTTCTTATTTGAAATGGTAATCGTTTCTGGATGTTGTTCCGAATGAATTTGTATATAATCCGCCGCAATCCAACCTTCCCTATAATTTAATTTAACTTTAATCCAATCATCCGCTCGTTGCAAAACGTTGTATCTATCTCCTTTATTAGCCTGTTCCATGTTGGAAAATTGCGTTCCTGGACCACTGCGAATATTTACTCTGTTTTTGGTAACAGTTCCTTCCAATGCATGGGAAATGGGCGTAATTAATAGCATAAATACAATTATAATTGGTAAGACGATGATTAATTTTGTCCTTTTCATTTATTGCCTCCTTGTTATGAGCTAAGAAATTTTATCCTGCATTGAAGGGTGTCATAAGCCCCCTTAGCACGCAGAAAAAGCGTTCTTCTTTTTCAAAGGAAGGAAACAGTAATAATTGCATTTTTCTATAGTGTTGTGATCTTAGCCTTTGATCTATTCTGTTGAGATAAAAACCGCTCCTTGAAAGAAGTTTCATTTTGAGTACTAATTGTATAAATTGTTATAAAAATTCGGAAACACTATGCATCTATCGAGGCAGTTAGGCAGCTTTTGACAGAGGTCCACCATTAGCAACGTTTTCTTTACACGTTAAAAAATTACATTTTAACGCAGTAAGTTGGTTGGACGTAGTAAAAAGCTAAGTCTTAAGTTAAGTGCAGTTAGGCGATCGTCATCGCTCTCTTGCCGCTCGCTAAGTTATTCTTTATCAGTTATTTCCATTTAAGTTCATGTTATACCTTTGAGAATCGCTTATATAGTCAAATGAGATATAGCAAAATGATTAAGGGTGAATTTGAATAGAGGATGCGTTTTGTTTATGGAGTCATATTAATTAGAAACAAAGATCAGATATACAGTCCGGTTCAATTATGTTAATCCGTTATTTATTAAGTTATGTATAAATACAAACGGCAGTCGCCCGTTTAAAAATTTGTCTCTTGCCCCTTTTTCTTTTAGCATAATAAAAAATCAAATGCTAGGCAAACTAGTCCTATAAAGTGAAACTTTATTCAGTAGGAGTTTTCTTCCCTCTCCTACTAAATGTTAGTACCACAAGAGTATGACCTAAAGGCCCTTGAACCAATGGGCATTTAGGTGCTGTTTTCTCCCACTTAGACACTTTTGTATCCGCCTCAAGATCTTGAAGTGGGAGTCTTACGGCACCTTACATGCGGGATAAAAGGAGGTAGTTTTCCGTGCAATCATCCGAAAAACAGTCACATGTTTATCAAGAAAGCCAATTGTTTGGTGTTAATTTACATCGCTTTCTGGAATTAGCTGAAGGAGAAGTTAGTCATATGGAGATAGCAGAAGAGTTAGGGATTTCATTAGGAGAAGTTAAGATGTTAAAGAAAAAATTAGATCGCGCTTGACATTACTATGTAGAACGATTAATATAATATACATTCATGGTTATGAAAATCAGTAGTTGCCATGGAGGAATTATATTCTACGTCGGAAAAAATTTTATTTTACTATAAGAAAATATAAAATTTTAGGGGTTTATAGTATAAGTAAAACTATAGCTTTCGTCATAAAGACTTGGCGATAAGCTAAGTTTTTCTAATAATGTCCTACATGTAAGTGCGATGTGGCAACAAATTGTATATATAGTTAGATTACCAATGAAGGAAAAAGTAATTGGCAACCAAATGTCCAGAGAAGAAATGCCATAGGCTGGAAGCATTTCACATGATGGTCCAATGAAAGACATTCCAGAGGCTTTATATCGAAAGGGATAGTAGGTATAAACGTATTACAGGCGTTAACTGTATAAAGGCGGATGTATACATAACATCAATTAGGGTGGCAACGCGGGCTAAACTCCCGTCCCTTATTATTCATAATAAGGGACGGGAGTTTTTTAATATCTAATTTTAGTGTAGCAATTAAATTCGATATCGTAAAAATTCTTTCACTTAGAAGTATATGTTTAACAATGTGAAGAACTTGTCAGAGGTTAGATGGACGATGCCTTTCTGTAGGTAATCAGTCCATGGGGAGACGATTTAATCTATCGTAGGAAAACAATCGAAAGTTTACTACAGCTTGAGCAAAAACTAGACGAAATGTAAAAATAGATATTGTTTTCTAGACGATAAATAACATTCACTACGATTGCACTTACTACATGAATAATATACACATTATCAATATTAGGAGGTTTTTCGGATGAATTATAAGGCGCCGAGAGGTACTGCAGATGTCTTACCAGAAGATGCCAATAAATGGCAATTTATTGAAAGTACAATAAAACAGATTTGCCACCGATTCCATTATGAAGAGATACGGACACCTTTATTCGAGCATACCGAAGTATTTCAACGAGGAGTAGGAGATTCTACAGATATCGTACAAAAGGAAATGTATACATTTCAAGATCGCGGTGGGCGAAGCATTACTTTACGTCCTGAAGGAACGGCTCCCGTCGTTCGAGCATTTGTGGAAAATAAATTATATGGATTAGCCAACCAGCCTACGAAATTATATTATTTTGCTGAAATGTTCAGATATGAACGTCCACAAAAAGGGCGGATGCGACAATTAAATCAATTCGGTGTAGAAGTATTAGGGAGTGCAGACCCAGCCGTTGATGCAGAGGTTATTGATTTAGCGATGAGCTGTTACCAAGCTTTAGGACTAAAGTCGATTAAGTTAGTGATCAATTCCCTTGGGGACAAAGAAAGCCGAGACACACACAGAAGGGCTTTGATTGAACATTTTACTCCATATAAGGGTGAGCTTTGCTCTGATTGTCAACAACGTTTGGAAACTAATCCATTACGTGTGCTTGACTGTAAAAAGGATCGTGAGCATCCAGCCATGCAGTCTGCTCCATCGATACTGGATTATTTAAATGATGCTTCGCAAAATTATTTTGAACAAGTTAAAGCATATTTAACCTTGATGGGAATTGAATATGAAGTAGATAAAAATCTTGTTCGCGGTCTTGATTATTATAATCATACGGCTTTTGAAATTATGAGTGATGCAGAGGGATTTGGTGCGATTACTACCCTTGCCGGTGGTGGTAGATATAATGGGCTTGTTGAAGAACTTGGAGGGCCGAGTACGCCAGGAATTGGATTTGGTATGGGATTGGAAAGATTGCTAATGGCGCTTAAAGCAGAAAACCAAGACATATCAATAGATCGTTCGCTGGATACGTATGTGGTTGCTGTTGGGAATGAAGCGGAAAAAGAAGCAGTTTGTTTAGTACATCAATTAAGAAAGCAAGGAATTCAAGCTGATAAGGACTATCAAAACAGAAAAATGAAGGGACAATTAAAAGCTGCTGATCGGTATCAAGCAAAATACGTATTGATTCTAGGGAAAAATGAATTAAAAGATAGAACAATAGTTATAAAAGAAATGGCAACAGGTAATCAGGAAACCATTGCATTAGATAGTGTAATAGCTGTGTTAAAGGAAAAGCTTTTAGGAGGAAAGGATCATGAGTGAGAATGTGCGTACAATGGCGGGATCGTTAACAGAGACGGATGTTGAAAAATCAGTGCTATTAAAGGGGTGGGTACAAAAACGCAGAGATTTAGGAGGTTTAATTTTCATTGATCTTCGTGATGTATCTGGCTTGATACAAGTTGTGTTTAATCCAGATCGCTCACTTTCTGCTTTGGAAATCGCTGAGACAATTCGAAGTGAGTATGTGGTGGAGGTTGAGGGGAAAGTCGTGAAGCGAGATGCTGGAACTGTTAATCCGAATATGCAAACAGGTACCATTGAAGTGGTAGCACAATCGATAACCGTTTTAAATAAAGCTAAAACACCGCCATTTTCGATTCAAGATGAAACAGACGTGTCCGAAGATCTAAGATTAACGTATCGATATCTAGATCTGCGTCGCAAGCCATTACAAGAAACATTTAAATTACGCCACCAGATTACACAAGCTGTACGTCAATACTTGAATGATGGTGGATTTTTAGAAATGGAAACACCAATTTTAACGAAAAGCACGCCAGAGGGAGCAAGAGATTATCTTGTACCAAGCCGCGTGCATCGTGGAGAATTTTATGCTTTACCACAGTCACCGCAACTGTTTAAGCAACTAATTATGATGGGCGGCTTTGAAAAATACTATCAAATTGCTCGTTGTTTCCGTGATGAAGATTTACGAGCAGATCGTCAACCTGAATTCACACAAATTGATATTGAAACATCGTTTTTAACTAGTGATGATATTATGAAATTCACTGAAGAAATGATGCAATATGTGATGAAACAAGTAAAAGGAATTGATATTCCACTGCCTCTAAAGAGAATGCCTTATGAGGAAGCAATGGCACGTTTTGGCTCAGACAAGCCGGATACACGCTTTGGCATGGAACTTATCCATGTATCGGAAGTAGTCAAGCAGTCTAATTTCAAAGTGTTTCAAGGCGCAATTGAGGCTGGTGGCCTAGTTGCTTTATTAAATGTCAAACAGCAGGCGAATCATTACTCTCGCAAGGATATTGATAAGCTGACGGACTTTGTGAAAGTATATGGCGGCAAAGGTTTAGCCTGGTTGAAAGTGGAAGGTGCTGAATTGAAAGGACCAATTGTTAAATTTCTTTCCGAAGAAGAAAAATCAGGTTTAATGACTGCCGCTCGAGCAGAGGATGGAGATTTACTGTTGTTTGTCGCTGACAAGACAAATGTTGTGTATGATAGTCTTGGTGCACTTCGTTTGAAGTTAGGAAAAGAATTAAAATTAATGGATGAGTCTGCTTATAACTTCTTATGGGTGACCGATTGGCCGCTGTTAGAGTATGACGAAGAAGAGGGTAGGTATTCTGCTGCCCACCACCCGTTTACTTCACCTGTTGAAGCAGATATTGATAAATTAGATACAGATCCGGAAAAAGTGAAAGCTAACGCCTATGATTTGGTGTTAAATGGCTATGAGCTTGGCGGGGGATCGATTCGTATTCATAAAACAGAGGTGCAACAGAAAATGTTTCAGGTGTTAGGGTTCTCTAAAGAAGAAGCAGACGAGCAGTTTGGTTTCTTGTTAAAGGCGTTAGAATATGGTGCACCTCCACACGGAGGGGTTGCATTAGGTCTGGATCGCATTGTTATGCTGTTAGCAGGCAGAACGAATTTGCGTGATACGATCCTATTTCCAAAAACAGCTTCTGCTTCCGATTTACTGACAGATGCCCCAAGTGAAGTAGGTTCAACACAGCTGGATGAGTTGGGAATTAAACTGATGAATGATGAGAAGTAAAGATTAGCTGTAGAAAAAAATATAGGGTAAAGATGACGCAAAATACTCTTACTTAAAGATAATAAGAAGAAGAAGTTTAAGTGGGAGATACGGCCCTAAATACCGGACTCGTTCTGGATGACAAGAAAGACTACGACAGCGATACATAGCGGTTTTTCAAGGGCAAGAAAAGCTACGCTAGTATCCTCACTGTTTTTTTAGAAGGATGTTGAAACCTTAGCCTTTCATCTCATCTTTCGCAGAAAAAAGACCACTGACTGATTTACTTTATAACACTTTGCATATACGAATCTTAAGGATTGATTTTTTGAGAAATGACATGTTAAAATATATTTACAAATAAGAGCAAAATCCTGATGTGTTCGTCCATAAAAAGTATTTTGACCGAACAACTTTAAAAATGGGAGCTCGCATGTTTCTATATTGCGTGCACGCCTCTTAACCTGAGGAAACACAATAAGTATAGAACAGAGCACCCACCTGCTGAGAGCGGGATCAAAACTTCTAAGTGGACGGCACGATCGGGAGCCAATAGAAAGCCCTAAATTGCGAGATTGGAATCTTCCTTCTAGCAATTTAGGGCTTTTTTCGTTGTCTTGGAAACGATGTCCGTTTTTACTTGATGGAGCTTTTATGAATGTAGCTTCGTTTAACTAAAGCGCTCGTGCTGCTAGTAAACTTCAATCTTCTTTCTGCAATAAGGCCCAACATCAGTTCGAAACTAAAGGAAGGCCGACTAAAAAGGGACCGCTTGTTGCAGAGGATGTTTTCTTTATCTACGATGTAAGGAACCGTATACCTTGCCTTTGAAAAATCTACTTATTATTTTGCGAACGTTATGAGAGAAACAGTACCTAAATTCCCGATTCGTTGGGGTTGACAGGACAAGGGAAGCTTCTTGAATAGACATCGCACGCAGAAAAAGCGTTCTTCTTTTTCAAGGACAGGGTTGCTACGCCAGCAATACACCGCGGTTTTTCAAGGAGATGAGCTTTCCTTGAATGAGGTTTCCCTTTCTCCCGCATGTAAGGTGCCGTATTTTTCTTACTTCAAAAACATGCTAATGATGTAGCGAATATGATAGAAAAACGGCACCTAATGCCCAATTGGTTCAGGGCCTTTAGGTCATACCCTTGCGGTACTAACATTCCGTGTAAAAAGCGTTCCACGGAATGAAGTTTCACTTTATCTCGTTCGAAGATTTTTCAGTTTGTAAGGTCGCTAAACGAGCACTTTTAGCTTTTTTGTTCTTTCTTATGCTTTTAGTTTGACCCTTGAGCTAATTGTTGCAGGTTGCCATTTTTGTCCATTCGGAAAGCTGGTGCAGGCATCATTCCCTGGTCTTCTAAAACCGTCATTTTGCGCGCTCTTTCCATGATTTGGATAAATGCTTGGTAATCTTCTTGAATCGTTGTTAATCTTTGTTTCGTTTCTTCTAATTCTTTATTCAATGTATCTACTTGCTTTTGTAGTGCTTCTTTTTCCCGCTCAGCCTGTTCAAGAGAAGCCAGGGACTGATGAGAAGCCATTGTTTGTTTTTTTACATCTTTTAAGAAACTAATAACCATATCCATTGTAAGCTGCGGATCATTATTAGGCATAGAGTGGCTGGAATTTCCCTTTGTTTCTCCTTGAGAGAAGGATAGACCGGATTTATTCGCTTTATTAGCCTTTGCCATCGCACGTTTCTTTTCTTTTCGTTGTCGTTTTGCAAGATCAATAGCATTTACGTATTTATTACGAATTTCAGCATTCCAACGAAATCCACATGCTGCGGAGGTACGATTCAATTTATCTCCAACCTCTTCAAAAGCATTCAATTGTGTACTACCTTCGCGAATATGACGTAGTACGGTTTCTGCTAATAATAGGTCATCCTCATGTGACCAGGCATCTTGTCTAACTTTTGCCATTTAGTTCAACTCCTTTTAAAGTAACAATTTTACAATGATTTTTAAATAGATTTGTTTGTATTCTATCTTCATTGTTACCACAGGAGATCGAACTTATACGTCAAATCTTTTTATCTTTCTGGATTTTATCATAAACTTGTTTCATAGCTTGTTCAAATTTCCCGGTAGCTTTAGGTGTATAGTATTGTTTGTTTTTTATAGAATCTGGCAAGTATTGCTGCTTCACCCAACCATGTTCATAATTATGCGGGTACAAATAGTCTACGCCTCGGCCTAATCTTTTGGCACCACTGTAGTGAGAATCCTTTAAATGAACAGGAACTTCTCCACCTTTCCCGCGTCTTACATCTTCTAACGCTGCATCCAATGCTTTATAAGCAGTGTTTGATTTTGGTGATAGACATAATTCGATAATCGCCACACTAAGCGGAATTCTAGCCTCAGGAAAACCTAACCGCTCTGCAGCTTGAACTGCGGCCAGTGCTCGTGGACCAGCTTGCGGATTTGCAAGTCCAATATCTTCATAGGCAGTAACAATCATTCTCCGAGCAATGCTATCTAGATCACCAGCTTCAATTAATCTTGCTAAATAGTGAAGTGCTGCATCTACATCACTACCACGGATTGACTTTTGGAAAGCAGATAGAACATCATAGTGGGCATCCCCATCTTTATCATGAGAAAAACTTTTCTTTTGCATACATTCTTCTGCAATTGATAAAGAAATATGAATGATATCGTTTTTATCCTCTGGTGTGGAAGATACGGCGAGTTCAATCCCATTTAAGGCAGCACGCATATCTCCATTAGCACTTTGCGCAAAGTGCTCTAACGCTTCCTCTGATAACTGGATGTTTTTATCGCCAAACCCTTTTTCTGAATCTGTCATTGCACGGGAGATTGCTTGTTTGACATGATCCACTGTTAAACGATGTAATTCAAATAAATGACATCTACTGCGAATAGCCGGGTTAATAGAGTGGTAAGGATTACTCGTTGTACAACCAATCAGGATTATTAAATTATTTTCTAAATGAGGCAGTAAAAAGTCTTGTTTTGCCTTATCAAGACGATGAACCTCATCTAAAATAAGTACGATCTGTCCGGTAATTTTTGCTTCTTCTACAACAATTTCCATATCCTTTTTCTTATCGGTCACTGCATTTAATAATTTTATTGGTTTTCCAAGACTTTTTGCAAGTGCCATTGCCATAGAAGTTTTTCCAGTTCCGGGAGGTCCAAATAAAATCATGGAAGCTAACTGCTCAGCAGTTACCATCCGACGAATAATTTTCCCTTCACCAACTAAATGCTCTTGACCAATAATTTCATCAATATGCTCCGGTCTCATCCGAACTGCGAGTGGTTTTTGTTTCATTTATACCGTCCTTTATATTATAATAATACACTGTTTACAAAGTTGATTACTTTGTTATTACCTGATATAGGTTTTCCAATCATGCAAGTAGAATGGGTTCCATGCTATAATATCATGTATAAAGATAATTGGAACGTAATTAAAATTGAGGTGTCAGTATATGAAAATTTCAACGAAAGGGAGATATGGTCTTACTCTTATGATACATTTAGCGAAATGTCATGGCAAAGGACCTACTTCTCTTAAACAAATAGCAAAAGAGAATAATTTATCTGAACATTATTTAGAACAATTAGCATCACCATTACGAAACTCGGGTTTAATTCGGAGTATTCGCGGTGCGTATGGTGGTTATGTATTAGCTAAAGAGCCGATTGATATTAAAGCAGGAGACATTATTCGTGTTTTAGAAGGCCCAATTACTCCTGTTGAAGGGATTGAAGATGAAGAGCCTGCAAAGCAAGCCTTGTGGTTGCGTATTCGTGATGCTGTAAAAGATGTATTAGACACAACAACACTAAAAGATTTAGCTGATCATAATAATGATGAACCTCAAGATGCATATATGTTTTATATTTAAGCCAGGGAAGGATAGATAGATGTGGAACAAATATATTTAGATCATGCCGCCACAACACCAGTTCATCCTCTTGTCTTGGATACGATTTATTCTGTAGAGAAAGAGGTTTTTGGTAATCCATCAAGTGTCCACTATTTTGGAAGAAAGGCAAGGCAGTTATTGGACAAAGCTAGGTATGATCTGGCTAAAAGTATGAACGCCCAAGAAAAAGAGATTATTTTCACCAGTGGTGGAACAGAAGCTGATAATTTAGCAATACTAGGAACTGCTAGAGCAAATCGTCATAAAGGAAATCATATCATTACAACCCATCAAGAGCATCATGCTGTGCTTCACACTGTAGAGCAATTGGAAAAAGAAGGTTTTGATGTGACATACTTACCAATTGCTGAAAATGGCAAGGTGTCTGTAGAAGCTGTAAGTAAAGCACTTACAGATCGAACCATTCTTGTTTCGATCATGTATGTCAATAATGAAACAGGTGTTATCCAACCAATTAAGGAAATTAGTAAAAAACTAAAATCTCATCAAGCTTATTTTCATACAGATGCAGTTCAAGCATTTGGTCTTATTGATATAGATGTAGCTGCATTGGGAGTCGATATGCTTACCGTTTCATCTCATAAAGTGAACGGTCCAAAAGGTGTTGGCTTTTTATATGCGAAAGAAAATGTAAAGCTTTCTTCCCTCCAGTTTGGTGGTGAGCAAGAACGAAGACGACGTGCAGGCACGGAAAATTTGGCTGGGATTGTTGGCTTTCAAAAGGCAGTAGAACTAGTGAAAAAAGAAAGAAATGAACGAATTGAAAAATATCAAGGCTATAAACAGCAGTTTTTGCAAATACTGCAGGAACAAAACGTGGAGTTTCGTGTAAATGGCGATTTAGATGATTCGGTTGCTTCCATTGTAAATATTAGCTTTCCAAAAACGAATGTAGAAGCGCTGTTAACAAATTTTGATTTAGAAGGTGTCGCAGCTTCTAGTGGAAGTGCTTGTACTGCTGGATCGGTTGAGCCTTCTCACGTATTAACAGCCATGTACGGCAAAGAACATGAATGTACAACCAATTCGATTCGATTTAGCTTTGGCTTAAGCAATACTCCTGAAAATGTAGAAACAGCTGCCTTACGAATAGCGAAAATTGTAAATCGGTTAACAAGCAATAAAGGATGATTAGGATGAGTAATAAACAAGATATAAGAGTTGTAGTAGGAATGAGCGGAGGTGTTGACTCTTCTGTTGCTGCCCTTCTTCTAAAACAAGAAGGCTATGATGTGGTTGGCATCTTTATGAAAAATTGGGACGATACAGATGAATTTGGAGTTTGCACGGCAACAGAGGATTTTGATGACGTTGTTCGTGTTTGTAATCAATTAGATATTCCGTATTATGCCGTCAATTTTGAAAAGCAATACTGGGATAAAGTGTTTACGTACTTTTTAGATGAATACAAAGCCGGCAGAACACCAAACCCTGATGTCATGTGCAATAAAGAAATTAAATTTAAAGCTTTCCTTGATCATGCCTTGTCACTAGGAGCAGATTATGTTGCAACCGGGCATTATGCACGGGTGCGTGAGCGAAATGGCCGATATGAACTCTTGCGTGGTGTTGATGATAACAAAGATCAGACATATTTTCTAAACCAATTAACCGAGGATGTTTTAAGTAAAGTGATGTTTCCGCTTGGTCACATGCATAAATCAGAGGTTCGAAAAATTGCAAAAGAGCATGGTCTGGCTACAGCAACTAAAAAAGACAGTACAGGAATATGTTTTATTGGTGAGCGGAACTTTAAAGAATTTCTAAGTGAATATTTACCTGCACAACCGGGCGAAATGCAAACATTGAACGGTGTCATTAAAGGACATCACGATGGATTAATGTATTATACGATTGGTCAACGTCAAGGTCTTGGTATTGGTGGAGCGGGTGAACCATGGTTTGTCGTGGGAAAAAATATGAAAGAAAATATCCTTTATGTGGAGCAAGGTGATGAAAACGAGTATTTATATTCGGATGCATTAATTGCAACAGATATCAATTGGATTCATCCGGACCAGATAGAGGACAGCTTTACGTGTACAGCAAAATTTCGCTATCGTCAACAGGACAGCCCGGTAACTGTCACGAAAATCGATGATGAACGAGTAAAAGTTACGTTTGGAGAAAGGCAGCGTGCTATTACACCAGGACAAGCAGTTGTATTTTATGATGGTGAGGTTTGCCTTGGCGGTGGAACGATAGACGAAATTTTTAAAAGAGATCAGCGACTGGACTATGTAGGTTAAGTAAGGAGTTATACGATGAATACTAAGCTACAACAAGCAATCACTTGTATAGAGGAAAGTAATTTTGAAAAAGCTGCTGTATTATTCATGGAAATAATTGAAGAACAACCAAATGATCCGGTTGGCTATATTAACTTTGGTAATTTATTATTCCATATGAATGATATGGAACGAGCACAGCGATTTTTTGAAAAAGCGATTCAACTTGATGCACATGCAGCAACTGCTTATTATGGGTTAGGTAATCTCTATTATGAACAGTCCTTATATAAAGAAGCTCAGGAGAACTTTCAAAAAGCAATTGAATTTGGTTTAGTCGAAGCAGATGTTTACTATTTACTAGGGATGACGCTACAACAGCAGGAGCATTATAAATTAGCACTCCCTTATTTGCTACGAGCTACCGAATTAGCCCCGGAAGATACAGAAATATTATTTCAATATGGGCTAAGTTTGGCACAAATTCAACTTATTAACGATGCGGAGCAAATTTTTCAGAAGGTACTGGCTATACAAAAAGAGCATAGCGACGCATATTATAATTTAGGGGTTATCGCTTTATACAGAGAGCAACTAGAGAAAGCATTGCATTATTTTGACGAAGCATTACGTATTCAACCTGAGCATGTTTTAGCTCTAAACGGTAAAAAAAGAACGACTGCATTACTTAATGATGCGAAGTAAAATAATGGAGTGTTTGGAATGGATCAAGATAACCAAGCGGTTGAGAATCAGCGGTATATTCGTGGTGAATTGCTTCATATGATCTTTCACAACGCACTGGAGCACTTTTCGATTGCAAAAATAAAAGTTATCGAGACGAATGAAGCCTTTGAAGACAAAACAATTGTTATCAAAGGCTATTTTTCCAATTTGCAACCGGAAACGAGCTATTATTTCTATGGCATGTTTGAACGCCATCCTCGGTTTGGCAAGCAATATAAAGTAGTGTCTTATCAAACGTTTGTTCCTACTACCAAGGACGGGCTGATTGCTTATTTATCAAGTGATTTATTTTATGGTATTGGTAAAAAAACAGCTCAAAGGATCATTGATACGTTGGGAGATACTGCAATTTCAAAAATTTTGGATGATCCAGAAGCATTATCTACCATTCCAGGTATTAAAAAAGAAACTGCCAAATCTTTACGGGAAACGTTACTGGAGAATCAAGGCTTTGAACGTGTCGCCGTTTATCTAGCTAATTATAATATTGGCTTAAAGATGGCACAGAAAATTTATGAGCACTATAAAGATGAAGCTGTTGATTTAATGGAAGCTGATCCTTATCAATTCGTGTTTGATATTGAAGGATTTGGTTTCCGGACAGCTGATGAAATTGCTAGACAAATAGGCTTACCTGCCAGTCATCCCCATCGTATTGGGGCAGGTTGCATCTATGTTTTACAACGTTCTGTCCTAGATGGTCATGTTTATTTACCAATGGATGTATGCTTAGCTTCTGTTTTTAACCTATTAGCTCCCGGTGAGATCTCTGAAGCAACCATTACAGAACAACTGATTGCCTTAAATAAGGATAAAAAGATCATTATTCAAGACGGAAATGTATACTTACCTGTTCTTTATTACGCAGAAGATGGTTTTAGTTCACATTTACAACGAGTGCTTAAGAAAAGGGTAGAGCATCACACGCCATTAGCTGAGCTAATGAAAATAATTGGTGCTATTGAGGAAGAAGAAATCTTATCTTATGGAAAAGAACAGTTTACCGCAATTAATCAGGCCATTCACTCCAAAGTAATGATTCTTACAGGAGGGCCAGGAACCGGGAAAACAACGGTGATCAAAGGAATTTTAAAGGCATATGCGGCGATTCATGAGCTTTCCTTAGATAAACAGGATTATAAAAATAATGATGACTTTCCGTTTGTTTTAACTGCTCCAACCGGACGAGCCGCTAAACGGCTAAATGAATCGACTGGTCTTCCGGCGATGACAGCTCATCGACTATTAGGTTGGGATGGCAATCATAACTTTGAAAAAAATGAAAGCAATCCATTGTCCGGCAGGTTTTTAATCATTGATGAATTTTCGATGGTTGATATTTGGTTAGCGAATCAATTATTTAAAGCCATCCCAGATGATATGCAAGTGCTGATTGTCGGTGACGAAGATCAGTTGCCATCTGTTGGACCAGGTCAAGTGCTATCCGATCTTTTACGTACAGGGCGAATCCCATACGTTCGGTTAACGGAAGTATACCGTCAGCAAGAAGGTTCCAAAATTATTCAACTTGCCCACGAGATAAAAAATGATCAAGTTATTAACTTAGAAAAAGATAAGGACTTTAATTTTATCCCATGTCATGAATCACAAATGGTTGATGTGATAACGACCATCTTCACGAAAGCTTTGGAGAAAGGTTTTGACACAAAAGATATTCAAGTACTCGCTCCGATGTATCGTTCGGAAGCTGGCATTACAAAGCTTAATCAAGAGTTGCAAGGAGTTATTAATCCAAAAACCAGACAAAAAAGAGAAGTGAAAACAGCAGATGCGGTGTTTCGAGTGGGTGATAAAGTCATTCAGCTTGTCAATCAACCAGAGGATGGCGTTTATAATGGGGATATTGGAGAGGTTGTCGCTATTTTTCGTGAAGAAGAGAACACAGAGCAAGTAGAACAGCTCGTAGTAGCTTATGATGATCGAGAAATAGTGTATGAGCGGAAAGATTATCAAAACATCATGCTTGCTTACTGTATATCGATTCATAAGTCGCAAGGTAGTGAATTTCCAATTGTTATCTTACCTGTAGTACGAGCATATTATCGGATGTTACGAAAAAATTTATTGTATACCGCGATTACAAGAAGTAAACAATCATTAATTATATGTGGAGAAAAGCAGTCTTTTTTATACGGCATTTCTACAGTTGATACAAATCAGCGCTATACAAGCCTGGTAGAAAATCTACATGCTAAACTTGGCGATGAAGACAAGACAGTTGGCATGGAAAAAGTAGAGGAGGATAGAGAAACAGTTAATAAAGAAGATGTCGATCTTTCTCCATATGATTTTATGTGAGGAAGTATATTTTTTCAAAATTTGGGTTAGCATGATGATAAAGTGAAACAACATTCCGTGGAACGCTTTTTCCACGGAATGTTGTTAGTACCGCAAGGGGTATGATCTAAAGCCTCTCGAGCGAATCGGGCATTTAGGTGCCGTTTTCTCCCACTTAGACCCTTTTGTATCAACTCAAGGCTCTTGAAGTGGGAGTCTTACGGCACCTTAGATGCGGGATAAATAATACAAGAACATTAAAATTAAAAGGAGTACTTGATCATGCGATGCCCAAATTGTCATGGAAAAGATATCGGAAAAATTGGTACGAGTCAATACTATTGTTGGAATTGCTTCATTGAAATGACAGTGCAAAATAATAAATTAACGATTCATCAGGTAGAAGTCGATGGTTCATTAAGCTCGTTAAATGACTTGTTCAATGAGGATGAAAGAACGATCTATGGTAACTTTTAAACTTTTATATTTGCAGCTGGTGGGAGGCTAAACCTATGTTTAAAAACAATCGGAGTTTAAACTTCCTTTATTGGCTGCTAATTGGTATATCTCTTTTCCTGTTCTTTTATTTAATGATTAAACTGTTTCCTTTTTATAAAGCAGTTTTTTTAGTTATTTGGCGTGTATTAGCTCCATTTCTTATCTCCTGCTTGATCGCATATTTATTATATCCGATTGTCCGCATGATTCATCAATACAATGTTCCAAAAGGGGTTGCAGTATTAATTATCTATGTGCTCTTTTTTGGTGGCACCGCTTATTTACTTTATCGAGTTTATCCAATGATTGTTGTGCAAGTAAGAGAATTAAATGAACAATTTCCACAATTTGTAACGATGTATGAAAAAACGATTTATCAAATGTATGAGTATACCTCGTTCTTACCTGAAACGGTGCATGATAAATTTGATCAATTACTCATACGCGTTGAAAATGGGCTGGATCGTTTATTGGAACGATTGGTAAATGGCTTTACGAAGGTATTCGACTTCGTTGTTTTTATCACTGTTATACCAGTGCTTGTTTTTTATTTTTTAAAGGATTATGACCAGATTAAAGACTATACCAAACGATTTATCCCATTAAAATATCGATCTACGTCTAGTAAAATATTGCATGGCATTGATGAAAGTTTAGGCAATTACATTCGTGGCCAGCTTATTGTTTG
This sequence comes from Virgibacillus proomii, assembly GCF_900162615.1. Lineage (NCBI taxonomy): Bacteria > Bacillati > Bacillota > Bacilli > Caryophanales > Bacillaceae > Virgibacillus > Virgibacillus proomii. The sequence goes on along the minus strand of NZ_FUFN01000010.1, from coordinate 2,304,483 downwards.
TTTATTTGTGAGCCTTACATCATTTGTGATCTTCAAATTTGTCTTGGGGCTGGATTTTGCCTTGTTATTATCGATCTTAATGGGTATAACGAACCTAATCCCATATTTTGGTCCTATTATTGGGGCGGCTCCCGCTGTATTAATTGCTTTTACTGTCTCCAGTAAACTTGTTTTTTTTGTGATTTTGTCTGTGTTTGTTATTCAATTAATTGAAAGCAATTTGTTGTCACCTTACATTGTAGGAAAAAGTATTAATATCCATCCAGCAGCGATTATCTTCGCTTTATTACTAGGAGGTCAATTGTTTGGAGTAATTGGTATGATTATTGCTGTACCTCTGATGACAGTGTTAAAGGTAGTAGTCAAACATGTTCTAATTGGGAGAAACTACAGCCAAAACCAAAAAGCTTCTACCCCATCGGCTCCAACATAATTGACATTTTAATAGATGTTTTTTATAATAACGCATAACAAGCATATATTCCATAATGCGTTGAAGGTTCTGAGTACATGATACGTGCTTTTTCTAGAGAGGGGATTCCATGGCTGTAAGAAACCCCAAAGTTCACATCATGGAAGCTGTTCTGGAGTGCGGCTCATCCCCGCCGGTTACATACCGTTATCATGTATAAGTGATGAATACGAATGTATTCATAATAAGGGTGGTACCGCGATTAATCTCGTCCCTGCAAATGCAGAGAGGGGATTTTTTTAATTGTATCCCGCATGTAAGGTGCCGTAAGACTCCCACTGAATGAAAATTCACTTTATTATAATTAGAATTATCGGAATAAAAATTGAACCTTAACGTTTTACGCTTAAATATAGTTGCTTTTCATTGCCTGTTCAAAAGGAGAAAAAAGGCCTGGGGTTAGCTTAGACTTTTGAACAAGGATCTTTAAATCAAAGTTGCAGGAGGAAGGAATAATGAAACGATTAACTTCAGCACAAGTAAGACAAATGTTTCTTGATTTTTTTAAGGAAAAAGGGCATCGTGTAGAGCCTAGTGCATCGCTAATTCCAAAGGACGATCCGACTTTACTATGGATTAATAGTGGTGTAGCTACCTTAAAGAAATATTTTGATGGGCGAGTCATTCCCGATAATCCACGGATTGTTAATGCACAAAAGTCGATTCGTACGAATGATATCGAAAATGTAGGGTTTACGGCAAGACATCACACGTTTTTTGAGATGCTGGGAAACTTCTCAATCGGTGACTATTTTAAACAAGAAGCGATTGAGTGGGCATGGGAGTTTCTAACGAGTGATAAATGGATTGGTTTTGATAAAAATCGGTTGTCCGTTACGGTACATCCGGAAGATGATGAGGCATATGATATTTGGCTCAACACCATTGGTTTACCAGAAGAACGAATTATTCGTTTAGAAGAAAATTTTTGGGATATTGGTGAGGGGCCTAGTGGACCAAATACGGAAATCTTTTACGATCGTGGAGAAAAATATGGCAATGACCCCAATGATCCTGAGCTTTATCCGGGTGGAGAAAATGATCGGTATTTAGAAATATGGAATCTGGTTTTCTCACAATTTAATCACAACCCAGATGATACATATACGCCACTACCTAAAAAGAATATAGATACAGGACTTGGACTAGAACGTATTGTATCCGTAATTCAAAATGTCCCAACAAACTTTGAAACTGATCTATTTATGCCGATAATAAAAAAGACAGAGGAATTAGCTACAACGAAATATGGAGAAAGTAAGATGGGAGATACTGCCTATAAAGTAATTGCCGACCATGTTCGTACGGTTAGCTTTGCGATAGGAGACGGCGCTGTACCTTCAAATGAAGGAAGAGGTTACGTGCTACGAAGGTTAATACGCCGCGCTGTTCGGTTTGCTAAAGAAATTGGCATCGAAAAACCATTTATGTATGAACTTGTTTCTGTTGTTGCCGATATAATGAAAGATTTCTATGATCAAGTTGTGAAGAAGCAGGAATTTATTAAAGAAATGATCAAAGTGGAAGAAGAGAGATTCCATGAAACACTTCATGATGGTTTAGAAATATTAACAACGATTATCAACCACGAGAAAGCGAAAGGAAATTCCGTATTTCCCGGTGTCGAAGTATTTCGCTTATACGATACGTATGGTTTCCCGAAAGAACTAACCGAAGAATATGTGAAAGCAGAAGGTTTTTCTATTGACGAAGCGGGTTTTCAAGCGGAAATGGAAAAACAAAGAGAACGAGCTCGTAACGCTCGACAAAAGGTAGATTCCATGCAGGTGCAAGGAGGTGCGCTGTCAGAAATAGACGTTGAGAGTGAATTCGTTGGCTACACAAGCACAAAACAAAATACGACAATTGCAGCGATCGTTAGAGGAGACGAACATGTTAAACAAGCAAAAGCAGATGAAGAAGTATATCTACTATTGCACCAGACTCCTTTTTACGCTGAAAGTGGTGGACAAATCGCTGACAGAGGAATGATTTATACGAAATATGCAACTGCCCAAGTTGAAGATGTACAAAAATCCCCCAAAGGGCAGCATGTTCATCGTGTTCGCATCATGAAAGGAGACTTGTCTGTAGGTGAAACGGTTATGGCAGAAGTGGATGAATCCAAACGCTCATTTATTGTTAAAAACCATACCGCTACACATTTATTACATCAAGCTTTAAAAGATGTGTTAGGAGATCATGTTAACCAAGCGGGATCTTTAGTAACATCAGAGCGACTCCGTTTTGATTTCTCGCATTATCACGCGGTTACGAAACAAGAACTGGTAAAAATCGAGCAAATTGTAAATGAGAAGATTTGGGAATCTATTCCATTGAAAATTACGAAAGAGACATTAGAGGATGCCAAAAACATGGGAGCGATGGCCCTATTTGGAGAAAAGTATGGGGACATTGTTCGAGTAGTTAAAGTTGGTGATTACAGTATGGAATTATGCGGTGGTTGCCATGTTGTCAATACTTCAGAAATCGGCTTATTTAAAATTATTTCTGAAAGTGGAATAGGAGCGGGAATAAGGCGAATTGAAGCTGTAACAAGTAAACAAGCTTATGAACTATTGTCAGGAAGATTGGAGGTATTACAGCAAGCAGCGCAATTAGTAAAGGCGAACGAAGCAGCTGTTCCTGAGAAAATCGAAGGTCTATTCCATGAAATGAAACAATTGAAAAAAGAAGCGGAATCACTCCGCGCTAAAATAGCAAATAAAGAAGCTGCTTCCATGTTAGATAATGTTGAAAAAGTTGCTGGTATTTCCGTACTGGCACAAAAAGTAGATGTTCGTGATATGAAGCAATTGCGTAGTATGGTGGATGATTTAAAACAGAAACTGGATTCTGGTATCATTCTACTAGCAATGGAGAATAATGATAAGGTACAATTAGCGGCAGGTATATCAAAGAATTTAGTCGATAAAGGTTTTCATGCTGGTCATTTAATTAAACAAGCTGCCGAGGCTTGTGGTGGCGGCGGCGGTGGCCGACCAGATATGGCACAAGCTGGAGGAAAGGATCCTTCAAGAATAAACCAAGCATTACAGACCGCTATCGATTATGTAAAAGAAAAGGTTAATCCCTAAATTGTATATCTTTTCGTAAAAGAGATATAATTAATTCTATAAACATGGTAAGATAAGATAAAAGAATGTTACGATATGAAGCTAATAGATGAATGATCCCAAGATTGAGGTGTCATGATGAGTTCAATTGATAAAACAATGAAATTTAATTTTTCGGAAGAGCCATTTGACCAAGATATTAGAGAAATACTTAACAAAGTATATGAAGCATTAAAGGAAAAAGGGTATAATCCGATTAATCAGATTGTCGGCTACTTATTATCCGGTGATCCTGCATATATTCCCAGATACAACGATGCACGTAATTTAATTCGCAAAATTGAACGAGATGAATTGATAGAAGAGCTGGTTAAATTTTATTTAGAACGCCAGAAGATAGACAAATGAAACTAATGGGATTAGATGTCGGGTCTAAAACGATAGGGGTCGCGGTCAGTGATCCCTTTGGCTGGACCGCCCAAGGCATTACGACAATAAAATGGAATGAAGCCGATATAACATCTGCAGACGATGCGTTAAAAAAAATTATAAATGAGCATCAAGTTGGGAAAGCTATTGTTGGACTTCCTAAAAATATGAATGGTACAATTGGCGAGCGTGGTGAAGCATCGATTGCTTTTGCCAAGCATATCGAAAAAACACTTGGAATTCCAACGGAACTTTGGGATGAGCGTTTGACGACAATGGCAGCTGAAAGAGTTTTACTTGAAGCAGATGTCAGTAGAAAAAAACGTAAAAAAGTAGTCGATAAAATGGCGGCAGTAATGATTTTACAAGGCTACTTAGACCAGAAATAAAGGAGTGGAAAAATGGCGCTTGAAGAAAAAGAACGAATTATAATTCCGGATGAAAACGGTGAGGAACATTTGTTCGAAGTTTTATTCACTTTTGATGTGGATGAAAATCATCAATCTTACATTGCAGTGACACCCGTTGAACAATCGGAAGAAGAGGAAGTAGAAGTATATGCTTTCCGCTATGAGGAAAAAGATGAAGATGATTTATCACTGTTTCCAATCGAATCGGATGAAGAATGGGAAATGGTAGAAGAAATGCTCAGCACACTTGCAGATCAGGAAAACGATTCATAATAAAAGGATCTGGCAATAAAAGCTGATGTCTGAATATGGGGCATCAGCTTTTATTTTTACATAAAATGATGGCATCTGTTGTCAAGTTTTAGTATAATATAGCGGAACGAGGAGGAAACCGATATGTCCAAACAGAAAAATACAAATGATTTTAAGGACAACCTCATAGCTCGTAGCGAAGAAGCTAAAACAGTTCGTAAGATTGCAGCTTTCATTATTCTAGCGCTGTTGACAATTTTTATTATTACTGTTGTTTTTGGTTATTTTTATATCAAGTCTGCTTTAGGGCCCGTTGATCCAGACAGTAAAAAAGAAATTGAAATAACCATTCCAATTGGTTCTTCGTCTTCTGAAATTGCAGCAATGCTGGAGGAAAAGGGCGTTATTAAAAATGCACTTGTATTTCGCTTTTATACTAAATTCAATAACGAAACGAACTTTCAAGCTGGAGAATATACATTCACCCCGTCCATGAGTTTAAATGAGATTATTGAATCATTAAATAATGGGAAATTAATGGCGGAAGCATTATATAAGGTAACGATTCCTGAGGGCAAAACAATTGATGAAATAGCCGAGATCTATGCGAAAGAATTAAACTTTACGAAGAAAGCGTTTTTGAAAAAAGTAAACGATCAGGACTATATTAAAGAATTAATGGATCGTTATCCTTCCATTTTATCGAAAGAAATCTTAAACAAGGAAATTAGGACACCGTTGGAAGGCTATTTATTTGCTTCGACGTATGAATTTTATGAGGAAGACCCAAGTGTAGATGTTGTTGTTAATGAAATGATAAAAAAAACAGAAGCAATTTTAACCAAATATTTAGATGAGATAAAAAGTCAAGGCTATACGGTACATGAAGCTGTAACATTTGCTTCGGTAGTAGAAAAAGAAGCAAGCAGTGAAGACCAACGTAAGAAGATTGCTGGTGTATTTTTAAATCGTTTGGAAAAAGGAATGAAGCTTCAGACAGATCCTACTGTATTATACGCACTTGGTAAGCATAAAGACCGGGTATTATATAAGGATTTAGAAGTGAAATCACCATTTAATACGTACTATATAGAAGGATTACCGGTTGGCCCAATTGGAAACTTTGCAGAAAGTTCTTTACAAGCAGTGCTAAAACCGGAAAAATCTAATTATTTATACTTTCTTCACAGTGAAAAAGGAAAAATTTATTATGCTGAAACATTAAAACAGCATAATAAAAACAAACAGAAGTATATAAAATAACTGCATCTATCATCCCCCTATCTTTTCTGGTATAGGGGGATGAAGTCGGTTTTAAATCGAAAAAAGAGGTAATTTCATGAATGACAACGTAAAAGCTTATTTATCAAGCAATATACCAAAGCGAAATTTTAAAGTTCAACAAATGGAAGAGTATGCACAAGCGAATCGTATTCCAATAATGGATCCAGTCAGTATCCATTTCGTACAACAACTGCTCTATCTAAACAAGCCAGAACGAATTTTAGAAATTGGTACGGCAATTGGTTATTCAGCGATACGCATGATAGAGGCCAGCCCTGAGGCAAGGCTTGTTACAATTGAACGAGATGAAGCACGGTACAACGAAGCAGTGAACAATGTTCGGACATATGGCTTACAAGAACAAATTCAAATCATTTTTGGTGATGCATTAGATGAACTAAAAGACTTGCAAAATGATGAATTATTTGATGTAATATTGATCGATGCTGCTAAAGGGCAGTATCGTCGTTTTTTTGAGCTCTCCTCACCTTTATTAACAGAAAATGGCATTATCATTACAGATAATGTGTTATTCCGAGGATATGTTACTCAACCAGAGTTAACACCACCAAGATATAAAAAAATGGTCGAGAAACTAATTTCTTATAATGAATGGCTCATGCAACATCCCGGTTTTACGACAAGTATTGTTCCGGTAGGTGATGGTATAGCGATCAGCATAAAGCAAACATAGAAGGGAGCCTAGATCCATGATGAAAGATCAACCAGTTGTTATTGGCGTTGCAGGAGGAAGCGGTAGTGGCAAAACCTCGGTTACACGGTCTATTTGCCAACGATTTTCTGACCAAACCATTCTTGTCATTGAACAAGATTATTATTATAAAGATCAAAGTCATTTGCCGTTTGAGCAGCGTTTAAATACAAATTATGACCATCCGCTAGCTTTTGATAACGATCTGTTAATCGAACACTTGCATTGTTTGTTAAATGGTCAGTCTATAGATAAACCTGTTTATGATTATAAACTGCATACTCGTTCAAACGAGGTCATCCATGTAGATCCAAAGGATGTTATTATTTTAGAAGGAATATTAATTTTGGAAGATCCACGTCTTGTGAATTTAATGGATATAAAAGTGTATGTAGATACAGATGCTGATTTACGAATTATTCGCAGATTGATGCGTGATATTAAAGAACGTGGTAGATCTTTAGAATCTGTAATCGAACAATACATTCAAAAGGTGAGACCATCCCATTTGCAATTTATTGAACCGACAAAGCGCTATGCGGATATTATTATTCCGGAAGGCGGTCAAAATCATGTAGCTATCGACATCATGGCTACTAAAATTGAGAAAATACTTTTAAAACATCAGCAACATTAATTTGATAAAAGGTATTGAAAATTAGCTGAAATTCTGCCATAGTAATGATTAGTACATTTTTAGATTATGGAGCGCTTACATTTTGAAAAATTTACAGGCTCCATGTTAAAAGTATCAGATTGCTTCATATCGATGATTAAACTAGTTTAAACAGAACGGTTGAAGTAATAAAAAGGAGTGTTTGGAAATGGCTATAGAGAAAAGTTATTACATGACACAAGAGGGGAAAGAAAAATTAGAGCAAGAATTACATTATTTAAAAACAGAGCGTCGTCAAGAAGTCGTTGAGCGCATTAAAATAGCTCGTGATTTTGGAGATCTTTCAGAGAACTCCGAGTATGATGCAGCAAAAGATGAGCAGGCGTTTGTAGAATCGCGAATCGCTCAGCTTGAGAAAATGATTCGAAATTCAGTCATCATTGAAAATGATAATGAAAACCCAAATGTGGTCAGTTTAGGTAAATCGGTAACATTTCAAGAACTTCCCGATGGAGAAAAAGAAACGTATACGATTGTTGGAAGTGCAGAAGCGGATCCGTTTGAAGGCAAAATATCAAATGATTCACCAATGGCACAGAGTCTAATTGGGCAAGAGGTTGGAGCAGAGGTTTCTGTTGCGACACCAGGTGGAGATATTCAAGTTAAAATTGTTAGTGTGGAATAAATTTATCCCACATCTGCTGTAAGATTCCCCTTCAAGGAGAAACTCCTCGTATGAAGTTTCACGTTATTGTAGTTTAAAAAGACAGCGAATTCCGCTGTCTTTTTTCTTCCACTATAGGAAAGTATAAAACTTTAGGCTTTACCCCGCATGTAAGGTGCCGTAAGTTTCCCACTTCAAGTCCTGAATTGATACAAAAGAGTCAAAGTGGAAGAAAGCGGCACCTAAATGCCCGATTGGTTCAACTAACATTCCGTGTAAAAAGCGTTTCACGGAATGAAGTTTCACTTTATCCCGCATGTAAGGTGCCGTAAGTTTCCCACTTCAAGTCCTAAATTGATACAAAAGAGCCTAAGTGGGAGAAAACAGCACCTAAATGCCCGATTGGTTCAACTAACATTCCGTGTAAAAAGCGTTTCACGGAATGAAGTTTCACTTTATCGTATAAGAAAAATGATAGCTTTCGCCATAAAAACTTGGCTTGTCGCCAAGTTTTTTAAGATCTTAACTAGAAGTTTTGGTGGGAAGTAAGGATAGCCTATGTACTCAATATAAGTCATTTACTAAACTTTCTTTACGTGATGCTTTAGAAAGTATAACTCTATAATTCATGAAATTAAATCATACTGTGATTTGCATGCTTTCGATAAAATCTTCATCTACATATCGAAAGCGTTGATTTGCTTTGGGTAACAATGTTGAAGGTTGTTTCAACATAGCAAAAAAAATGTTATGTTCCTGGCATGTAATTCTATGTTATAAATATGATATTATAATAGAGTAATGATAGGAGGGCTGAAGGCATGGAAGATTTTGATAGAGTTTCCCGAGTCGATAAATTTGAAAAACGTAGAAAAAACTCAAAATCGATTTCAATTTTAGTTGTGATAGGTGTGGTCTTACTTGTTTTTCTGCTAGGTTTTTGGTTATTTGGCGGCAAGGATGATGAAGCTGCTAAAGATAAGAACAATAACGCTGCTTCTCAATCTGAAGAAAACAATTCAGAACAAGATGGTGATGAAGAACGAGACCAATTTACTAGAATTGAAGAGAAGGAAGAACAAGCATCTGATCAAGACGCAAATCAAAAACAACAGGACAAAGAAGGAGAAACGTCTGAAACTAATGCAGCAGTGGAAACTGAACAGGTACAGCCTTCTGATGACAATGTAATCGAAGCCTATATTGGAGATTGGCAACCCATTGGTACGGAGCAGTCAGGAACACATACAACTGATTACAATGATGGCTCGCAAGATAGAAAGGAAATAGCAAAAGCGGTTTCTGATGTAACAGGTTTACAGGAACAGTCAATGGTTACTCATTGGGTAGGTAATGGAGGAGAGCAGAAGGTAGAAGCGACTGTATCGAATGCAAATAACTCACAAATTTACCGAGTTTATTTAACCTGGATAGATGAACGAGGTTGGAAACCAACAAAAGTAGAAAAACTAAAGCAAGTGATGATAAACTAACCTATTTCTTTATGGAGGCATTTTATATGACGATAGGAATTATTGGAGCAATGGATGAGGAAGTAGCTTTATTAAAGGAGAAGATGAATGACAAAGAGGAACTTGAAGTAGCAAATTGCTTATTCGTTCAAGGTAACTTATTTAATAAACAAGTAGTTTTGTTAAAATCAGGTATTGGTAAAGTAAATGCTGCAATGGCAACAACTATTTTACATGAACGTTTTTCACCTGAATATGTGATTAATACCGGATCGGCAGGTGGATTTGCTGAGGATTTAGAAGTAGGAGATGTAGTTATTTCCACTCAAGTAGTGCATCATGATGTGGACGCGACAGCCTTTGATTACGCCTATGGTCAAGTACCAAAAATGCCAGCTATGTATGATGCTGACATAAGATTAGTGGCAAAGGCTGCTAACGTAATTAAAGAGATGAATATCGCTTATAAAGAGGGGGTTATAGCTACTGGTGACTCATTTATGGCTGATCCAGACCGTGTAGCATTTGTAAGGAAAAAATTTCCGACCATGATTGCTGCAGAAATGGAAGCTGCGGCTATTGCCCAAGTATGCTATCAATATGGTACACCATTTGTTATCATTCGAGCACTATCCGACATTGCGGGTAAAGAATCGTCCATTTCATTTGATAGATTTTTGCAAACAGCAGCAACGAATGCAGCAAATATGATTATAAAGTTTATCCGAACCAACTAGAGATTTTCCTCCAAAGAGTTATATTACTCTACTCGATTATAGGATATTAACGAAATAAACAAATATTCAAATGCGTGTTTGTGGAATTATCCAATAATTACCTCCTAAACTTTCTTCTAATCTATGATACATTATTAAAGTGAAGGAGGTAATTTTACGTGATAGATGAAAAACAGAAGCAATTGGAAGAAAAATATATAGATTATCAACGATTTGTAGGGGCATTGTTAATTTTAGCAAGTTATTTATTTTTAGGTGCGATGATTTATACGTATATTCGTCCTTCTGATGATGGAAAGTGGCTTATAGGTTTAACACTACTTGCGTTAGCGGTAGGTTTTTGGTTTACTTATAAACAACGACGAATTAAAAAAACAATGGATGAGAAGCGCTAACGCTTTAGATAGGAGTTGGCGCTTTTTAAGATGTTCATACAAAAAGTGAAAGATCTATGTAAATGCTTTCGCATGGATATCAATTTATTAATCAGCTTCTAGTTCCACTTTAATCTTAACATCTGTCGTTATGATTAATAATCGAAATACTGCTGCAAGAACGAAAAAATTTCTTCAATTGATTTCTCCCGTATCCGCCTCGTATACAGTTTCTGTTCGTAGTAGGGAGTTTGGTTTTGTGTATAGGATTAATTCCTAATCATGAAGTTGAATATAAAAGATCAGTATTATTTGCATTAAGTTGACCCAGGTACGTTAGATAATATATGTATAACCGTTATAAGTATGTTTTATAAGGTGAAGATACCACGTTATTTGGAGACAGCATAGCATTCATGTCGGCTAAAGGAAGATGCAAAGTTTATAATGCTAAAATGATAAATATGAATGCAATGATTAACGCCCATAACATTTGTTAATCTACTATACATATGTTTTTTACAAAGGATTGAATTATGTGAAGGGAAGGCTGGGTTAGCCGCTTTTATCATTTAGCAGATATCTTTTGAGTAAAGTGCCATAAATAGGTGGAAGGTAAGGTAATAAGATAACAAGCTACTTAAACAGCTAAAATGAGACAAGTAGTTCATACATTTAAAACTACCAAAATCAGAATTAAGGACATCCGTGCCACTTTATCCTCTGTAACGCTTTTAAGAAGTAATACAAGAGCAATGCCCAGTGTAGGGTTATCTTCCAGTAATAATACAGCAATGATGTCGAGGAGAGGGAGTACCTCAGAAATAATATCTAACTCGAATTCCATATCATTCACCCCTTTATATTATTTATATAATATGAAGAAAAAAAGTATTAGTACTAGTCAAATGTATTAATTTCTTTTACTATTGAGATAGGTGTAAATATAAAGTTGATATGACTCCGTTTTAATGGCTGGATTCAGTAATGATAAAGAATAGGAATGGGATAAATGCTGGAGAGAAGGTTAAACCGTATTTATGCGTAAAAGTCGTTATTTATTTTTCAGTACACCAACGGCTTACCATGCTCAGGCTTAAATTATACTTAGGGGTCATTAGGACTTATTTTCCGTTTCCGTGGTACATAAGAGGATTGATTAAACAGAATTTTAAAGTCCTAAATAAAACTAATTTCGAAAAAATATAATATACATTTTCCTAGTAAATTTATAAAATAATGCGAAATAGGGCTATCTCCCGTTGATCTTAAATGACTTTTTTATTTGATCTACTTTAGTTACTCATTTGATAAAAATGAACATAATGAACTGAATTTGTTAACCATCTATACATTAAAGTTATGGGCAAAACAAGAAGGCTCTTCATGCCCTGCCTTCTTGTTATATTAACCTGAACACCGTTGAAGACAGCAGTGTTCCCTTTCTTATATTAAGAAACAGATCCAAATAATTGCTAAACCATAGTTATCGACTATAAATCCTTCTGAGGTCATTAATGTCGTTTTCGGTTGGCTTTGTAATTCTGATTAACCAATAGTTATTCATTATAGAATAATCTGACCTATGGTTCAGTTTTAATACATGTCCAATTTCATGAGTAGCTAGAGCTTCTAAATAAGAAGCGCTTCTTTGGTTTACTCTATTCCATTGAATGACTGTACCACCTGTAACATTTGAACCATAGGATTGCCACCATCCATATCCATCATAACCTCTGGCATAACCTTCCCCTAAAGTTATAGGGGCATTTTGTGATTGTGACAACCAAACAACACCGGTATTATTCCAGTTTCGTATAGCATTTTCATACGCCTGTATAAGAGCTGGAATATCTGTGGTAATTCTTACATTATACGAAACCAATGCTCGATTTGGTTGAGTTGGTTGATTGACATCCGGTGGGTTTCCATTAATAAAAGCTGATGAAACATAATACTTTACACCATTTCTCTCATAAAAAAACCATCTGTTATCAGGTGCGTTTGTCCAGTAGTCATAAAACGAGCTACCTGTCGTCCAGCCAGAAAACTGTACACGCGTATTTGGATATATCTGGTCAACGATACGCGCAGTATCTGACGGCGCAGTCCGGACATTTACCAGGATCGGGGCGGATACCCCGCTAAAATCAACGATGTATTCTGATTGAGCTTGCGCATTTGACGAATTTATAAAATGACCGTTTACAATAATAACAAACGTTATGGTGAGTAATAATATTTTACTTAAAGTTCTCTTTGACATCAAAGCCTGTCCCCTTATTGAATTTTTGTTTTCCAAGTTCAGTTTTTTCCATGACAAAAAGTGTATTTGTTGAGTATTATCTTCTACAGCTGCGTTCGTTTAGCAACGACGGATTCGCTTGCAATTTCATTTTTTTATTGTTGTATCGTTTCATCAATCCCTGTCCATCAAATAAAACGAATATGAATTTTGCGTCTGGTTCTCAACCATTTTATTAGATATACTATTTTTTCATTTATCTATGGTATCACCCCTATCGATTACAACTCTTAAGCAGCTGAAGAGCATAACTATTATAGCAAACAAAACTCCATTTTCCTGAGTTATTCATAGAAATTTACAATACTTTTAAACTTCATGTCAATTAAAGTTAGATAAATTGTTAAATATATAGGATCATGTAAAAACTCTGTAAAATAGGTTATAAAAATCATCGAAATAGTTCGGCTCTTAATACTATGTGAAGTATAATAGAAGTATAGAAAAGAGAAGAACAAGTGAAATACTTAAAAAAGTAGAGTCTTTACTACTTACAATCTTTGGTTATCAGTTCAAAAGCCATGGTTAGAGAGCTAGACATTTAAAAACATTTTAAAGATATTGTAATAAAAGAGTACAATGTACTTGCGATAAGAACAAATGTTCCTGTGTAGGTGATCAATATGAATACGAACTAAGAAAACTTGCTATTAATTTTATTGTTATTCCATTTTAATAGCTGTCTTTAGAAGGATCAAAACCATTTTTAGTTATCTCAGGATCTAACATATATTTGGATTTAACTGATGAAGCAATTAGACTTTCAAAAAAAGACCTTATCGAAACTAAGCAACAAATGTACAGCAAATACCGTTTAGGCATAAAAAGAATCGGTAAAACAGAATATAAATGGTTTAGAGCTAAAAAAGGAAGAAGAATAGAAAGGAGATGCAACTTTGACTCAATACTATTACATATCATCACCGCACAAGCTTTCTAAAGGTATTTTTGGTTCTCAACCTGTATCAGAAAAACAGTCTAATATCTTTAGTAATGAGCTAGATGCAATAGAACTAATATTTGAAGATAATTACGACTCTAAAACAAAAAAAAGATTTAAATATGTACCAATACTATCATTTAAATATCAAGTAGCTGTTTATAATAATTTTTTACCTATTAAAAATCATAAAATAGGAAACTCTTTCGAGGAAAAATGCTTACACTTACTATATGAATATCTCCATACTGCATTACACGAGAGTGGAATACTAGAATTTTGCACTTGTCTAAACGGTACCGAAGAACAAGGTAATTGGACTAAGAAAATCTTACATTGGTCTGATATAAAATCTCCTTATGATTTAGTTCTTAATGATAGAGAGATATGCGAGATGCTAATATAGCAGGCTAACAATAATGTCATTTTAATTTATTGAGTTTCCCGAAATATTGACATTCTGTACCCCATTCACTAGGATGGGGCTTTTTTTATTTCACACGCATTTTTTGCCCAACACAATCTTATTTACATCAATAGCCAAAGTATCTAAAAGCATGGTGTTCATTGTAGTTATGATTCTCATATTTTTTATAAAATTTAATTGGAATTTTTAACCAGACCCCAAAAAACGGATGGATTGAATAGCCTTGGATTAAACCAATTAAAAAATTGATATAGAATCTTCGTCCTCATCTTAGACCGGAAGTTAACAGGACCATTTCTTTATCCCTTCAACTTCTTTAAGGACAGGAATAGATATAAGAATAATTTATGTTGTTTTTGACAAAGTTCAGTTTATTTTACACGTAATTTCTGGCCTATATAAATCTTATTAACATCATTTAGCTTATTCCATTTTTGAATTTGTTTCTGCGGATACCATATTTAACAGAGATTTAAACAATTATTAACCATGATGGAATTTTTATGTATAATATAAAGTATCTGGATAATTTTGATCATTTAATATATTGAGCTTTTTAGTTTTAGGTACCCACACGATTACCTAAAAAATTAAACAATAAAGCTGTAGCCTTAAAAAGATGTGAATATATAAAAGATTCAAAGGAGTAAAAGAGTAGATGAAACTACAGTGGAATGTGAAAATAAAAAAACCAATGGTAGTGTATTTAGGTATTTTATTTTTTATATATTTTGTTCTTGGAATGCTTATTTTATTTTTTATGGATTTTTCCCCTATTATTAAATTTTTCCTTTTAGCTATTTTAATTTTCACGACACAATTTTTCAAAAAACGGGTTCAAACTAAAACAGTAAATAAATAATTAGTGGATTTTCATCATACTTTATATACTGCAATTTAAGAACGATGTAAACGGTTCTAATACTTCTTCCTTCAAAACTTTACATGATTGGAGCCGAAATAATTTAAATTTTTTAAACTAATTACTAAAAATTAAAAACAATATTATGATATAAAATGAAAGGATCCAACATATTACTATGTCATAGAATAGAACAGAATAAATATGTTTTTAAATATAAAGGAGAAATACAAATTGTACAGTTTTGAAATAGTAGAGATAGATAAAGAAAATTGAAATGATGGAGTTATTGCCTTTGAAGCAAGCCAAATTTAACAGAGTACATAAATAAAGGTAATTGGCTCTTTAAAACACATATAAATAATAAGCCAGCAGGTTTTATTGAATATTCTTCAAGAACCGTTACGGCAAAAACTTTTTAATTCTCTATTGCTTATGGGTAAATATTACTGGAAAAGGATATGCTTCAAAGTTAATCACTAAATGCATTGAGGATGCTGGAAAACAAATCAGGCAAGGGGTTATTGTTATTACAAATTCGGATACGTCTTGAACGATTAGTAAATAAGTTTTTATAAAAAACGGATTTTTTGAAATAGCTATTACAACTTATGCTTTTGAAATACTAGCTTATAAATTTGGTATTTCACATGAACCGTATTTTCAAACAATTGGGATGAACGACTAAAACCGTTTCATGTGTTAAAGGAGCAAAAAAATTTAGGGATATATGCAAATATTATTGAATTAAAAAGTAGAGAAGAATTGTTGACACTTTTACTGCCCCCTTTTGGAATATACGGAGTCATCTACAAAAGCAAATTAATTTCATTTCATAGTCTAATTACTTATTCTACTAAACAATTAATATAAATGGAGAACAATTTAGTTCGGATTCACCATACCAATGTATTAGATTAGGTTTTCTATCTTGAACAAATCAATTTGATATAATAAAGGCTGGAGTTATTTGGGGGGAAAATTGATGGGAACGATAAATTTACCCCGCATGTAAGGTGCCGGATTACTTCACTTCAAGAGTTGTAGGCGATACCGGGGAGTCTAAGAGTGTTCTACATCTATCAGTAGGAGATATGAGGAAAACTCCTACTGATAGAAGTTTCACTTTATTGTAGATCACATTAACAAAGTACTAGAGAATAGAGAAGTTAAAAACTACGGTATTTAATTGATTGTTACAGTAATTTAATTTGAAGACCTTCCCTGTATTTAAATTTCTGTTAGGAAAAAGATCATCTGTAAAAATTTAAAAAGACTTTCTTTACTGCCTTCTTTCTTTTCGGTAATATTCATGAAAGACCTTCATTAATGCTCGTTTTTCAATACGAGATACATAGCTTCTTGAGATGTTTAACTTCTTAGCTATCTCACGCTGTGTTAATTCTTTTTGATCGTTTAATCCGTAACGGTAAATAATTACTTCACGCTCGCGATTATCTAAAATTTCAAAGTAATCCTCTAATTTTTCTATTTCCATATTTAATTGAATAAATTCAATAATATTTTTGTTTTCTGCTTCTAAAATATCAATTAGGCTAATTTCATTACCCTCTTTATCTTGACCAATTGGATCATGTAAAGATACATCTTTTTTCACTTTTTTTAATGCTCGTAAATGCATTAATATTTCATTCTCTATACATCGAGCTGCATAAGTAGCAAGCTTCGTACCTTTATCAGAGGAATAGCTTTCGACACCCTTGATCAGTCCAATTGTACCAATTGAAATAAGATCTTCAGCATCCTCTCCTGTGTTTTCAAATTTCTTCACAATATGTGCTACCAGTCGGAGATTATGTTCAATTAATTTGTTTCGCGCTGTTTCGTCTCCATCTTGCATTTGCTTAATGTACTTTTTTTCTTCTTCGGGTGGTAAAGGTTGGGGAAAAGCATGGTTTTTGACATAGGATACGAAAAACATCGCTTCTTTAATAAAGAGTGCGAGGGCACTAAGAATGCCGGACAAATATATCCTCCTCCTCATGTATCAGTCTGGGCTATTGCCTATATTTATACTTATGTATGATCTGAATATAACGTGTCTGTCCGGTTAATAATCTACTTAATATTCGTTTTTTATGTCTTGTTAGAGAAGCAAATGATTGTTGGGATAAAATATATTTTTAATGCATATAGTTAGAGGGGAATTATTAGCAAATACTTGATTAGCTTATCTATATAAATCAGTTTAAACATTATCAGGAAATATTGATTTTATCCCGCATGTAAGGTGCCGTAATACTCCCACTTCAAGAGCCTTTAGTTGATACAAAAGGGTCTAAGTGGGAGAAAACGGTACCTAAATGCCCGATTCGTTCAAAGACCTTTAGGTCATACCCTTGTGGTACTACTAACATTCAGTAGGAGATGGAAGAAAACTCCTACTGAGCGGAGTTTCACTTTATCTCCATGGATTATGCGATATTTGGAAAAAGTATTTCTGAATCGCAAAGAATGAGTCCTTTAGTCGATAAATTTTGTCTTTAAATGGGTAGTGAAATACAAAAAGCATAATTTTACAAGTGGTTAGATATTTTTAGAATTTATAATCGATTTGTATGTATTTGTTAAAACATTAAGTAATCAATAAAAATCTTATTAATAAGTAGAAAAAAGTATGCTAGAAAGCAAGCTTTTATTTTCAGAAATAAACGGTTTAGCTGATGCCTTGTTGACCTTAGAATGTATGACTACAAACAATAACCATGACTGATCCCAATTTCACAGCTCTAATGTGTGAAAATAATTGACAAGGATATGAAATATTATTTCATGTTATTTTAAAAATAATTGACATAACGTTTTGAAAACGTGTACACTAAAGATAGTTAGATGAGGGAGTGAGTACGATGTTTGATAAGTTAAGCACAGAAACAAGGAACCAATATACTAAAAACCTGGATGAAATGTCTGTTATGGATATTATCACCATGATGAATAAAGAGGATAAGAGCGTACCAAAAATAATTGAAACACAACTTTCCTCGATTGAAAAAGCCATTCATTTAGTAATTCAGTCATTCAATCAAGAAGGAAGGCTTATATATATAGGCGCTGGAACAAGCGGAAGACTTGGAGTATTAGATGCTGTAGAATGTGTGCCGACATTTGGGGCAGAACCCGAGATGGTACAGGGACTTATAGCTGGTGGTGAGGCAGCTTTTACAAAAGCTGCTGAAGGTGCAGAGGACGACTCGCATCTGGGAAAAAAGGATTTACAAACCATCGGGCTTACCGAGAAGGATACTGTTATTGGGATTGCAGCTAGTGGGAGAACGCCTTACGTTATAGGGGCTTTATCATATGCAAGAGAACGGAAAGCTAACACTGTGAGCATAGCTTGCAATAAGGAGGCGAAGATGAGCGAGTATGCAGACATTACGATTGAATTAGAGACAGGCCCAGAAGTCCTAACCGGTTCTACACGTTTAAAAGCTGGATCTGCACAAAAGATGGTATTGAATATGATTTCAACAGCTTCCATGATACGCATTGGTAAAGTGTATCAAAATTTAATGGTTGACCTTAAGCCTACGAATCATAAATTGGTGGAAAGGTCAAAGCGAATTATTATGGACGCTACAGAAGTAGATTATAAGACAGCCAGCGATTATCTTGAAAAAGCAAAGCATAATGTAAAAGTAGCTATTGTGATGATCTTACTCCAATGCTCCTATGAGGAGGCAAGAGAAAAGGTTCTCCAAGCAAATGGTTTTGTGCGAAAAGCATTATTAAATTGAAGGGGAGGAGTTCGTAATGAAGAAAGAGGAGAGAATGGCACAAGAAATTTTAGGCCACATAGGTGGACAAGATAATGTACAGCGCATTGCCCACTGTATGACAAGATTAAGACTCTCTTTGAAAGATGAAACGAAAGTGGATCATGATGCATTGAAGCAGGTAGATGGGGTAATGGGCGTAGTTATTGATGAGACGTTACAAATTGTTATAGGTCCGGGAATGGTAAATCGGGTTGCGGAACAATTAAGCCAGATTACGGGACTGGGGATTGGCGAAGAAAGAGGCCCAGATGTAGATAATTTGACATTTGAGGAAAAAGCAGCACTGCAAAAACAACAAATAAAGCAAAAAAACAGAACACCATTTAAAAATTTTTTACGTCGACTTGCTAACATTTTCATTCCGTTAATTCCAGGTTTAGTTGCCTCTGGTATTATTAATGGAGGTGTCAACTTTGCGATAAACGCAGGTGCTGATGAAAAAACAACGATTATGAAAATTTTACTCCTTATTGGAAGCGGTATCTTTACGTACTTGGCAGTACTTGTCGGGTGGAATACTGCAAAAGAATTTGGTGGAACTCCTGTATTAGGTGCGATTGCGGGTATGTTCTTATTTAATCCATTGCTTGCCGATATTACGATCTATGGTGAGGCACTAGTTCCAGGACGTGGTGGACTATTTGGAGTCATTTTTGCAGCTTGGTTAATGAGCTTTTTGGAAAAACGAGTTAGAAAAATTATTCCAGCAGCAGTAGATATTATTTTCACTCCTCTCATTACTGTTTTGATTGTGGGGTTTGTTTCCTTATATGCAATAATGCCAGTAGCAGGGGTTCTATCGGACGGAATTACAAAAGGTTTAATAACTTTAATTGATATTGGAGGGGTTGTCGCTGGTGCAGTATTGGCTGGTTTCTTTCTTCCACTGGTAATGGTTGGGCTGCATCACGGATTAACACCGATTCATTTAGAACTTATAAATACGTATAATAATACAGCTTTGCTTCCAATTCTAGCGATGGCAGGAGCAGGGCAGGTCGGTGCAGCGATTGCCGTTTATGTGAAAACAAAAAATAATCGATTACGGAATATTATTAAAGGTGGTCTGCCGGTTGGATTTCTTGGAATAGGAGAACCCCTATTATATGGAGTTACCTTGCCCTTAGGACGCCCGTTTATTACTGCTTGTATGGGGGCAGCACTTGGGGGAGCTTATCAAGCGGTGATTCAAACTGCAGCTAAATCAGTAGGTGTTTCCGGTTTATCACTTATCCCATTAATTGATGATGGCAAATTTATTCCATACTTTTTAGGACTTGTTATCGCTTATGCTGGTGGATTCATTTTCACTTATTTATTTGGGTTCAAGGAAGAAATGGCGAGAGATATATAGATAATTGCAGGTATATCGAGGGAGGAACTCCTCTCTCGATTATTTAACAGACAAGGAGAATGGTATCAATGCTAGGAATTTCTGTTTATTTGGGTTATCAACAAATGAAGGAACAAGAAGCTTATATAAGAAAAATGAAACCATACGCGTTTGATTCGATTTTTACTTCTCTGCATATACCAGAAGATGACCCGGCCATGTATAAGGATCAACTGAAAGCATTAGGTTCTCTAGCTAACGAGTTAAATATGGAATTGATGGCTGATATTTCTCCAACTTCTCTTCAGACATTAGGATTTAATTGGAAAAATGCATCGGAATTAGTAAAGTGGGGCGTCACCGGTTTACGAGTGGATTATGGTGTAGATGAAAAAACCATTGCTCATTTATCCAAACAGATGAAAGTCGCACTTAATGCTAGCACACTAACATCTTCCACTTTAAAACAATTAAAACAAAACGGACTAGTAACAACATCAACGGAGGCTTGGCATAATTTTTATCCACGACCGGAAACCGGGCTAGATTGGGAGGATTTTTTAGAGAAAAATAAATGGCTAAAAAATGAAGGAATTTCCATCATGGCTTTTATCCCGGGTGATCAAAATTTGAGAGGACCACTTTATGAAAAGCTCCCTACTTTGGAAGCGCATCGTTTCGTGTCACCGTTTGCAGCCTATCTTGATTTAAAAAATAAAGGAAAGATTGAAAAAATATTAATTGGCGATAACGGAATTAGTGAGTCTACACTCGAACAGTTCACTGCTTACCAAAAGAAAGAAGAAATAATCCTTCGGGCAGTACCAGCTCCATCTGTTACAGAACAGGAAATTAAAGTAGCTTCAGGACGTCATACAAATCGAGCTGATCGAGCACGTGACTGTATACGATCGGTTGAATCTAGGCATTATGCTTCAATAGGAAAGGATAAAATTTCCCCTTCGCATTGTATAGAACGTTTAGTTGGATCGATTACTGTTGATAATGAACGTTATAAACGTTACCAAGGAGAAGTGCAAATAACGTTACGAGATTTACCAAGTGATAATCGAGTGAATGTGTTGGGAAGAGTAGTACCAGAGGATGTATTATTATTACGCTGGATTAAAGGCAATCAAACATTTCGAATTAAATGGATATAATTTACTTATCATAGAAAATAAAAACCATCTATCGTAAAAATTTCAATCCACTCGATAGATGGTTTCTTTTTAGGAAGTTGATTGGATGTCGCAAATATTTGAATTCGAATAAAAGGAATTTTTACAGTTACGTTGTCTTTTAGCTAAACATAACTATTATGCTCACTCGATTTACATAGCTTTGACGTATTGCTCTTGAAGGCTGATGTAGCATAATAATTCACTTAGATAAGTGGACGATTGTGATGTAGAGATTAACAAATTAGTCGATTATTTTCTAAAAATTAAAAGATGACTTCTACTGGAATGAGCAGAAACCATCTTTAATTTCCGATAAAAAGCCTACGTATGTTTCGTTAAATCGTATCCCTTTATCCTTGATTTTCTTCTTCTCTAAGCTGATCGACAGCTTCCTGATATTCGTCCTTACGTTTTTTAAGGTATGGCTTCACTCCGGCTGTATGGGCAGCACGACCAAGCATGTGCCCCCCAACTGGTGCTGTCAGCATAATAAACAGGATTGCCAAAAGCAGCTTACCACTAACAATAGCGTGTTCTACATAAAGGAAGATAAAGGCACCGATTAGTATAAAGGAGATGCCTAATGTAGAGGCTTTCGTAGCAGCATGCAGCTTTGTATATACATCAGGAAAACGGACAACTCCAATGGAAGCAGATAGTATGAAAAAAGTTCCTGCAAGAATACATAGGGCGATCAGCACATTTAAAATGATGTTAATCCAAGTCTCTATCAATGATAACACCCTTTTCTAAATATTTTGCAATTGCAAGCGTTGAAAGGAATGAAAGGATACCGATGAGCAGAATGACATCATTTAAATTTGGTGTAACCAGATAAATTGACATGATACCTGCAACAGCCATTAAGTTTATGCCCATTGAATCTAACGCAACAGCCCGATCAGGTTGAGTAGGACCTGTAATAACTCGATATAACAAACATGCTAGTGAAATAGATATTCCGATAAACGAAATAATTACAGCAATATTTATTAAGTTTTCTGAAGCAGTTAATATGTTTGTCATTGTGTCACCTCCATAATTGCTTTTTCAAATGTATTTTTTATGGAGCGAATGGATTCATTGCTGTCATTAATATTCATGGCGTGAATAAAAAGTTTCGTATTATCACGGGAAACAGCAACTGACAGCGTACCCGGTGTCAGAGTAATTAAGTTAGCAAGTAACGTTATTTCCCAATTGCTTTTAAGCTCTGTCGGCAGTGCAAAGATACCTGGCTCGATATCTGGTTTTGGTGTATAAACAAGCTTCACGATTTCAATATTTGATGAGACCAGCTCTTTAATAAATAACAAAATTAAATTAATAATTTTTATCACTCGTTTTAAATAGAAAGTGTCAGGAATAAATCGTCGCAATACAAGGAGAAGCACAATTCCTAATATATACCCTGAAATAAAGCTTGGAACAGAATAGGATTCTTTTAAAAACATCCACATGAATGCAATAATTAAGTTGATAACGATCTGAAAAGCCATTGGTCACTACTCCTTTAATACAGAATCAATGTATATTTCCGGATCAAGTAGATACGTAGCAATCGACTCGATGTGCGGATAGAATAATTCTGCTCCAACACCTAATAATACAGATAATGCTAGTAGGGAAACAATAGGTGTTAATAAGCCGTTAATAGGTTTCTTTTCTATATGCGTCATCACTTCTTTATCGCCCCAAAAGCCGTTAATAAAGATTTTTACAATGGAATATAGGATAAGAAGACTTGTAAGTAAGCCAATCATAACAATGGCAATTTTTCCTTCTTCAAATGCACCTTTTAATAATAACAGCTTACCAATAAAACCGCTGAATGGAGGTAAGCCTGCTAATACAGCCCCGGATAGGAATAATAACCAGCCCAATGATGGATAATGATGAATAAGCCCACCCATTTTTCGTAGATCGGAGGTTCCAGCGACAGATGCGATTACTCCGACTAATAAAAAGAGCGCAGTTTTAATAATCATATCATGAATTAAGTAATAGATAGATCCGCTTATTCCATCTGGATTTAAAACACCAATACCTAAAATGATAAACCCGATTGCCGGAATAATATTATAAGCAATAATTAGTTTTATATTCGAAGTAGATAATGCACCAATTACGCCAAAGATCATCGATAAGCCAGCGATCCAGATAAACATGTCATGTGTTAAATCAGTTTTATGGATAAAGATAAGAGAAAATGTGCGTAAAATCGAGTAAATTCCTACTTTTGTCAGTAATGCGCCAAATAGGGCAGATATGACCGGATTCGGGACAATATATGATTTTGGCAACCAGTAATATAATGGAAACAAAGCTGCTTTTGTAGCGAAAACGAAAAACAATAGAATCCCGATAGTAGTAATGATTCCCTGCTGTTCAACTTGTTGAACTCTCTCTGCAATTTGTGCCATATTTACGGTACCAACAACTGCATATAGAAATGCAACAGTGGTAACAAAAAGCATAGAAGAGAATAAATTAATTAACAAATATTTTAGGGATTCTCTTAATTGTACCTTTCCACCACCAAGTACGATTAAGCCATAAGAAGCCATTAAGAGCACTTCAAAAAATACAAATAAGTTGAATAAGTCTCCGGTAATAAATGCTCCGGATACACCTGTGATAAGGAAGAAGAAAAAGGGGTAGAAATAATAAATTTCCCTTTTTTCTAATCCTGCATGCGGTGCATAGAAAGCACATGCTGTTGCAATAACATTTGTTGTCAACACTAATATCGCTGCTAATCCATCCATTACTAAAATAATCCCGTAAGGTGCGATCCAGTCCCCGGTATTTAAAATGATCGTACCGTTTTCCAGCACATACCAAGTGATATAACCGGCAGTTCCTAAACTTATTAATGAAAACAGCTTTGTTAATGCCCTAGATAACTTCACCTTGCGATGAAAGAAAATTAGAATGATAGCTGATATTAATGGAATAATGATTGGTAATACTGCTAAATTACTCATTTTCGTTACCCCTTAACTCTTCCATATTGTCTGTATTATTTTCCTGAGAAGCCCGATAGGCTAACACCAAAAGGAGACTTGTAACACCAAAGCTGATTACAATAGATGTTAAAATCAGTGCCTGTGGCAACGGGTCCGTATAATTAGAAATACCTTCTATTAATATTGGAGGTTGTCCAGCTTT
Source organism: Virgibacillus proomii (assembly GCF_900162615.1). Lineage (NCBI taxonomy): Bacteria > Bacillati > Bacillota > Bacilli > Caryophanales > Bacillaceae > Virgibacillus > Virgibacillus proomii. The sequence continues at coordinate 2,279,959 of NZ_FUFN01000010.1, read as the reverse complement.
TAGCCGTCCCATCGTTAAAATAAGAATATGCGCACCATGAGAGATAAGAGCTGTACCAATGATAATTCGTATTAATTGTTTTTGTAATAAGTTATAGATCGCAGTTGCAAACAAAACTCCTGCTAATATGGATGTAATAATTTCCATAATTATTCAGCCTCCTTATTCTTTTTCATTTTAATGAGGCCAACTACTGCTAAAGCGGCGATGCCCAGTACAGAAATTTCGAATAATGTATCTAGGCCACGAAAATCGACTAAAATAACATTCACGATATTATCTCCGCCACCAAGCTTGTGGGAATTCTCTACAAAGTAATCGGAAATGGAATCAAACCATCTGCTGCTGTTTGCCGAAATAGCTACAATGGTTATTAATGCCCCGAAGGCAATGGAGATAATTGCATTTACTGTTTTTGTTTTTAGTGAGTCAGTTGACTTACGCATTTTTGGTAAATGGTAAAAACAAAGCAAGAACAAGGCAACCGTAACCGTTTCAATAACTAATTGGGTTAATGCAATATCTGGTGCCCGGTAAATAACAAACAGTATAGCTACACCAAAACCGACTACCCCAAGTACTAAAATAGCAGCAACATTATGATTCATATAAATAGTAGCAATAGCAGCAATGATCATAACGGCTACCACTGCAATTTCAATAAAAGATGGTTCAGCTAATTGGTTTGTACTAAAAGCAAATCCATCCGTTAAAAACATGTATACAACGGAAATGATAAGGACAGTGCTTAGTATTAAGGACATGTATGTCTTTAATGAACCTGTCATATAAAAGTTAGTGATACGCTTAGAAAACGTGTCCAGCTTGCTAATAATCCCATTATATATATGATTAAAACTAGTTTTACCAGGTAGAAAATTGTAAACAGCTTGCCATTTCTTTCTGGTTATAAACAATACCGTACCAATGCCTACAACGGCTAGTGACATAAATAACGGTGGTATAAAGCCATGCCAAAAAGAAATCTTATTGTATTCGACTGCGTTATTGACTGCAGTTGCAGCGTGTTGTAAAAATGGAGCATTTACCATATTTGGGAACAGACCAATCAGAATAACCCCCGCTACTAAAATAATCGGCGAGATAAGCATGCCAATTGGTGCTTCATGTGGTTTTTTCGGTAATTGATCCAATTGTTTTTTGCCAGTAAATGTCCCAAAAAAGAAATACATGGAATACACAAATGTAAAAATACTACCGATAACTGCTAAATAAGGAATAACTTGACTCCAACCACCTGATCCTAAACCAAGTGTGGCGTCAAAGAACATTTCCTTGCTATAAAAACCGTTTAAAAATGGCAATGGTACTCCAGCCATCGAGAATGTACCAAAGATAGCCAAAGTAGCTGTGATTGGCATGAGTGTTGCTAAACCGCCAAGCTTACGAATATCCCTTGTACCCGTTTCATGGTCGACAATACCTGCTACCATAAACAGACTACCTTTAAATGTTGCATGGTTTAAAATATGAAAAACAGCTGCAAATATAGCGATCGGAGTTCCAAATCCTAGCATTGCCATAATCATTCCAAGCTGACTAATGGTAGAAAACGCTAGAATTGCTTTTAAATCGGTTTGTCTCACGGACATATAAGAGCCCCAACATAATGTAATAATTCCAATAACACTTACAACAATAAAGAACCATTCATATGTTGCAAATATTGGAGAAAAACGAGCAACTAAAAATAAACCAGCTTTTACCATTGTAGCTGAGTGTAAATAGGCACTGACCGGAGTGGGTGCTTCCATAGCATCAGGCAGCCAAATATGGAAAGGAAATTGAGCAGATTTTGTAAATGCTCCTAATAAAATAAAGCCTAAAATCAATGGTAAATAATTACTGCTTAAAATGATATCTGCTTGCTGAATCATCTCCTGTATGCTCGTTGTTCCAGTAATTACATACAACAAAATGAATCCGCCCAACATGCTTAGCCCGCCAAAGACAGTAATTAGCATTGATTTTAATGCACCATAACGGGAACGTTCTTTGAAGTGCCAGTAACCGATAAGTAAAAAGGATGATATCGATGTTAATTCCCAAAATGTATAAAGCACAAAAATGTTGTCAGATAGTACGACACCGAGCATTGCACTCATAAACATGAGTAAAAAAACATAAAAATTACCTAGCTGTTCGGACTTGTCTAGGTAGTAGATGGAATAAAATACAACTAATGCACCTATCCCACTAATTAATAAGACAAACAACAGACTTAAACCATCCAAGTACAAATCAAAATTAATTCCTAGCGATGGAATCCAATTATATTGCTCCATAACCGGTGAAAAATCAGTGCCGATAAAGGAAGCAAAGTAAATAAAAATAAAGAATGGCACAAAGAAAACAAAGATTCCTGTATGTATTTTTGTTTTTAATTTACTTAATGCAGGTATAAAACATGCAATAAGAAGTGGAATGAGTACTGCAAATAACATGGATTGGAATTCCTCCTTTATAGACTGAAACGGCTTTAAAAATAATTGCTTTCTATGAACACCAGTAACCCCGCTTTAATTGGTTCTTGGCTTTACATGAGTGGACAGACCCGTGACGAGGATAAATAATCATATTTTGTTATTTTTATACGTAATTACTTATTCCATTACAATAAATAGAGAATGGTAAAATGTGGTATTAAATCCATATCAGAATTGGTTGGGTCAAACTTTTGTCCTAGAGTAAAAATATTAGAAATGGATGGACTACTACCTTCGTATATAAGAAGCCTTAACAAAGACAATTTTAACACATTAAATTATCAATAAAAATAAAAAACCCTTAGAAATCACAAATTCGTAAAGGGTTTTTTAGTTTCTTCATATTTAATATAGCGATAAAAATTTAACCTGATTTTATGTTTTTTATTTTATCCGATAGCTGTCTTCTATGAATTTCTTCTTCAATTAAAGAAAGAAAATCAGGGCTTAGATTTAATTCATTTGCTGTAATGTATGATTCGAGCAATAGTTCGTCCGACAAATGTTCCATAAATACAGCCCTCCTAAAAGTAAAAATCTTCTGTAATAAGTTATTAATAATTTACCATGAACCTAAATCTAGGACAAGGTTGAAGTTATCTACAATTGGCTGTAGATAACCTGTGTACAAAATTGGAAAAAATGCTAGAAACGCATATAAATCAACTCGAAAAATGTTAATAAAGTTATCCACAGTGCAAAAAAAGGGGGGATTTGTCGAACGATTTATTCAAATAACTTGCATATTATACGACGTTCATTAAAACTAAAAGCACGATATAATGAGTTATGAATAAAAATTCAAGGCAAACAGCTTATTAAAATTTATAAAGGACTTCTCTTTATTTTTCTAGAAAGTTGAAAAGGATAAGGTTATAATTGTATTCTTGTAGTAAGTAGAAAGATGATAATGAGGTGTAACTGTGCTGAAGAAGTTTTTGCCGAATGAGCATGTTAAAAGTATATTTGAAATCCATCCGAGTGCTTTAAAAGAAAAGGGAATTAAAGGTATTATTACCGATTTGGATAATACATTAGTCGCTTGGGATGTTAAGGATGCAACTTCAGAAGTAATTCAATGGTTTCAATTAATGAAGGAATATGACATTAAGGTTACGATTATATCGAATAATAATAGTGAAAGAGTTAGGGTTTTTTCGGAACCGTTAGATACGCCATTTGTATTTAGTGCTCGTAAACCGTTAACAAAGGCATTTAAAACGACCGCTAAAAAAATGGGATTAAAAAAAGAGGAAATTGTTGTCATTGGCGATCAAATTTTAACGGATATATTTGGTGGAAACATCGCTGGATTTTATACTATATTAGTTGTTCCTATCATTCAAACAGATGGGCGATTAACGAGAATTAATCGGAAAATTGAACGTCGAATCCTTGCATATATGCGTAAAAAAGGAAAGATTAGCTGGGAGGAATAAATTTGGAAACAATCTATTGTCAAGGATGTGGGGTGCTTATTCAGACAACTGATAGAAGTGAGCCTGGGTATACACCACCATCCTCATTAACTAAAGAAGATGTATTATGTCAACGATGCTTTCGATTAAAGCATTATAATGAAATACAGGATGTCTCTTTAACGGATAGGGACTTTTTAAAAATGGTTGGAACGATTAGAAATGCTCGAGGTCTTGTCGTTCATATTGTTGATATTTTCGATGTAGACGGAACTTTAATTAGCAGCTTGTCGCGTATTGTTGGTGATAAACCGATCCTGTTAGTCGGTAATAAAATGGATCTTATCCCTAAATCTGTAAATAAAAGAAAATTAATGCAATGGCTTCGTTCTCAAGCGAAAAAAGCCGGAATAAAGGTAGTAGATTGTTTTTTGATTTCTTCTATGAAAGGTCATGGGTTGGAAGAATTAACAGAGCAAATTGAAAGACAGCGAAAAGAGAAGAATGTTTATATCGTAGGTACCACGAATGTAGGTAAATCAACGTTTATTAATCGACTAATCAAGCAATCCACTGGATATAGTGAAGTAATTACCACTTCCTATTTTCCTGGGACGACGCTTGGGTTTATTGAAATCCCATTAGACGATAATTCATCTCTAATTGATACTCCCGGTATTGTAAATAAACAACAGATGGCGCATTATATTTCTAAGGATGATTTAAAAGTAATCACGCCGAACAAGGAAATAAAGCCACGAGTATATCAGTTAAATCATGGACAAACTTTATATTTTGGCGGTTTAGCAAGATTAGATTTTATAAAAGGGGATAAGCAATCGTTTGTTTGTTATTTTTCAAATCAATTACCCATCCATCGAACCAAACTGGAAAAGGCAGACGCACTATACGAAAACCATTTAGGAGAATTATTATCCCCACCAACAAAAACCTCTGTCGATAAAGTTCCACCATTTATTGCGAGTACATTTCGCATAGAGGCAGGTAAGTATGATATTGTTTTTCCTGGTTTAGGCTGGGTAAGTATTTTAGGAAATGGAGCTACCGTAACAGCCCATCGACCAAAAGGTGTTGCTGTTTCGATAAGGGATTCATTTAATTAGGAGGAGAGTACTAGTGGTATATCGTTTCGGCTTAATCGGATATCCAATTTCTCATTCGTTATCACCGTGGATACACGAACGGTTTATGGAGAAAACGTCAACCAAAGGAACGTATTCACTATTTGAGTTTACACAACAAACACCTGTAGAAGGGATTCTCAAGCATTTAAAGTCCAAAAACGTACATGGTTTTAATGTAACTGTTCCCTTTAAACAACAGATCATGCCTTTTCTGGATGAGATAGATCAGATTGCTAATCGAACTGGAGCTGTTAATACGGTAATAAATAAAAATGGAAAATGGATCGGTTATAACACAGATGGAGTCGGCTATGTACGTTCTTTACAGGATAAGTTTCCAAACTTGTTTAAAATGACACCTCGTCGTGCACTGATTCTTGGTGGGGGTGGCGCTGCTCGAGGGATCTTTACTGCACTGGATCAGTTTCATTTTGATCAGATTGACATTGCTAATCGAACAAAAGAAAAGGCTGCTGCTATTTGTCGTCATGCAAATAAAGACTCCCAAGTGTTGTCCTTCGTGGAAGCAGAAGCAAAGCTAGCGGATTATGATATTGTGATTCAGACAACTTCTGTAGGTATGAAGCCTAATATAGAGCAAACAATAATTGCAAACAAGGATTTTCCGTCCAATGTGATTTATAGTGATATCATCTATCAACCGATGAAGACAAAATTTTTGCAGCAGGCAGAAAAGAGTGGAGCACCTGTCCATTATGGTCATACGATGTTACTATATCAGGCACAATATGCTTTTGAGATCTGGACCAGGAAAAAGCCAGATATTGGAATGATGGAAGATGAGTTAGAGCAAATTTTGAAAGGAAGATAGTATGTTAACAGGGAAACAAAAACGTTTTTTACGTGCTGAAGCAAATCAACTGAAGCCGATTTTTCAAGTTGGTAAAATAGGTGTAAATCAAAATATGGTTACTCAAATTGAAGATGCCTTGGAGAAAAGAGAACTATTGAAAGTAAGCATTTTACAAAATTGCCTAGAAGATAAAACGATCGTTGCCGAACAATTAGCTGAAGGAACAGGTGCTGAAATTGTACAAATTATAGGGAATAACATCGTCCTTTATAAAGAATCTAAAGAAAATAAGCATATTCAACTTCCGTAAAGGGTGGTATCATGGAACGAATTGGTATATTAGGGGGAACTTTTGATCCACCACATATTGGACATTTAATTATTGCGGAAGAAGTTCGGCTCGCATTACATTTAGCTGAAATTTGGTTCATCCCATCTTATACACCTCCTCATAAGGAAGAGGCAAAAACAAGTCCGGATCATCGGTTAGAGATGGTTCGGCTTGCTATTAAGGATAATCCTTATTTTAAGGTGAATACAGTGGAATTAGAGAGAAGCGGTAAGTCTTACACGATTGATACGGTTAAGGAATTACAAAAACGGTATTTGGATAAGGAATTTTATTTTATTATTGGTGCAGATATGGTTGAATATTTACCGAAGTGGCATCGGATTGAGGAACTTTCCGAGTTAGTTACTTTCGTTGGGGTGAAACGGCCAAATTATCAATTAAAAAGCAGTTTTCCTATTAAAGAAGTTGACATACCCCTAATTGAAATTTCATCAACATTGCTGCGTAAACGATGTGCTAAAGGGGAATCTGTAAACTATTGGTTACCTCAATCCGTTTATCATTATTTGAAGGAGCATCATTTATATGGATATTGATACAGCGATAGAGAAAGTAAAACCACAGCTTACAAAAGAGCGATTTGCCCATTCATTACGAGTGGCTGAGTTGTCTAAAAAACTAGCTAATCAGTTTGGAGAAAATGAATATAAGGCGGAATTAGCCGGTGTATTACATGATTACGCCAAATATCGTTCAAAGGAGGAATTGGCTCGGTGGATTTTGACTACATCTTTACCAAAGGATTTGCTTCAATATCATCATGAGCTATGGCATGGTCCGGTTGGTGCTCTGTTAGTAGAAAAAGAACTCGGCATCCAAGACAAAGTAATCCAAGAGGCAGTTCACTACCATACAACTGGTAGGGCGTATATGAGTAAGCTGGAAATGATTATTTTTTTAGCAGATTATATGGAGCCGGGTAGAAAATTCCCTGGAGTGGATAAAGTAAGAGAAGTAGCAAAAAAGAATTTAGAACAAGCTTGTTTCATGGCATTAGCAAATACTATTCAGTATTTGCTCGGAAAACAGGCTACCATCTATCCTGATACATTTTACGCATATAATTATTTTAATCGAAAAATTAAGGAGGAATTAGTTAGTGGAAAATAAGAACATTGTACAATTAGCGGCAGAAGCTTGTGATGATAAACGCGCAGAAAACATCCTGGTACTTAATATGAAAGAGGTTTCTTTAATAGCTGATTATTTTTTAATTTGTCATGGTAATAATGAGCGACAAGTACAAGCAATTGCTCGAGGAATCAAAGAAAAAATGGAAGAAAATGAAGTTACTTTGTATCGATTAGAAGGCTTTGACCAAGCTAGATGGATTTTAGTAGATATAGGTGACGTAGTTTGTCACGTCTTTCATAAAGATGAGCGAGGTTATTATAACTTAGAGCGGCTTTGGGGAGATGCTGCAGAAATTCCAGTTTTAACAAGACAGGACCAATAGCTATGGCATATGAACGAATGGCAGACCTTTATGATATATTTATGAATGACGCACCTTATGATAAGTGGGTTAAATTTACCGCGTCATTACTCGGTAATAAAGCGATCACTCTAGCTGATTTAGGTTGTGGTACTGGAGAGCTTACATTACGATTAGCACAAAAGTTTGATCAAGTTATCGGTATAGATAGTGCTCCTGAGATGTTAGCTTATGCAGAACAAAAAAGTCGATTAGCGGATGTATCGGTTCAATGGGTCTGTCAAGATATAAGAAGTCTTGACGGGTTCTGTAATCTTGGTGCAGCGGTTAGCTTTTGTGATGTCATCAATTATATAACGTCAGAGAGTGAGTTAATCCAGGCCTTTCAACAGATCAACAATGCTTTAAGCCCTGGTGGAATTTTTTTATTTGATATACACTCCATTGACTTTATAAGGAATTACTATTTGGATCAAACATTTGCTGATGTTACAGGGGATGCAGCATACATATGGTTTTGCTCAGAAGGAGAACAATCAGGTGAAATGTATCATGACTTGACATTTTTTGTGAAAAATAAAGAAGGCAACTACAAGAGATTTCATGAAGTTCATCACCAACGAACATTTTCAGTTGATTTTTATAAAAAAATTTTAGAGAGGGTAGGCTTTGAAAATATAAACATATACGGTGATTTTTCGATAATAGAAAATAGTGTAACCGAAAATACATCAAGAATTTTCTTTTCAGCAGAAAAAAGTAAGTAATTATCTTTTTTTTTATGAAAAAGGAGTTTAGATGGTACATGTGGAATAGACAGTATGATAGGAGATTATGTTTTATATTGTCTCATACCTCTTCAGATAAAGTTTAGCTAACTGTTATAAGTTAGCTAAAAGGAGGTGAAACCCAATGTATCTCACCAGTAAATTAAAAAAAGTTTTTTTCCTTATTGCAGTTCCATTAGCTATTATTATTGTGTTATTATTAGCGAATGAAAGAAATCAAAACCAAAAAGAGTCGTCTATTATAATTAATGAAAAGCCAAAGGAGGACTCAACAGACAATCAATCCTCAGAAGAAGCATCAACAAATACCTCTGTTTTTATTGATATAAAAGGAGAAGTAAAACAACCAGGAGTATATGAAATGAAAGCACAAGATCGGGTGATTGATGCGATTAAAACTGCAGGTGGATTTACAGCAAACGCAGATCAATCACATGTTAATTTAGCACAAAAATTGCAAGATGAAATGGTAATCGAAGTAATTGCCAATAATGAGGATTCATCTATCTCGACTACTTCAGGAGCTGCAACAACGGAAAAAATAAACATCAATCAAGCAACTGCTGAGGAAATTGAGGAATTAAATGGAATTGGACCAAGTAAAGCAGCAGCAATTATCCAATACCGAGAGGAAAATGGAATGTTTAAACAAATGGAGGACTTATTGAATGTATCTGGAATTGGCGAAAAAACGTTAGAAGCAATTCAAGATGATATTCAAATACCATAGAAGTATATGTTCAAAAAGGGGATAAAAAGCTGAAGGCAGCTAAGATCATCATATCTTTTTTGAACGACCTTTAGATATTAAAATTATGATAATTTTTTAAAAAGAAGGGGAAACGGATATGGAACGGATTTCGTGGGATCAATATTTTATGGCACAGAGCCATTTATTAGCACTTCGCAGTACATGCACAAGATTAATGGTAGGTGCGACGATTGTACGTGATAAACGAATTATAGCCGGAGGATACAATGGTAGTGTTTCTGGCAGTGTACATTGCATAGATGAAGGCTGTTATGTGATTGATGGTCATTGTGTCCGAACGATTCATGCAGAGGCAAATGCATTATTGCAATGCGCTAAGTTTGGCGTTGCTACAGAAGGGGCGGATATTTATGTGACACATTTTCCTTGCTTACAGTGCTGTAAGCAGTTAATCCAGGCTGGAATCCGCACCGTCTATTATGCAGAAGATTATCATAATCATCCATATGCTATTTCATTATTCGCTGAAGCAAACGTAGCGATAAAAAAAGTGAAGCTGGATTATTTATTGGTCGATACGAATTATCGAGAGAAGCAGCAGCTAATTGAAGAATTGCTCGAAAAGTTAGAACAAAACAACGTGAAAACGAATGAAATAGAACGATTAAAAAGTGAAGCCATACACTTATTTCAAATTAAATGTAAAGGTGAGTAGATGACTGGATATTGGCATTTTCCTGCATTAGCAGCTGTCATAAGTATGTTCTCCATTTGGATTTCTCCTTTAATTATCGGTGTATTTCTAATTTGGTTAAGCTATTTATTTTTGAAGAGGCGGATAGCCCTCCTTCCTTCCGTGCTATCCCTTCTATCTCTTCTATTTTTCTTCACCTATCTTGAACCACTTGCAATAAAGGAACAGACACTTCATTTGAAACAATCTGCAGAGCTTAGCGGAAAAATTATTAGCCTCGTTAAGCAAACCAATACCCACTTTTCCTTTACCCTACAAAATGATCAAACATCAACTAACATCCAAGTTATCCATTTTTATAAGAAGCCTCCAAAATCACTCGAAAAAAATATTCAGTATGGTTCTACATGCAAATTAAATGCTGAAATAAAACTTCCAGAGACCAAGAGTAATCCCGGACAATTTGACTATCGCTCTTATTTACAAACAAAAGGAATTTCCTATCAAGCTGTGTTAGCGGATATGACTCAACTGCAATGTAAAGCTGGCAGAGGTATATTACCGATTATTTATCAATTTAGAGATACCTTCTTCATCTATATAGGACAAACGTTAAGTGATGAAGCGGCAGCTTGGGTAAAAGCGTTAGTCTTTGGAGATGATTCCTATTTAGATGAAGATACGATAGAGATGTTTCAACGGTGGGGTATGAGCCATTTATTAGCAATTTCCGGATTACATGTAGGAATTGTTATTGCTTTGTTATATATGTTACTGGTAAAACTGAATCTAATGACAAAAGAAAATGCACAGTGGGTGATATTCTGCATTCTTCCATTGTATGCAGTTATAGCCGGTGGTGAACCCTCCGTTTGGCGTGCCAGTCTAATGACCTGCCTGTTTATTCTTCTTTATAAAACAGGAATAAAATGGAGTGTTACGGATGTATTAAGTATTGTGTTTATATTGCTAGTTACTTTAGATAAATTAATTATTTATCATGTGGGATTTCAACTTTCGTTTGCGGTTACCTTCGCTTTATTAATTTCGAAACAGCTGATTATAAATACAACATCAAGAATAGAACAAATAATCTATATTAGCTTTATTGCACAAATTGCTATATTGCCAATTCAAATTTATTATTTTTCTTTATTTCAGCCACTTTCTATTTTGGTTAACATGGTAATGGTACCATACTATTCTTTTTTTGTTATTCCAATGATGTTTGGTTTACTGATATTTTCACCACTTGCAATCGTTTCATTTCTAGATGGGATTTTTCTGACCATTCATGAACAAGCAATGAATATTGTAAAGTTTATCGATAACTATGTAAATTACCCCTGGATAATGGGCCCGTTACCTTGGATAGTAGTCCTTGGTTTTTATATGTTATTCATTTTATTTATGCAGTTTTGGGAAAATAATAAGCTGTATAAAGCATTCTTCTGTGCTTGCTTGATGACAATCGTAATTATAGGAAATACTTTACGTCCTTATTTATCTCCCTGGGGCTTGGTTACGATGTTAGATATTGGTCAAGGAGATGCATTTATCATTGAACTGCCTTACCGAAAAGGTGTCATACTAATTGATGCAGGCGCAACATTTTCGTTTCAAGAAAAGCAACCTTCCAGACGTATTTATGAACAAATTTTGAAGCCTTATTTATTCTCAAGGGGAATTGTTAAGATTGATGCGGTGTTTATCACACATGAAGATCTCGATCATAATGGCAGTATTCCATTTTTGTTTGATGATTTTACGGTGGATTCAATTATAGTAAGTAACTACTACGATACAAAACAAAAAAGTATTGTTCCCTCACCCGAAGAAACGGAACAAATATTTGTAGAAGCCGCCTCTACAATTAATTTGCATGGTCAGCTCTTCCATGTTCTTGGTCCGATGCGGGATAAGCGAGCTGCTAATGAAAATTCGCTTGTGTTGTATACGAAATTTGGAGAAGCACATTGGCTGTTTACCGGGGATATAACGAAGGATGAAGAGAGAGAAATAGCTAAGGCTTATCCAAATCTTCAAGTAGATGTACTTAAGATCGCTCATCATGGCAGCAATACTTCCACCGATGAGAACGTAGTGCAACAGCTTCATCCTCAGGTAGCGTTATTATCGGTTGGGAGAGAAAATCGCTATGGGCACCCTGCTTCTGAGGTAATTAAGACCTTGGATTCCATTCTGTTACTTCGAACGGATGAAGATGGGGCTATTCAATACCGGTTTAATCAACAAACCGGAACATTTAAAACATTTTGGCCATAAGCTATCATGGATTTCTTTATATTTATCCCACATGTAATTGGCAGTTAGACTGCCCTTCCATGCTATAGGGTGAAACTTAGAAGGATAATTGGAATGGTCCAACTGCCAATAATTGTCCGATTCAGTTCATAGGCCTTTAGGTTAATCCTTGTGGTACTAACAATCAGTGGGGAATAAAAGAAAACCCCTGATGAGTGAAGATTTATTTTATGGAATATAATTTTTTTATCCTACCATAAGAATCTCGTTTTAAGAAGTCTAAGCAGTTGAAACGACATCTAAATTTGGTTCGCTTGGACTGATAGGACTAGAGAGACTGCTTGAATAACCATCGCATGCAGAAAAAGCGTTTTTCTTTTTCAAGGACAAGGAAAGAGTGCGTCAGCGATTTATTGCCATTTTTCAAGGACAGAGAAGCTAAGGAAGCGATACATCGCGGTTTTTCAAGGACTAGAAAAACTTCGGCGGGAATACATCACGTTTTTTAAGGACGCAGCCTTTGTGTTACTTTTTAACATAGATGAAGGGAAAAGCACGATAAATGAAATTTCACTTTATAAAAGGCATAATAAAGCACGCATGATAAAATTATTTTAAAAAATACAGAAAGGCATCCATATTCTTCATAAGAACCTTTTTTTAAACAAACAAGATGCTAAGAAATGGATGGCATTCGAGAGTACGAACAGGTTGTAAAATGATATGAACCTCTTTTTATCAACTTAATTATGAAACAGTATCCATGCGATCCATTTATTTATAGAAAATCATTAAACAGTTACTCCATAATTTAGAAAAAAATATAAGAACAAAAACAGAACGTTTGGCGAAATAAAAAAACTTGTCTTTGCAACGGGATATGTCGATGCTTTATTTTATGGCAACTCCGCTTTTAGTCAGCCTTCCTTCCTTTTTGATTCGAACCGATGTTAATTTACCGTACAGATCGAAGTTTGTTTTGCTTCATTGCATAAGCTATACGAAACGATATCCATTATATAGAAACAGAAATAGTTTTTATCACATAAAAAAGAGACTTTAAACAGTCTCTTTACGATCCTAACACACTGATTGTAACACCGATAGCAAATATTAATAAAAAGAAAACAAATGAAAGGGTGAAACCCTTAATATTATCAACCATATCATTTGTTTTTGATTGCGTATCTTTTTCAAACTCGTTCATGTTAACCCCTCCCAATATAAGTTAGATACGATAAAAAATCCACTTATATCACATTCTAACATATAAACGTCTTCATTCCAAAATTAGAAAGACTTAACATCAATACTTTTACGTAAAAGGGAAAGTCTATAAGTAAAGCAAATATCGTTTGGCTAGCTGTTCCTAGGGCAGTTATTCAAGCGTTGATATAGATTGGAGAGGGATCATTTCCAAGTTAAGTATCCCTCTCTGTTACCCTATGTCAAATGATTTTAGACATGAAACAAAAAATCAAAAAATGTATACAACAATTTCGCTCTTGCGATTATCTTTACAACGATTTACCATAAAGATATGTTGAAAAATGGAGTGAATGGGATGGCCTATTTAGAAACTTTAAAAAAGATTAAGAAAAAACAACTATCACCTGTATATTTATTTTATGGAAATGAATCCTTTTTTATACAAAGTTTAATTAAACAATTAGAGCGGGTTGTAATTCACAATGATGAGGACAATCTTGCTGTTTATGATTTGGAAGAAATGCCGGTTGAAGATGTTATTGCTGATGTTGAAACATATCCTTTTTTTGGTGAACGGAAGCTCGTAATTGCTAATAACGCATCATTCTTAAAAGCAAAACAAGATAAAAATTCCGTTGAACATCAATTGTCGATGTTAGAAACGTATTTAACAGCACCTGTAGATTATTCTATCTTAGTATTAACAGCACCTTATGAAAAAATAGATGAACGGAAAAAAATAACGAAATTAATAAAAAAACACGCTGTTGTTGCGAATTGTAATCCAATAAAGGAATATGAACTAAAAAAATGGATTGACGAACTTGCAGGTCAATTTAAGATTGAGCTAACCAATGAAGTTTACGATATGCTGGAAGTAGAAGTGTCTACAAATCTATTGTTATTGGAAAATGAGTTACATAAATTTTCGCTCTATGTAGGTGAAAATGGTCAAGTGACAAAAGAGATCGCTGAGGATTTAATGTCGCATACACCAACGAATACTTCTCTTCGCTTAGTCGATGCCGTTATGAACCGTGATTTATATAGGGCAATAGCAATTTATAAAGATTTAGAAAAACAAAAGGAAGATCCAATTGCCATGATTGGACTGCTTGCTTTTCAGTTTCGGACTCTTTTTCGAGTTAAACTATTAAGACAAAAAGGGTATACACAAGCGCAAATGGAGAAAATACTCGGAATTCACCCATATGTAATTAAAATTGCATTAAAACGAGAAAAGCATTTTACAATTGATTTGCTTATATACATTATGAATGAGTTTGCCGAAACAGACAGGATAATAAAGCAAGGCAAAATGGAAAAAGAGTTGGCATTTGAAATGCTTCTTTATCATTTGGTCACAGGCCAAGCAACGAGAGCACAATAATAATAAAAAAACGATCCTATAGGATCGTTTTTTTATGCTCCAAGCTGATTAATTCGTTGCTCTAAACGGGATTTTTGACGGTTTCCAAAATTCTGGTGTACAATTCCTTTTCCTACTGCTTTATCAATTGCTTTCTTTGCAGCTTGATAAGCAATACTTGCATTTTCCTTATCTTTTGCTTCAATAAGTTTTTCTACTTGTTTAATTTGTGAACGCATTGCAGATTTTTGTGTATTGTTATTCAAACGTTTTTTGTTATTCGTTTCTACACGCTTAATTGCAGATTTAATATTAGCCAATGTCTTTCACCTCCTAAATCATCGCCACTTGTAGAGATGTATATGGGTTATTATCCTCAGGCAAATTTTTCCGTTAATTTAATTATGTTTTGTCTTTGGACAAAGGTCATTTTACCAAAGGAAACGGTTGTTTTCAAGTAGCTATGTCGAAGAATAAAAAAGTTTTTCTAAATACAAAGATAAGATTAACAAGAAATTTAAAAAATAAACTTACGACAATTTGTAAATAGATATTCAAATAGCCAAGTAAAAATGATGCAGCGAATTTCATTTTACATTAGCGTGTATAAAAATTATTGTGGAAGGATATTTTATATTTTTCTTCTACATGTAAAATACGTATTCTTCCCGCTTTGAACAACGGTTATTAGCTTGATAACTATGTCAGAGATCAGCTTCTAAATCCCAATTCGTTCTAGATGAATGAGTTTGTAAAATTGGTTCAAGCTAGAATAAAGGAAACTTCATTCAATAAGTTTTTCCTTCCCCATTATGGAATGTTAGTACCTTAAAGGTGTGACCTAAGGGCCTTTGAACCGAATTGAGTATTTAGGTGTCGATTTCTTCCTGTTTTTATCACTCTTGAAGTGGAAGATGGGCATCTTAAATGCGGATAAAATATATGTAAAGGATGAGCGATGAATGGATCAAGCAAATGAGAATATTGTCCCTTATCAAGTTAGAACCGATCTTGCTGTGGAAGCAAAGGATATGTATGTTGAAAATCAACAAAATACAGAACAGGAAATAAAAGGGGTAACGATCAAAGAACGTGAAGAAAAGGGAATAAAAATATCCTGTGTAGAAATTGATGAAACAGGAGCTGAGCTACTGCAAAAGAAGTCGGGAACATATATTACCATCTATGCAGATGGGGTGAAACGTCAGGACACAAAAAGACAAGAGCAAGCAGCGAAAGTATTAGCAAAGGAGTTAGAAGCATTAATTGCTGCCAACAATATTCCTAAAGATGGTAAATGTCTAATCGTTGGATTGGGAAATTGGAATGTTACACCAGATGCGTTAGGGCCGATGACGATAGAAAAAGTGTTAGTGACAAGTCATTTATTTGAACTGGAGCATGAAACGGTTGCAGAAGGTTACCGACCTACTGCTGCTATAACTCCTGGTGTGATGGGCATAACCGGCATTGAGACGAGTAATATTATTTTTGGGATTGTAGAAAAATTTAAGCCGGATTTTGTTATTTGTATTGATGCCTTAGCTTCAAGATCAATTGAAAGAGTTAACGAAACCATTCAATTGTCCAATACCGGTATTCATCCAGGATCTGGTGTTGGTAATAAACGTAAAGAAATCAGCAAAGAAACACTAGGTATTCCAGTTTTTGCTATAGGTGTTCCTACTGTTGTAGATGCGGTGACGATCGCTAGTGATACGATCGATTTTTTGTTGAAGCATTTTGGAAGGGAATGGAAAGAAAAGGATAAGCCATCTAAATCCTTAACACCTGCTGGACTTTCATTTGGAAATAGAAGTTTAACGGATGAAGACATGCCAGACAAGGAAAAACGACAAACGTTTTTAGGTATTGTCGGTAGTCTTGATGATGAACAAAAAAGAAAACTGATTACCGAAGTGTTAACACCGCTTGGACATAATTTAATGGTTACACCAAAAGAAGTCGATGGGTTTATGAAAGATATGGCAAATTTACTTGCCAATGGTGTTAATGCTGCATTGCATGAAACCGTGGATGTTGATAATTTTGCTTTTTATTCAAGATAAAAAAGAGTATACAAACAGTTTAGCGAGCATTCTATTAATCAGCTTAAAGACAGACATATTCAAATGAAAGAGCTGATTAGGAATGCTCTTTTGCTTTTTCGAAGTCATAGAAATACTAAAGATATGCTTACGCGAGGGACATTCTTACATCTGGATTGAATCTATTTTTGGGTTCTAGTTTTGCAATTCACTTCATAGAGTGAACTATAGAAAAAGATAGTGTTATGAAGTTGCATTTCAGAAAGGGTGGAACCATGCAATGGAAAAGTAACTGGCTGCGCTCATTTTATCAAAAAGGCAGTGTTTATTTCATTGGTTTTGTTTTATTATTTATATTTATTGGAATAATGACTACGGTAAAGCCTGCTTATCGATTATCATCAGAAATTATTACTGGATGGACAAATGATATTGATAGTTCATTTTTCTATTATTTACTGAGCTTGGAAAATCGTGCCTTTCAACAAAGTTATCTAACCGATAAAAACAAGCCAAATGTCTCAACAATCTTATTTCAAGTAGCAACCAATCTTACACCCAAAGACCCTCGTAGTCTAATAAGAAATGAGATACCTGGATTTTCCAGTTTTGATAATCAAATTTTAATTGCTGGTAAGGGAACCAACTTTACTAATTTTCCTATTGAGTCTTCCCCCCCTTTAAAAGACGTTTTAAAAGAACGACAAGCATTTATCGATCAGCAAGATAAAGAAACGGAGTGGAACAAAAATGATAACCGTACAAAGAAATCCCATCCTACAACCGGAGATAAAAATGTTGTGTTTTTGTATAACACGCATAACCGAGAATCATTTTTACCACATTTACCTAATGTATCTGATCCAAATGAAGCTCATCATAAAGAAGTAAATATTACCAAGGTAAGTGAACGGTTAGCAACATCGTTAAAAGCGAATGGCATAGGAACAAAGGTAGATAACACCGATATTATGAGTGAACTGAACAATAAGGGCTGGGACTATGGAAAATCTTATGAAGCCTCAAGAAAAATTGTTCGTGAGACTGTTGCAGCAAATAAAGACATTACCTATGTTTTTGATCTGCATCGCGATTCAATCGATAGGAATAAAACAACAACGAAAATTAATCAAAAATCATATGCTCGAGTTATGATTGTCATTGGCGCAGAGCATGATGCGTATGAAAAAAATCAAAAACTAGCAGCTAAATTACATTATTTATTAGAAGAAAAGTACCCTGGCTTAAGTAGAGGAGTGTTTACGAAGAAAGGTGCAGGGACAAATGGTATATTTAATCAGGATTTATCAGAAAATGCGTTACTGTTGGAGTTTGGTGGAGTAGAAAATAATATAGACGAGCTGTATCGTTCAGCTGATGCATTCGCGGATGTATTAAGTGAATTATATTGGGATGCTGAGAAAGTAGACGCTGATTCTTAGGAGGGTTAATATGGCAAGATCTGTGATTATTCTTTTGTTGCTGGCAATTTGTTTTTTAACAGGAGTAGTTTATGGTAATCAAGGTGCAGTGAATAAGGAACAAGAACCCATTGCCTCAGATAAGATAGAGGAAATAACTTTACCATCTACCGAAAATATAAACGAAGCAACTAGTGGGGAAAACAGAGCTCCTCTTACAGAAGTAGAAGCTCCCGCTCCGGTAACGGAGAAGACAGCTTCTATACTAGAAGCAAGTATTACAGGATTTTATGAAATTGTGGTTGAAATTTTATATCAAATATCGCAGCTGTTTTTTTAAGTTGTTAAAAAACTATATGTCTGGTCTTGATGCTATTAAATGTCATTGTAAAAATAGTAGGTTCTTACAAACTGACAACCAATTGATCGATTGTAAGAACCTTGACATGTTCATTAACCGCTCGCCTTGCCAACTTCTGTTAATAATCGAGCTTATTTTGGCTGATGCCTAATTAGAAAGTTCTTTAACGTTTAAACTATTGATTTTTCCGAATTTTAACTTATTATTCTTCTATACGATGGTTGAACAGATTGAATTATTCAATATTTAGTATAGTATCACGCTTTTATTCTTGTCTACGAAATGATATCTGTTTCTACATGGAGGGTAACTTTTTGAAAAAGTTGCTTCGTCTAGCTTACGCGATCAAGCGACTTTCGTTTAACTTACATTCAAGTAGAAAAGCACTCCTTGAATAAAGTTTCCCTTTACCCCGCATGTAAGGTGCCGTACTTTCCTCAATTCTAAAATCTGTTATGCATTGTGAACATAAAAGAAAAACGGCACCTAAATGCTCAATTCGGTTCAAAGGCCTTTAGGTCATACCTTTAAGGTACTAACATTCCGTGTGAAAAGCGTTTCACGGAATGAAGTTTCACTCGATCTTATTAGGGGCTCTCAAGTTTGTAAGTTACTAATCGAGCCCTTCTAGCTTTTGTTCTTGAATATCAATGGTTCTATTGCTATAATCTAACCTAGTCATTGGCGCAGTTAATTTTGGGTTTCTATCTGTTTGAATACAGATAGGAGGAAGTAGGAGTGAACATCATTAATGGCAGAAAATCAAAGAAATGTACGGAACTTTTCGATTATCGCTCATATTGACCATGGAAAGTCGACGTTAGCTGATCGTATTTTAGAGCGAACACAAGCAATTTCACAACGAGAAATGAAAGATCAGTTACTTGATGCTATGGATTTGGAGAGAGAGCGTGGTATTACAATAAAATTAAACGCAGTTCAGCTTCATTATACAAGTAAAGCTGGAGAGGAATATCTGTTCCATTTGATCGATACACCTGGACATGTTGATTTTACATATGAAGTATCGCGGAGTCTTGCAGCTTGTGAAGGTGCTATCTTAGTGGTTGATGCTGCTCAAGGAATAGAGGCGCAAACGTTGGCAAACGTTTATTTAGCTTTGGATAACGATTTAGAGATCATCCCTGTTATCAATAAAATAGATTTACCAAGTGCAGATCCAGAACGTGTCAAACAAGAGTTGGAAGATGTAATTGGGATTGATAAAGATGATGTGATTCTTGCTTCAGCAAAAGCAAATATTGGCATAGATGAGATTTTGGAACGAATCATTGAGGTAATACCTGCCCCATCCGGCGATCCGGAGGCATCTCTCAAGGCGTTGATTTTTGACTCCCTTTATGATCCGTACCGCGGTGTTGTTGCCTACGTTTGTATAAAGGAAGGGTCTGTTAAGGTTGGCGATAAAATAAAAATGATGGCAACTGGAAAGGAATATGAAGTTAACGAGGTAGGTGTATTTCATCCAAAACCAGAAAGTAAAGATGAATTAATTGTTGGTGATGTCGGTTATTTGACAGCATCGATTAAAAATGTAGGAGATACTCGGGTTGGTGACACGATTACACTGGCAAGCCGTCCGGCAACAGAACCTTTACCGGGATATAAGAAATTAAACCCAATGGTATTTTGCGGTCTATATCCGGTAGACTCTAAAAATTATAATGACTTACGAGAAGCATTGGAACGATTAGAATTAAATGATTCATCACTCCAATATGAAGCGGAAACATCTCAAGCATTGGGCTTTGGCTTTCGCTGTGGTTTTTTAGGATTATTGCATATGGAGATTATTCAAGAACGCATTGAAAGAGAGTTTAATATTGATTTAATTACAACTGCCCCAAGTGTTATTTATGAAGTGGAGCAAACAGATGGAGAAACCATTTCTATTGATAACCCATCATTTATGCCCGACCCTCAACAAATTAAGGAAATACGAGAGCCCTATGTGAAAGCATCGATTATGGTACCAAATGAATTTGTTGGTGCGGTAATGGAAATATCACAAAAAAAACGAGGCCAATTTATTGACATGGAATACTTAGATGATATTCGTGTAAATGTAATTTATCATATTCCATTATCTGAGATTGTTTATGATTTCTTTGATCAACTCAAATCACACACGAAAGGTTATGCTTCGTTTGATTATGATTTAATTGGTTACCGTCCTTCAAAATTAGTGAAAATGGATATTTT